>CAMBWO010000039.1 GCA_945871285.1 Pseudorhodobacter antarcticus | reverse complement strand
TCCGGCGCGCCGTCGATCTGGTCATAGGCCTTGAATTCGCCGAAATACTTGGTGATCGCCGCGGTCAGCGTCGTCTTGCCGTGGTCAACGTGGCCGATCGTGCCAATGTTGACGTGCGGTTTGTTGCGTTCAAACTTTGCCTTACCCATCAGGGTCACTCCTCATTTCGGTGGCGGTGCGTGAAATCACGCACCCTACGGTTGGGTAGGGTGCGTGGTTTCCCACGCACCGCTGTTGTTATGCGAACTTCTTCTGGATTTCGTCCGACAGGTTCTGCGGGACGGTGTCATAGTGGTCAAAGCTCATCGAGAAGGTCGCCCGTCCCGAAGTCATCGACCGCAAGTTGTTGATATAGCCGAACATGTTCGCCAAGGGCACCATCGCGTGGATGACGTTGGCATTGCCCATGCTGTCCTGGCCCTGGATCATGCCCCGACGCGAGGTCAGATCGCCGATGACGCCGCCGGTAAAGTCTTCCGGGGTGACCACGTCGACCTTCATGATCGGTTCCAGCAGCTTGGCCCCGGCCTTCTTCAACCCGTCGCGCATGGCAGCGCGGGCGGCGATTTCGAAGGCAAGAACCGAGGAGTCAACATCGTGGAACGCGCCGTCAACCAGCTGCACCTTGAAGTCGATCACCGGGAAGCCTGCCAACGGCCCCGAGTCCATCACGGACTTGATGCCTTTTTCGACGCCGGGGATGTATTCCTTGGGCACCGCACCGCCCACGACCTTGCTCTCGAAGGAATATCCTTCGCCGGGCTCTGTCGGGGTGATGATCAGCTTGATACGGGCGAACTGGCCCGTGCCACCGGTCTGCTTCTTGTGGGTATAGTCGATTTCCGTCTCGCGGCTGATCGTTTCACGATACGCCACTTGCGGTGCACCGATGTTCGCCTCAACCTTGAATTCGCGACGCATACGGTCAACCAGGATATCGAGGTGAAGTTCCCCCATGCCCTTCATGATCGTCTGACCCGATTCAACATCGGTTTCAACGCGGAAGGACGGATCCTCGGCGGCCAGACGGGCCAAAGCGATGCCCATCTTTTCCTGGTCGGCCTTGGTCTTGGGTTCCACGGCGATCTCGATCACGGGGGTCGGGAAGGTCATGGTTTCCAGAACCACCGGCTTGGCGGCATCACACAGGGTGTCGCCCGTCGTGGTTTCCTTGAGGCCCGCCAAAGCCATGATGTCACCCGCGAAAGCCTCGCCGATTTCTTCCTGCTTGTTGGCGTGCATCATGACCATACGGCCGATCCGCTCTTTGCGGCCCTTGGTCGCGTTGTAGATCTGGTCGCCCTTTTTGACCTGACCCGAATAGATGCGGGTAAAGGTCAGGGTGCCCATGAAGGGGTCGTTCATGATCTTGAACGCCAGACCCGAGAAGGGCTGGTCATCATCGGCCGAACGGCTGATGTTGCGCGTTTCCGTCTCGTCACCCGGCGCGAAACCCAGGTAGGCGGGCACGTCCAAGGGATCGGGCAGGAAGTCGATCACGGCGTTCAGCATAGGCTGCACGCCTTTGTTCTTGAACGCCGAACCGGCCAGGATCGGGATGAAGTCGATGGCCAGCGTGCCCTTGCGGATCAGCTTGCGCAGCGTGGCTTCGTCGGGCTCGTTGCCCTCAAGATAGGCTTCCATCGCTGCATCGTCCTGGCCAACGGCCAGTTCCAGCAGGTTGTAGCGCCACTTGTCGGCCTCTTCCTTCAGGTTCGCGCGGATCGGTTGACGGATCCAGGACGCGCCCAGATCTTCACCCTGATAGACCCACTCTTCCATCGTGATCAGGTCGATGATGCCTTCCAGCTTGTCCTCGGCACCGATCGGCAGTTGGATCGGGCAGGGGACAGCGCCGGTACGGTCGGCGATCATCTTGACGCAGTTCATGAAGTCAGCGCCGGTCTTGTCCATCTTGTTGACGAACACGATCCGCGGCACCTTGTAGCGGTCAGCCTGACGCCACACAGTTTCGGTCTGCGGTTCCACACCGGCGTTGCCGTCCAGCAGGACCACAGCACCATCCAGCACCGCCAGCGAACGTTCGACTTCGATGGTGAAGTCGACGTGGCCGGGGGTGTCGATGATGTTGAAACGGTATTTGTCGTCCGACGCGGTGTTGTCGCTATCGATCTGGCGCTGCCAGAAGGTCGTGGTCGCAGCCGAGGTGATCGTGATGCCACGCTCTTGCTCTTGCTCCATCCAGTCCATCGTCGCAGCGCCATCATGCACTTCGCCGATTTTGTGGGTTTTGCCTGTGTAGTACAGGATACGCTCGGTCGTGGTGGTCTTGCCCGCATCGATGTGGGCAATGATACCAAAGTTCCGGTATCGGTTCAGCGCGTATTCGCGTGCCATAGTGCCCTCTTACCAGCGATAATGGCTGAACGCTTTGTTTGCGTCGGCCATCTTGTGGGTGTCTTCCCGCTTTTTGACGGCGGTGCCACGGTTGTTAACGGCATCCGACAATTCGGCAGCCAGACGCTCTTCCATGGTGTTTTCGTTGCGCTTGCGGGCAGCGATGATCAGCCAGCGGATGGCCAGGGCTTCGCGGCGCTCGGTGCGCACTTCGACCGGAACCTGATAGGTCGCACCACCAACGCGGCGGCTGCGAACCTCAAGTGACGGCTTCACGTTTTCCAGGGCTTCGTGGAAAGCGGAGATCGGTTCGCGCTTCAGACGGGTCTGAACACGTTCCAGGGCGCCATAAACGATGCCTTCTGCGACGGACTTCTTGCCGTCCAGCATCAGGTTGTTCATGAACTTGGTCAGGACCTTGTCGCCATACTTGGCGTCCGGCAATACTTCGCGTTTTTCAGCGGCGTGACGACGTGACATGTTTTATTCCCTCACTTCGGACGCTTGGCGCCGTATTTCGAACGACGCTGACGACGTTCTTTGACGCCCTGGGTATCCAGAACACCGCGCAGGATGTGGTAACGCACACCGGGCAAATCCTTGATACGGCCGCCGCGGATCAGAACCACAGAGTGTTCCTGAAGGTTATGCTTTTCACCGGGGATATAGCAGATGACCTCAAAGCTGTTGGTCAGACGCACCTTGGCGACTTTCCGCATGGCCGAGTTCGGCTTTTTCGGGGTTGTGGTGTAGACACGGGTGCACACACCCCGTTTTTGCGGCGATCCTTCCAAGTGCTGCGACTTGGATTTGCGGATCACGGCTTCCCGCGGTTTGCGGATCAGCTGTTGAATAGTCGGCATTCACGTTCCTCGTGTTGCGCTGTCAATACTCGCCCCGGACCTGGGGCGCCACTTCTCGACACGTCTTGTGCGAATCACAAAACGCAAAACCGCAGACGCGCCCATCCGGGTGCGGTGCGGTGGAATTTCAGAGGATCGGGGCATTTGGGGCCCGGATCATGACCACTTCGTTCATTTGAACCCCACACGATGGAGTGACCCCCGCGCAAGATAGGCGGCTTCTAGGGGGAGTCGGGCGGGAAGTCAACAGCGCTTGCACGCCCAAGGCCGGGCCGACGCTCTGCCCGGATCAGCCACAGATTGCGGCTTTAGATCACCGTTCCGGGCAGTTGCCCCAAGATGATGGCGGGGTCAAGCTTGTGGAGGCCGTAAGCCAGCACCACGACCGATCCCGCGATCGAGACGTACCAAAAGGCCACCGGCACCACCGACCGCCCGGCCTTTTCAGACGCAACCCACTGCACCAGAAACCGCGCGGTGAACAGCAACTGTCCCAGCAACCCCACCGCGACCCAGATCGCATCGGCGTTCGAGTCGACGCCCACCGCCGTCAGCACGGAATGCATCAGCGCCCCTCCTCGACGGGTTGGGCCATTTTCCGGCGGCGCAGCAACCACGCCACCCCGATCAGATCGACCAACCCGACCAACCCACGCTGAAGATTGGAATAGTTCGACCGTCCCGCCCCCCGCGCCCGATGAGCGACATCGACATGGGCCACCTGCCAGCCGTCGCGGGCAAACAGCGCGGGCAGATAACGGTGCATGTGGTGGAAATAGGGCAGCGCCAAAAAGGCGTCGCGCCGCAACGCCTTGAGCCCGCAGCCCGAGTCGCGGGTGTTGTCTTGCAGGACCCAGCCCCGGACGCCATTGGCCAGACGCGAGGCGATTTTCTTGGACTAGGTGTCCTGCCGCCGCACCCTTTGCCCCGCCACCAGCCCGATGCGCCGGGTGGTATCGGCCAGCAGAACGGCGGCCAACCTGGGCAACTCCTCGGGCGGGTTCTGGCCGTCACCGTCCAGCGTCAGCACAATTTGCGCCCGCGCTGCTTGCACCCCCGAATGCACCGCCGCACTTTGCCCCGCCGATAGAGCATGACGCACCAGACGCAGATGCGGCAACGTTGCCGCCCGCGCCTCCAGCCGGGCGACGGAATCGTCATCGGACCCGTCATCCACGACGATAATCTCGAACGGGGTAAAACCGGCCATGGCCCGGTCAATCGCCTCGGCCAAGCCGATGATGGCCTCGGCCTCGTTGCGGGCCGGGATGACGATTGACAAGTTCATGCAGGCTTCCATCGGGCGACGTGCGCCAGCAATGGGTCAGTTCAGGAATTGCGGCACTAACATGTGATATTGCAGCGTAAACCGCCTGTCCGACCGCCCGCCGTAGCCCAGCGTCAACGCCCCGCTTTCCTTCACCACCATTCCCTGTGGCAGTTGGGGCAGCGCCCCCAGAATCAGCACCCCCTCGTCCCCGATCTCCTCCAGCGGGCCGATCCTGCGCTCGGGCGCCAGCAGCCGCAGATTGCCCGCCGTGAAATAGTCGCCCATCAGGCGCGGCGGGTCGATCCGGTTGACCATGTCCAGCGCCGGGCGAAAATCCAGTGTCGCCGTGTTGCCCGGCGCCAACCGCAGGTGCACCATCCCCACCACCGTCAGCAGGGCACACACCACAGCGGCCGTCGGCACCGCCCGAAACGCCCGCCGCGTCAGCGCCGGTGCCAGCCAGCCGAAACCCGCCGCAGTCCCCATCACGAACACCGGCACCAACCAGCGCGCCTGAATCTTGGTCGCCCCCACCGTCACAACCAGAACCACCGCCAGCAGCAGGTTCAACACCGCCGCCCGCAACAGGATCCGCGTCGCCACCGGCATCGGCCCGGGCCGCGCCGTCACCCACAGCGCCCCGCCGATCAGCAACGCCAATATCAGCCCCGCCACAAGATTGCCCGCCAACTGCCCCAAGCCCCTGACCCAGGGCCACAAGACCGGCTCCGCCTGATAGAACTTGCTGACCGACGCCAGACTCTCCGCCGGATGCAGCACCGCCCAGGCATAGGGCAGTGCCACGATCCCACCCGCCACGGCCAGCGACAACAGCACCCCCCGCCCCCGCGGCCAATAGCCTAGGCTCGCCACACCCAACCCCAGCGGCACCGCCCAGTAGTTCGCCTTGGACAACCCGCAAGCCCCATGATCAGCCCCAGCAACAGCCAGGTCCGCCACCTGGGCCGTGCCATCACGGAAAACCATGCCCACAACGTCCAGGTCACAGCCGCCAGCATCGCTATGGAATGGGACGAAGCGCGCTGAAATTCCCAGATCACATTGGGCAAAAAGGCCAGCGACAGGGTCGCCGCAATCGCCGCCCGCCGGTCGGTGAACGCGACCCGCATCGCAAACCACAGCCCCGCCACGGCCAGCCACAACACCGCCGCTTTCAGCACCGCCAGCCCCGCCGTGCCCGGCCCCAGCATCCAAAACACCAGAACCTGCGCCCAGTTATACAGCGGAAACTGCGGGCCATAGCCCAGGGCCCAGTCCTGCGACATCAGCAGCATCTCGGCCTCATCGACCTCCAGCGCGCCGCCAAGGGCGATACGCAGCACGGCTTGGGTCAGGACATAGACCGCCGCCCCCCCAAATCCATGCCGTATCCCTGTCAGCCGCCATTGGGCAACGCCTTGATCCTTTGCCGCTGCAAGATGAACAGACCCGACGCAACCGTGATCGCCCCGCCGATCATGGTCCACTGGTCGGGCAGCGTGCCGAACAGCAGCCAGCCCAGAATGATCGCGAACAACAAGGATGTATAGCGGAACGGCGCCACCACGCCGATTTCCCCCACCCGCATCACCATGATCGCAAAGATGTATCCCATGATCAGAAAGGCCGCCGCCCCGGCAATCTGCAATCCTGCCACCAGACTAACCGGCTGCCAGCCCTGCCCCGTTGCCCCGACGACCCCGATGCTCAGGACCGAAATCGCCGCCCACAGCGCCCCCGTGGTCGAGGGCAGCCCGCTGGAAAACCGCCGCGTCGCCAGGTCACGCAAGACAACAAAGGCCACCGACCCCAGACCCAGCACCG
This sequence comes from Pseudorhodobacter antarcticus, assembly GCA_945871285.1. Taxonomy (GTDB): domain Bacteria; phylum Pseudomonadota; class Alphaproteobacteria; order Rhodobacterales; family Rhodobacteraceae; genus Stagnihabitans. The sequence continues at coordinate 18,200 of CAMBWO010000039.1, read as the reverse complement.
ACCACTGATCAAAATCCGCAGCCCCCGGCCGGATGATCATCATCACGCCGACAAAGCCCACCACAATCGCCGAAATGCGCCGCCAGCCGATCTTTTCGCCCAGCAGCAGCGCTGCGGCCAGCGTCACGACCAGGGGCAACGATTGCAGGATGGCCGAGAGGTTCGCCAAGGGCATATGCTCCAACGCCACCAGAAAACAAAAGGTCGCCCCAACCTCGCCCATCGTCCGCAGGATCAGGAACTTGCGGTCGGGCCCCGCAGGCCACAGGTTCAGCCCGCCATTTTGCCACAGCGCCAGCACCATCAACCCCAAGGCCGCGCCAATCCCGCGCAGGGAAATCACCTGGAACAAGTTCATGCCCGCCACCAGCGCCGCCTTGACCAGCGTGTCGTTCAACGTGAATGCCAGCATCGAGGCGCACATGAGCAGCACCCCCCGCGAATTGTCCGACATATTTTCACTCCCGCTGTCCGGCGCCCTCGTATCAGGCCCCGCGCCCAGCGACCAGAGGCGGCAATCAGGGACCACGCCGCCATCGCAGCAGGCAATTCAACGACAAAGGCCCCCCGGTTTCCCAGGGGGCCTTTGTCAGCTTTTCAACCGATCACAGATCGCGGCTTTCCACCGTATCGACCAGACCCGAGTCAAACCCACCCGTGTCTTCGTCCTCGATGTCCATCACCATCATCGGCGCGGCCAGGGCAATCGCGGCCTCGGCGTCCGACTTGCGGGCCTCGATCACGGTCTGGTCGCGGTCCGACGCAATCTTCTTGACGCGGCTGGTGGCACCACCGGTGCCGGCCGGGATCAGACGACCCACGATGACGTTTTCCTTCAGGCCAACCAGTTTGTCGCGCTTGCCCTGAACCGAAGCCTCGGTCAGCACCCGCGTGGTTTCCTGGAACGACGCCGCCGAGATGAAGCTGCGGGTTTGCAGGCTGGCCTTGGTGATCCCCAGAAGGATGGGCTCGGCAATCGCCGGACGCATCCCGTGTTTGATCGCCTTGTCATTGTTTTCGTCCAACTCGGCCTTGTCCACAGTCTCACCCTTGAGCAGCGTGGTTTCCCCGCTGTCCAGGATTTCGAACTTTTGCAGCATCTGACGGACAATCACCTCGATGTGCTTGTCGTTGATCTTCACGCCTTGCAGACGGTAGACGTCCTGCACTTCGTCGATCATGTAGTTGGCCAGCGCCTCGACCCCCAGGATCCGCAAGATGTCGTGCGGGGCCGGGTTGCCGTCCATGATGTAGTCGCCCTTCTGGACAAAGTCGCCTTCCTGCACCGGAATATGCTTGCCCTTGGGCACCATGTATTCCTGCGCTTGCAGCGTTTCGTCCACCGGCTCCACCGTGATGCGGCGCTTGTTCTTGTAGTCCTTGCCAAAGCGGACATAGCCGTCCGCTTCCGCGATGATCGCGTGGTCCTTCGGACGACGGGCTTCGAACAATTCGGCCACACGCGGCAGACCGCCCGTGATGTCCTTGGTCTTGGCACCTTCGCGCGGAATACGGGCAACCACATCGCCGGGGCGAATGGTCTGGCCATCTTCCACCGACAAAATGGCGTCCACCGACATGCCATAGGAAATCGGCGCACCCGTCTCCCCGCGGACCGGTTCACCGGTTTCGGGATTCATGATGATGATTTCCGGCTTCAGGTCGTTGCCCTTGGGGGCGGAACGCCAGTCCGACACGATCTTCTGTGTCATGCCCGTCGCTTCGTCCGTGTCTTCGCGCACCGAGATGCCCGAAACCAGGTCGACAAACCGCGCAACCCCGGCCTTTTCGGCGATGATCGGCAGGGTATAGGGGTCCCATTCGAACAGCTTGGTGCCGCGCTTGACCTGGGTGCCGTCGATCGAGTGGATCTTGGCGCCATAGGTCAACTTGTGCACGGCGCGGTCCTGGCCCGCATCGTCCACGATGGCGATGGACATGCTGCGGCCCACCACGATCTGCTCGCCCAAAGCGTTGGACAGCAGGTTCGCATTGCGGAACTCGATCCGGCCCTCTTGGCTCGCTTCCAGGAAGGACTGCTGCCCACCCTGTGCGATGCCGCCGATGTGGAACGTCCGCATCGTCAGCTGCGTGCCGGGTTCGCCAATCGACTGCGCGGCGATGATGCCGACAGCCTCGCCCTGGTTCACCAAGGTGCCGCGTGCAAGGTCACGACCATAGCACATGGCGCAAACGCCCTCCTCAGCCTCGCAGGTCAGCGGGCTGCGGATACGCGCCGATGCCACAGCGGCCTGATGGATCAGGTCGGCGCGACGCTCGTCGATCAACTCGCCGCGCGCCACGATCACCTCGGTCGTGCCCGGAACGCAGATGTCATCGGCAGCAACCCGACCCAGCACGCGCTCGGCCAAGGACTGCACCACTTCACCGTCGTTCACGGCCACATCGGCGGTGATCGCATTGTCCGTGCCGCAATCATGCGAACGAACGATGCAATCCTGCGCCACGTCCACCAGACGCCGCGTCAGATACCCCGAGTTCGCCGTCTTCAACGCCGTATCCGCAAGGCCCTTACGCGCCCCATGGGTCGAGTTGAAGTATTCCAGAACGGTCAGACCTTCCTTGAAGTTCGAGATGATCGGCGTTTCGATGATCTCGCCCGACGGCTTGGCCATAAGGCCGCGCATCCCGCCCAACTGTTTCATCTGTGCCGGCGAACCCCGCGCCCCCGAGTGGGACATCATGTAAACCGAGTTCGGTTCCATTTCAGCGCCTTCGTCCGTATACCGAACCGCCGAAATTTCCTTCATCATCTCGGCCGCGACGTTGTCCGAGCACTTGGACCACGCGTCGACCACCTTGTTGTACTTCTCGCCCTGGGTGATCAGGCCGTCCATATACTGCTGTTCGAATTCCTTCACCTGATCGCGGACCGCGTTCACGATCGGCCATTTGGTGTCGGGGATCAGCATGTCGTCCTTGCCAAAGCTGATGCCAGCCTTGAACGCTTCCCGGAAGCCCAGACCCATGATCTGGTCACAGAAGATCACCGATTCTTTCTGACCGCAGTAGCGATAGACAGTGTCGATGACGGTCTGAACGTCCTTTTTCCGCAGCAGCCGGTTGACCAGGTCAAACGGCGCTTTGGCGTTCAGCGGCAACAGGTTGCCCAGACGCAGACGCCCGGCAGTGGTGTCGAACCGCTTCCAGACGATGTTGCCTTCTTCGTCAACCTGACGGATGCGGGCCTTGATCCCCGCATGCAGGTGCAGAATACCCGCAGCCAAGGCGTGCTCGACTTCATCCACATCGGTAAAGGCCATACCTTCACCGATCATGCCCTTACGCTGCATGGTAGTGTAATAAAGGCCCAACACCATATCCTGCGACGGAACAATGATCGGCGCGCCGTTGGCAGGCGACAGAACGTTGTTCGTCGACATCATCAGAACGCGGGCTTCAAGCTGCGCTTCCAAAGACAGCGGCACGTGCACAGCCATCTGGTCGCCGTCAAAGTCGGCGTTGAAGGCCGAACAGACCAATGGGTGCAACTGGATCGCCTTGCCTTCAATCAGGATCGGCTCAAACGCCTGGATGCCCAGACGGTGCAGCGTCGGCGCGCGGTTCAGCAAAACCGGATGCTCGCGGATCACTTCATCCAGGATGTCCCAAACCTCGGGACGCTCCTTTTCCACCAGCTTCTTGGCCTGCTTGACGGTGCTCGAAAGCCCCTTCGCCTCCAGCCGCGAATAGATGAACGGCTTGAACAGCTCCAGCGCCATCTTCTTCGGCAACCCGCACTGATGCAACTTCAACTCCGGCCCGGTCACGATGACCGAACGACCCGAGAAGTCCACGCGCTTGCCCAAAAGGTTCTGACGGAAGCGGCCCTGCTTGCCCTTGAGCATATCGCTGAGGGACTTGAGGGGCCGCTTGTTGGTGCCCGTGATGACGCGGCCACGACGGCCGTTGTCGAACAAGGCGTCAACCGCCTCTTGCAGCATCCGCTTTTCGTTCCGAACAATGATGTCGGGCGCACGCAGTTCGATCAGCCGCTTCAGACGGTTGTTGCGGTTGATCACGCGGCGGTACAGGTCGTTCAGGTCGGACGTGGCGAAACGGCCCCCATCCAGCGGCACCAGCGGGCGCAGTTCCGGCGGGATGACCGGCAGAACGGTCAGAACCATCCACTCCGGGCGGTTGCCGGATTCCAGGAAGGATTCAACGATCTTCAAACGCTTGATGATCTTCTTTGGCTTCAACTCGCCGGTGGCCTCTTTCAAGTCCGCCCGCAGGTTTTCGGCCAAAGACTCCAGATCAATGTTGACCAGCATCTCACGGATCGCCTCGGCGCCAATGTTGGCGGTAAAGGCGTCAGCGCCGTATTGGTCCTGCGCGTCCAGATACTCTTCTTCGGTCAACTGCTGCTGATAGGTCAGGTCGGTCAGACCCGGCTCGATCACCACATAGTTCTCGAAATACAGAACCCGCTCCAGATCCCGCAGCGTCATGTCCAGCATCAGGCCGATGCGGCTGGGCAGCGATTTCAGGAACCAGATATGCGCCACCGGCGAGGCAAGCTCGATATGCCCCATCCGCTCGCGCCGCACCTTTTGCAGCGTGACTTCAACGCCGCACTTTTCGCAGACAACGCCGCGATACTTCATGCGCTTGTATTTGCCGCACAGGCATTCGTAATCCTTGATAGGGCCAAAGATACGCGCACAGAACAGTCCGTCACGCTCGGGCTTGAACGTGCGGTAGTTGATGGTTTCCGGCTTCTTGATCTCGCCGAACGACCACGACAAAATCCGCTCGGGCGAAGCCAGGCTGATCTTGATTTCGTCGAAGGTCTTGACAGGCGCAACCGGGTTGAACGGGTTGGTCGAGATTTCCTGGTTCATGTCTATTCCTTGGGAATGGGGGCGGCGGGGGAGGTGAAGGCGGGGGTTAACCCGCCGTCACTCTTCCTCCGCATCCAGGAGTTCCATGTTGAGGCCCAAACCGCGGACCTCTTTGACAAGAACGTTGAACGATTCCGGAACCCCGGCTTCGAAATTGTCCTCGCCCTTGACGATGCTTTCATAGACCTTGGTCCGGCCTGCCACGTCGTCCGACTTGACCGTCAGCATCTCTTGCAAGGTATAGGCGGCGCCGTAGGCTTCCAGCGCCCAAACCTCCATCTCGCCCAGACGCTGACCACCGAACTGCGCCTTGCCACCCAGTGGCTGCTGCGTGACCAGCGAGTACGGACCGGTCGAACGTGCGTGCAGCTTGTCGTCGACCAAGTGGTGCAGTTTCAGCATGTACTTCACGCCGACGGTGACCTTGCGGGCGAATTGCTCGCCCGAACGGCCATCGAACACCACCGACTGACCCGACGTGTCAAACCCGGCGCGGGTCAGCGCGTCATTGACGTCGCTTTCCTTGGCCCCGTCGAACACCGGCGATGCAATCGGCACACCGCGCGTCACATTGCCTGCCAGTTCCAGGAAATCATCCTCGGTCCGGTGGGCAAACTCGCTGTCATAGGTCTCGTCGCCATAGGCAAACCGCACCGCGTCCCGCACCGGAGTCATGTCGCCGGACCGGCGATACTCCTTCAGCGCGTCGTCGATCTGAATGCCCAAGCCCCGTGCAGCCCAACCCATATGGGTTTCCAGGATCTGGCCCACGTTCATCCGCGACGGCACGCCGAGCGGGTTGAGAACGAGGTCAACATGGGTGCCATCGGCCAGGAAGGGCATATCCTCGATCGGAACGACCTTGGAGATAACACCCTTGTTGCCATGACGACCGGCCATCTTGTCGCCCGGTTGCAGCTTGCGCTTCACCGCGACGAACACCTTGACCATCTTCATCACGCCCGGAGGCAGATCGTCACCGCGACGGACCTTTTCCACCTTGTCATCGAACCGGTTGTCCAGCGCCCGCTTTTGCGCCTCGAACTGGTCGTGCAGGGCTTCGACGTCCTTGGCATCCGACTCGCCTTCCAGCGCCAGTTGCCACCACTGACCGCGCGACAGCGTGCCCAGCAGTTCCTCATCAATCGTCGACCCCGCCTTGATGCCCTTCGGGCCCTTCAGCGCGGTTTTGCCCGTGATCAGCGTCTTCAGGCGCGAATAGATGTTCCGCTCCAGAATGGCCAATTCGTCGTCCCGGTCACGGGCCAGACGCTCGATCTCTTCACGCTCGATCTGCAAGGCGCGTTCGTCCTTGTCGACGCCGTGCCGGTTGAACACCCGCACTTCGACGATCGTGCCAAACGCACCGGGCGGCAGGCGCAGCGAGGTGTCACGGACGTCCGACGCCTTTTCGCCAAAGATGGCGCGCAGCAGCTTTTCTTCCGGCGTCATCGGCGATTCACCCTTGGGGGTGATCTTGCCCACCAGAATGTCGCCCGGCAGAACCTCGGCGCCGATGTAGACGATGCCAGCCTCGTCGAGGTTGCGCAGCGCCTCTTCACCGACGTTCGGGATGTCGCGGGTAATCTCTTCCGGCCCCAGTTTCGTGTCGCGCGCCGCGACTTCGTATTCCTCGATATGGATCGAGGTGAACACGTCGTCTTTCAGGATACGCTCGGAAATCAGGATCGAGTCTTCGTAGTTGTAGCCATTCCACGGCATGAACGCGACGATCACGTTCCGGCCGAGGGCCAGTTCGCCAAGGTCGGTGCAGGGGCCGTCGGCCACCACTTCGCCGCGCAGAACGGTGTCGCCCACCTTCACCAGCGGACGCTGGTTGATGCAGGACGACTGGTTGGACCGCTTGAACTTGCGCAGACGATAGATGTCCACGCCCGGTTCGCCCGGTTCCAGCATTTCCGTCGCCCGCACAACGATACGGGTGGCGTCCACCTGGTCGATCACACCGGCACGGCGGGCCATGATGGCAGCACCCGAATCCCGCGCAACCACGGCTTCAATCCCGGTGCCCACGAACGGGGCATCGGCTTGCAGCAAGGGAACCGCCTGACGCTGCATGTTCGAACCCATCAGGGCGCGGTTGGCGTCGTCATTTTCCAAGAATGGGATCAGCGAAGCGGCCACCGAAACCAGCTGCTTGGGGCTCACGTCAATCAGGTCAATCGCCTCGGGTGGGTTCAGCATGAATTCCCCGGCTTTCCGCGAGGAAATCAGGTCATCCGTGAACCGGCCTTCGGCGTCCTGCGCTGCGTTCGCCTGGGCGACCGTGTGGCGCATTTCCTCGGTGGCCGACATGTAGACGACCTCGTCGGTCACCTTGTTGTCGATCACCTTGCGATACGGCGTCTCGATGAAGCCATACTTGTTCACGCGTGCAAAGGTGGCCAAGCTGTTGATAAGGCCGATGTTCTGGCCTTCCGGCGTTTCAATCGGGCACATCCGGCCATAGTGGGTGGGGTGAACGTCCCGCACCTCAAAGCCTGCACGTTCCCGCGTCAAACCGCCCGGCCCCAGGGCCGACAGACGACGCTTGTGCGTCACCTCGGACAGCGGGTTGGTTTGGTCCATGAACTGCGACAGCTGGCTGGAACCAAAGAATTCGCGCACGGCAGCAGCAGCCGGTTTGGCGTTGATCAGGTCTTGCGGCATGATCGTATCGATTTCGACCGACGACATCCGCTCCTTGATCGCGCGCTCCATCCGCAGCAGACCGACGCGATACTGGTTCTCCATCAACTCGCCGACCGACCGCACGCGGCGGTTGCCCAGGTGGTCGATGTCGTCAATCTCGCCCTTGCCGTCGCGCAGTTCCGTCAGCGCCTTGATGCAGGCGATGATGTCGGCGCGGTCCAGCGTGCGCTGGGTGTCCGGGCGGCCCAGATCCAGACGCATGTTCATTTTCACCCGGCCCACGGCGGACAGGTCATAGCGTTCGCTGTCAAAGAACAGCGTGTCGAACAGCTGGCTTGCAGCCTCAACCGTCGGCGGCTCGCCGGGGCGCATCACGCGGTAGATGTCCATCAGCGCGGTGTCGCGGCCCATATTCTTGTCCACGGCCATCGTGTTGCGGATATACGGGCCGGTGTTCACACCGTCGATATCCAGCACCGGAATGTCGGTGATGCCCTGGTCCAGCAAGACCTTCAGCGTGCCACCTTTGACACCGCCGTCACGGTCATATTCCATCGTCAACTCGTCGCCGGCTTCGACCCAGATCTCGCCGGTTTCTTCGTTGATGATGTCCTTGGCGACATAGCGACCGACGATATTGTCGAAAGGCACCAGCAACTCAGTCACTTTGCCCGACTTGATCAGATCATTCGCCATGCGCGGCGTCATCTTGTCGCCGGCCTTGCAGATCACTTCGCCGGTGTCGGCATCCACGATGTCATAGGTCGGACGGGTGCCGCGAATACGCTCGGGGAAGAACTTGGTGACCCAACCCTTGTTCTTCAGATGCGTATAGGTGACGGTCTGGTAATAGGCATCCATGATGCCCTCTTGATCCATGCCCATCGCATAGAGCAGCGTCGTCACCGGCAATTTGCGGCGACGGTCGATGCGCGCGAACACGATGTCCTTGGCGTCAAACTCAAAGTCCAGCCACGACCCGCGATATGGAATGATCCGGCAGGCAAACAGCAGCTTGCCCGACGAATGGGTCTTGCCCTTGTCATGGTCAAAGAAGACGCCGGGCGACCGGTGCATCTGGCTGACGATGACCCGCTCGGTCCCGTTCACGATGAAGGTTCCGTTATGCGTCATCAGGGGCATGTCGCCCATGTAGACGTCTTGTTCCTTGATGTCCTTGACCGACCGGGCCCCGGTGGTTTCATCGACATCAAACACGATCAGGCGCAGCGTCACCTTCAAGGGTGCGGCATAGGTCATGTCACGCGCCTGGCACTCGTCCACGTCGTATTTCGGCTTTTCCAGCTCGTACTTGACGAACTCCAGCACGGCGGTTTCGTTGAAATCCTTGATCGGGAACACCGACTGGAAGGTGCCCTGAATGCCTTCGCCATCCAGCGGCTTGTCACTGTCGCCAGAGCGCAGGAACAAATCATAAGAGGACTTTTGAACCTCGATCAGGTTCGGCATGTCCAGCACTTCACGGATTTTGCCGAAATACCGGCGAATTCGTTTCTGACCAACGTAAGCTTGCGCCATGCTCGTCGTAACCTTTCTTCATCTGGGTGCGCGCATCCGTCGGGCCACGGATACGCCACCAGGGCGAGTCGCCATAAGGTTCTATTCGTGCCGCCCATCCCTTAGGGCCGCTCCCGAACCATCATCGCGTCTGGGAAGGGGTTTTGCACAAAAACCTCTGCCAAGACGCGTTTGGCGGGGCTTGCATCAGCAAGCCCCGCCCACGTCAGACCTTTTGGGTCAGATCACTTCAGTTCAGCCTTGGCGCCAGCGTCGACCAGCTTCTTCAGGATCGCTTCAGCGTCAGCTTTGCTGGCGCCTTCCTTGATCTTGCCACCGGCTTCAACCAGGTCCTTGGCTTCTTTCAGGCCAAGACCGGTGATGACGCGGACTTCCTTGATGACGTTGATCTTGTTCGGACCGGCTTCGGTCAGGACAACGTCAAATTCGGTCTGCTCTTCAACCGGGGCGGCAGCAGCCGCAGCCGGGCCAGCCGCCATCATCACAGCGCCGCCAGCAGCGGGCTCGATGCCGTACTTGTCTTTCAGGATCGCTTTCAGTTCCACTGCCTGCAGCAGGGTCAGACCAACAATGTCATCCGCGAGTTTGTTCAGATCAGCCATTTTTCATTCCGTTCAGGGTTTGAGATTGGTTCCAGCGAGGCGGAGAATTCCGCCCGGGTTAGATGCTCAGGCGGCGTGCCGCTCCTCGATCGTGGTGAGGATGCCCGCGATGTTGCTTGCAGGCGCGCCAATGGCACCAGCGATGTTCGAACCAGGTGCACCAATGCATGCCACGATCGAGGCGATAACCTCTTCGCGCGACGGCATGGCGGACACTGCGGTAACACCGGCGGCATCCAGAACCGTATCGCCCATTGCACCGCCAAGGATGACAAACTTGTCATTGGTCTTGGCGTAATCCTCACACACCTTCGCCGCAGCGACGGGGTCTTCGGAATAGGCGAGCACGGTCATGCCCATAAGCAGGTTGCCCATCTCAGAACCGGGCTTCCCATCCAGGGCGATCTTGGCGAGCTTGTTCTTGGCAACGCGAACGGCCCCACCTACGTCACGCATCTTTGCGCGCAGGGCCTGCATCTGAGCAACTGTCATACCGGTGTAGCGGGCGACCACTACCACGCCAGAGCTTGCGAAGATCTGGCCGAGTTCATCGACCACTTTCCCTTTTTCAGCTCTATCCACAGTTTCACTCCAAGTTTGGGGGTTTCCCCCCGGCTCATGTTTGCCACCCTTGGCAGGGCGGCGTTCGGGTCCTTGTTACGGGTCCCGAGGCCAAAATCGCCGGTTGGGCGACGTCAATCTCGTTCCCCATCTCAGGCAGGATATTAAGACGTTTGCGCGTCCCCCACCGTCTCGGACAGGATAGGGCGTTTCCGCCCCACCATCCCCTTGTTGCCAAGGGGAATTTCTTTCACCGCACGGTGCGTGCAAGCACGCACCCTACGTGTAATGGGTAGGGTGCGTGCTTGCACGCACCCCCCTTGTCACTTGGCCGTGGCCGAGGCCAGGTCAACCGAAACGCCCGGACCCATGGTCGAGGCCAGCGACACCTTTTTCAGATAGGTGCCCTTGGCGCCCGTGGGCTTGGCGCGCGTCACGGCATCCACGAAGGCGCGGATGTTTTCGGCCAGTTTCTCGTCCGAGAACGACACCTTGCCGATGCCGCCATGAATGACCCCGGCCTTTTCGACCTTGAACTGCACTTCGCCACCCTTGGCGGCGGTCACAGCGGTTTTCACGTCCATCGTCACGGTGCCGACCTTGGGGTTCGGCATCAGGTTGCGCGGCCCCAGGATCTTGCCCAGACGGCCAACCAGCGGCATCATGTCCGGCGTTGCGATGCAACGGTCGAACTCGATCTTGCCGGACTGGATGCTCTCCATCAGGTCCTCGGCGCCCACGATGTCGGCCCCAGCGGCCTTGGCTTCATCAGCCTTGGCGCCACGGGCGAACACGGCCACGCGCACGGTCTTGCCCGTGCCGTTCGGCAGCTGCACCACACCACGGACCATCTGGTCGGCGTGACGCGGGTCCACACCCAGGTTCATCGCGATTTCCAGCGTCTCGTCGAACTTGGCCGTAGCCGAGCCCTTGATCAGCTTTACGGCCTCTTCGACGGCCAACAGGGTCTTGCCTTCAAAGGCTGCCCGAGCGGCGGTGCCGCGTTTTCCAAGCTTTGCCATGATTTACCCCTTGATCTCGATGCCGCAGGACTTGGCCGAGCCAAGGATGATCTTCATCGCCGCTTCGATCGAATTGGCGCTCAGATCCTTCATCTTGGTTTCGGCGATCTTGCGCACCTGGGCCACGGTGACGGAGCCCGCGGTCACGTGACCCGGCTTGACCGAACCCTTGGCGCGGTTGCGCTTGCCCACGGGGGGCAGACCAGCGGCCTGCTTGAGCAGGAAAGCGGCCGGAGTCGTCTTGAACTCCAGGCTGAACGACTTGTCCTGATAGTAGGTGATCACGACCGGGGTCGGGCTGCCCAGCGGCAGATCGGCGGTCTTGGCGTTGAATTCCTTGACGAACATCATGATGTTCAGCCCGCGCTGACCCAATGCGGGGCCAACCGGCGGGGACGGGTTCGCCTGTCCCGCCTTCACTTGCAGCTTCAGGCTGCCGATAATCTTCTTGGCCATCTGGCCTCTCCTTTTATCACAGCGCCTCATGGCGCGGTTTAGTGGTTCGGGCGGTCACCGGGTTCGAATTCCTTAATTCGAACTTAGGCGCCCCCCTCCCACGCACGAAACGGTTCCCTGGCGGAAACCGTCCAACTCACATTCCCTTGGAAACCTGAGTGAACTCCAACTCCACGGGCGTCGACCGCCCAAAGATCGAGACCGACACCTTCAAACGGTTGTGGCTCTCGTCCACTTCCTCGACCATGCCGTCAAAGCCCTCGAACGGGCCGTCCGTCACCTTGACGCGCTCGCCAATGTCGAACCGGATCAGGTTGCGCGGGGCGGCTTCGCCCTCTTCGACGCGGTTCAGGATCTGGTTGACCTCGGCGTCGCGCATCGGCATCGGCTTGCCCATGGGCCCCAGGAACCCGGTCACCCGGTTGATCTGCGAAATCAGGTGATAGCCCTTGTTCGACATCTCCATCCGCACCAGCACATAGCCGGGCATGAAGCGCCGCTCGCTTGTCACCTTTTTGCCGCGCCGCACCTCGATCACTTCTTCGGTGGGCACCAGCACTTCGTCGATCTCATCTTCCAGACCAGCCTCGACCACGGCGGTCTTGATCTGCTCGGCCACTTTCTTCTCGAAATTCGAGAGAACGGAAACCGAATACCAGCGCTTGGCCATTGCTACTCACCCTGTCATCTGCCCAGCTTCACGCGGACAAGTCTTTTCATTTCAAGCGGTTAACCGCTCCACCAGAACAAAAAACAGCGCGCTGCCGAATCGCTGCGCGCCGATTGCCCTTGAACCTATGGTCAGGTAGCCGCCACAACGGCCTAAATCAAGGGAAATCGGCCCCGACGGCGACGAACCGCCGTCGCCCCCGCCTTAATTAAAGGCGTTCAGCACAAAGGTCAGACCCGACCGGATGACCAGATCCACCAACGAGAAGAATGTCGCCGTCAGCGCCGCCATGATGAACACCATCAAGGTCGTCAGCATGGTTTCGCGACGGGTCGGCCAGACGACCTTGGCCACTTCGGAGCGGACCTGCTGGATGAACTGGATCGGGTTGGTCGTGGCCATCATGGGGTTCCATCTTTAAGATCGCTGCGAGATACGCGCTTGCGCGCCCGAATTCAAGGGCCGCGAAAGCGTCAGACCGACAGGCAGATGTATTTCAGTTCCATGTAATCCTCGATCCCGTGGTGGCTGCCCTCGCGGCCCAGACCCGATTGCTTGACCCCGCCAAACGGTGCCACCTCGGTGCTGATCAGCCCGGTGTTGACGCCGACCATGCCATATTCCAGCGCCTCTTGCACCCGCGTGATGCGGCCGATGTCGCGGCTGTAGAAATAGCTCGCCAGACCAAAGATCGTGTCATTGGCGCGGGCGATGATTTCTTCTTCGGTGTCGAACTTGAACAAGGGGGCAAGCGGCCCAAAGGTTTCCTCGGTCGCGACCTTGGAGGTCGGCAGAACGCCCGTCACCACGGTCGGCTGAAAGAAGGTGCCGCCCAAGGCATGACGCCCGCCCCCGGTGACAATCTTGCCCCCAGTCGCCAGCACGTCGGCGATATGCTCCTCGACCTTTTCCACCGCGTCCATGTTGATCAGCGGGCCGGTCGTGACCCCGGCGTTCAACCCGTCGCCAATCGACAGCTTGCCCACCGCCACCGCCAGCTTTTCGGCAAAGGCATCGTAAACCCCGGCCTGCACATAAATCCGGTTGGCGCAGACGCAGGTCTGGCCGTTGTTGCGGAATTTGCTGATCATCGCGCCTTCGACGGCCTTGTCCAGATCGGCATCGTCAAACACGATGAAGGGCGCATTGCCGCCCAGTTCCATGCTGCATTTCAACACCTGTTCCGCCGCCTGCCGCAGCAGGATGCGGCCGACCTCGGTGCTGCCGGTAAAGGTCAGCTTGCGGATCTTGGGGTTCTCGCAGAACTCTTTCCCAATGTCCGACGACCGCTTAGACGTGATCACCGAAAACACACCCGCCGGCACCCCGGCCCGTTCCGCCATCACCGCCAAGGCAATCGCCGACAGCGGGGTTTCCGCCGCAGGCCGCGCCACAAAGCCACAGCCCGCCGCCAGGGCCGGGGCCACCTTGCGCGCCAGCATCCCGTTGGGGAAGTTCCACGGCGTGATCGAGGCCGCCACGCCAATCGGCTGTTTCAGCACGGTGATGCGTTTGTCGCGCTGATGGCCGGGGATGGTTTCGCCGTAAATCCGCTTGGCCTCTTCGCCGAACCATTCGATATAGCTCGCACCATAGGCAATCTCGCCCTTGGCCTCCGCCAGCGGTTTGCCCATTTCGGCGGTCAGGATGGTGGCCAGATCGTCCTGGTTCGCCATGCACAGATCGGCCCATTTGCGCAGGATCGCCGCGCGTTCCTTGCCCGTCCGCGCAGCCCATTCGTGGCGCGCCTTGTCGGCGGCGGCAATGGCGCGGGCGGCATCGGCGCGGGTCAGGTCGGGCACGCGGGCGATGATGTCGCCCCGCGCCGGGTTCGTGACCGGAAATGTCGCCCCATCCGCCGCATCCACCCATTCGCCCGCGATATAGGCCTTGTTGGGCAGCAGGCTGGGGTCTTTCAACAGGGCGCGCAGATCAGTCACGGAATCGAGCATTGGGGCCTCCCATTTGGCATTGCCCCATGCAATGCAGGACGGGCGCGGAAAAGTCCATATCCGTGCGGAAAAGTTTGATCAAACGGGGGTGGCATGGACCGCACGCAGGATATCGACCGCGCCTATCAGAACGGCGCCTTCATTCCGGGGTCTGACGCGATGCCCGCCGCCTGGGATGCCCGAGCGGCGGCGTTTCGGGACGGGGCGCGGGCCGAGTTGGGGCTGGCCTATGGCGCGGGCGCGCGGAACCGGTTTGACCTGTTCCACCCCGATGCCACGGCGCGGGGGCTGCTGGTGTTCCTTCACGGCGGCTATTGGCTGGCCTTTGGCCGCGAAACCTGGTCGCATCTGGCGGCGGGGGCCGTGGCGCGGGGGTGGGCGGTGGCGATGCCGTCCTATACCCTCGCCCCACAGGCCACGATCCCGCAGATCACCACCGAGATCGTGCAGGCCGTCGGCGCGGCCTCTGACCGCATCGCGGGGCCCGTGGTGGTGACGGGCCATTCGGCGGGCGGGCATCTGGCGGCGCGAATCGGCAACCTGGGGCTTGACCGGGTGGCGCGGGTGGTGCCGATCTCGCCCGTGGCCGAACTGTCGCCGCTGATGCAGACGGACATGCAGGCCAAGCTGCACCTGACCCCCGAGATCTGCGCCGCCGAAAGCCCGGCCCGCCATCCGCTGCGCTGCGCCGCCCATGTCTGGGTCGGCGCGCAGGAACGCCCCGCCTTTCTGTGGCAAGCCCGCCTGCTGTCAGAAGAATGGTCCTGCCCCTGGACGCCCGAACCCGGCCGCCATCATTTCGACGTGATCGACGGTTTGACCGACCCAAACGCCCCGCTGACCCGCGCCTGCCTTGACGGTCTGTAAACCGGGCCGTCAGGCCTTGGCGTGCATCCGTTCGATATAACTGCGCATTTCCTCGGCCTCATGCCGGGCATCGCGCAGCCCCTCCATCGCGGCGCGCAATTCGGCATCGGTCTGGGCGATCTGGTTCAGCAACTCGGCCTCACGCTCTTCCAGATACAGGATCGCCTGATCGCGGGTCTCCTCGGCCTCGTGCAGGCTTTGGGCCAGACGGTCCATCTCGGCCATGTCGCCCCCGGCCACGCGGGTAAAGCGATGCAAAAGCCAATAGGTGAACCAGCCCAGGGCAAAGGCCACAAGCAGGATGACAGCGATCGCCAGGGTAAATTCGGTGCGGTTCATGGTGGGTGCATCACTTCACTGTCCGCACGGCGGGGTCAAGGGCCGGGCGTCATTCATTTTGGCCGGGTCTTG
This sequence comes from Pseudorhodobacter antarcticus, assembly GCA_945871285.1. Taxonomy (GTDB): domain Bacteria; phylum Pseudomonadota; class Alphaproteobacteria; order Rhodobacterales; family Rhodobacteraceae; genus Stagnihabitans. The sequence goes on along the minus strand of CAMBWO010000039.1, from coordinate 2,603 downwards.
GGCGGTTGGGTCTTTTCCACCGGCGCCAGCGACGGGCCGTCATCGGCCCCAGCCGCAGCCGCGCCGTCACGCTGGACCGCTGGCTGCTCGATCAGAGTGAACTCGATCCGGCGGTTCGCCTCGCGGCCCGTCTCGTCGCCATTGTCGGCAATCGGCACGCCCTCGCCATAGCCCAAGGCCCGCATCCCCGACACATCGACCTGACGGCCCTGCAAGGCGACCAGAACCGCCTCGGCGCGCGCCTGGCTCAGCGCCAGATTGCCCCCGGTGGACCCTTGGGCATCGGTATGGCCGCCAATCTCGATCCGCACGCCGGGGCAGGTTTTCAGCGCCTTGGCCAGGTCGTCCAGCACGGCACCCGAGGCGGTGTCCAACTCGGCCGAGCCGGGGTCAAAGCTGATCTTGCGCGCCGCAACCACCGTCACCACCCGCGACAGGCATTCCTTGGGCGTCGGCAGCGCGGCCAGCGGGTCCAGCGCCTTGTCATAGCTGACATTGACCTTGAAGGTCTTGCCCTGCCCCAGCGCCCCCGACAACAGCTGCGATATCCGGGCCGAGGCTTGCAGCGACCCCGCAACCCCCGCCACTTCGACCGTTTCAGGCCGCACGACCAGCGTGCCATGGTCCAGCTGCGCCAGCGATTGCAGCCCCGCCAACACCCGCGCCGGCCAGCCGTCCGGCGCCTCGGGGTCCAGAACCGTGGCGACATAGACCTTGTCCGCGCCAAACCGCGCCCTGGCAAAGCTGGCCACCGCCGCCTGTACCCGGTCATCGGTCAACCGCCCGCGCAACTCGACCCGGTGGCTTTCGGGGGCCAGACTGGCGGTGAACTCGATCGGCCCCTGGACGGTAACCGCATCCTTGTCCGGCATCTTGGCATCCAGCGAAAACACATCCGGCAGGGCCGAGCGCAATTCGCCGATCTCGCGGTCAAACACCGCCTGCGTCACCTCGGGCCCGGCCATCAAGGAGATGTCGGCATCCGAGAATGTGACCGTCCCGCCGCCCAGCTTGCCCAGCGTCAGGATCGCGGCACTGGTCGCCTGCCCCCAGGACGGGCTGGGCACGCCCAGACCCACGACACAGGTCAAATCGCCGCCCGCCCCCGCCTCACGCGCGGCGGCCAGAATGCGGTCACGGGCGCGGTCGCTGTCGGCGGCGCAGCTGTCAAACCGCGCCCGGCCGTCCTCGACCACAAAGCGCAGGGTGAACGGGGTCAGCACCGGGCGCGGCGCCGTGATCTCGGTCCGCACCTGCAACCCGTCGGGCGTGGCCTTGGCAATCTCGGTTTCAAACAGGCGCTTTTCGGCCTCGCTCTTGGCAATGGCGGTGATCTCGACCCCGGCTTCGGTGACGGAAATCTTGGATTGCGGCAACAGTTCCAGCGCCACGATCCCCAGATCCAGCGCCGCCTGCCAGCCTTCGGGCGCGGGGTAGACCGCCGTTTGCAACATGTCTGTCAGCGGTGTGTTGCGTCCCAGCGCCTGCGCCGCCTCGGCCAGCCGGTTCTTGGCGGTGTCATCCGGCACCAGCCCGATCAGTTGCACATCCGTATCATTGCGCAGCATTTCCACCGAAAAGCGCGGGGGGGCGATCACCTGCGCCGGCACCACCTCGAACCCGTCGCGCAGGCGGCCCGAATCCACCACCGACCCGGCCAGGTTCATCGCCGAAAACCGCATCGCCTCATTCGGGGCGGTGCCCGACAGCGCCACGATCAGGCCATCCGCCTCGACCTTGGCCCAGGTATAGCCCTCGGCCAACAGCCGCGAGGTGACGGCCGAGGTGGCCCGCGCCTCGATCACCCGCGACATGCCCCAGGACGCCAGAACCGCCAGCGCCGCCGCCACGACAAAGGCCGCCAGCATGAACAGCCCTTCACGGGGCCTTCGCAGGGCTTGCGGGCCAATCGGCGCGGGGTCAGTCAAATCTGCCACGGTGGCGCAAAGTCCTTTGGTGTGGGGCGCGGCCATGGCCGTCGGGCGTTCTTACGCAATGGTCAGGGCAGGATCAATCAAACCATTGCGGCTGCGGCAAGAAACAGCGCAGGCACCAGCCCCGCGTTGCGATTGGCGCGAAACGTCCGCACGCAAGACTCGGGGTCCGCCACATCCAGCCCGCCCATCTGCAACGTCATATGCCAACCAAACGCCCAGACCCCCAGCAGCGCCAGGCCCAGCGCGGGCAGGCTGGTCCGCGTTGCCAGAACCAGCGTCACCGCCAGCGCCATCAGGATGACGGTGGCCGCGATGAACCCCCACAGCCAAGGCCGCGTGTTGGCCCCAAACAGCCGCGCCGTCGATTTTACCCCGATCAGCGCATCATCCTCGCGGTCCTGATGGGCATAGATCGTGTCGTAATACAGCGTCCACGCGATCCCCGCGGCATAAAGCAGCACGGCCGCCACGCTGACCTGCCCGGCATGGGCGGCATAGGCCAAGAGCGCGCCCCAGTTGAACGCCAGCCCCAAAAACACCTGCGGCCACCAGGTGAACCGCTTGGCAAAGGGATAAACCGCGACCAGCGCCAGCGACCCTATCCCCAAGGCAATCGCCAAGCCGTTGTAACTGAACAGGATCAGGCTGGCGATTCCCGCCTGCACC
>CAMBWO010000038.1 GCA_945871285.1 Pseudorhodobacter antarcticus | reverse complement strand
AAGCCGCGCTGCTCCGCATCGAGGAGGACGGCGAACGCATCTGGCAAACCCAGGTCCTCGCCTCGCGCCAACGGATCCTGGCAGCCCGATCGCCGTGAGCGGCATGCTGCGCCTTCATGCACCCAAGTCCGACCGGTCGAAAGGACATCCATTGGTTCCAACGGTGCTGGCCGGCAAAACAAAAGGGCTCCGGCATTTCTGCCCAAGCCCTTGAATTGAATGGTGGACCCAGAGCGATTCGAACGCCCGACCCTCAGATTCGTAGTCTGATGCTCTATCCAGCTGAGCTATGGATCCACTATTTGGCGGATTTAGTCGTATGGGCCGGGCAATGCAAGGGTGAAAAGCGATTACTGCAGGCTCGTCTGATCATTCTGCTTGGGAAGGTGGATCGAGAAGGCCGTGCCCTCCTCATCCGACCGGTCCAGCACCAGCCGCCCGCCATGGCCGCGCACCAGTTCGGCGGCAATCGCCAGGCCCAGGCCAGTGCCGCCGCGCCGCGTCCCACCCTGGAATGCCGCGAACAGGTGTTCGCGGGCCTTGGCGGGCAGGCCGGGGCCGCTGTCGCCGACCTTGATCCACCATTCGGCATCCGCCTCGCCTGCGGAAATCTCGATCGTGCCCTCTTTGCCGGTGGTCGCAATCGCCTGGGTGGCATTGCGCACCAGATTGGTCAGCACCCGGTGCAATTGTTCGCCGTCCGCACGGATCGTCAGGCCGGGGGGAATGTCGATCAGGCAGGTGATCGGGCCGCCCTCGACCAGACCCTCGCCCTCGATCATATCCTCGACCAGGCGGCGCAGGGCAAACCTCGTCAGTCGCGGCGGCGCCTCCTCGGCCTTGCCAAAGGCCAGCGTCGCCTCGCACAGGTTCACGGCACGTGAGATCGAGTTGACCAGCTTGGGCGCCGCCCGCGTCACCGCCGGGTCGGCGCTGCTTTCCAGCCGGTCGGCGAACAGTTGCGCCGTGGTCAGGATGTTGCGCAGATCATGGCTGATCTTGGCCACCGCCGTGCCCAGCTGCGCCAACCGCTCCTTCTGCCGCAGGGCGCTGGTCAGCTGCTTTTGCATCGACTCCAACGCCTCTTCGGCCAGGCGCAGCTCCAGAACCCCGGCGTTGGGCTCGATCACCAGCCGCGCATCCTCGGGCGCCTCGGCATAGGCCTGCATGTGGCGCACCACCCGGCTGATCGGCATCACCATCAGCCGCCGCACCGCGATGAACAGCAACAGCGCCGTGATCCCCGAAATCAGCGCCGAAATCGCCAGAATGCGCAGGCCATAGTCGACCATCGCTTTCCGCATCGGGCCGCTTTCCATCGTGACCTCGATCAGCGTGCCCGCCTCCTGCACCGGGTTGCCGATGACCCGGATCACATGGTTGTCCGGCTCCCACAGCACCAGGGCCGCATCCGCGATCAGCTGGAACGGCCCCGCCATCCGCAGATCATAGGTTCCGGCAATAGGCGAAGGCAGCGGCGAGGACAGCACCAACTGCCGCACATCATCGCGCCGCAGCACCACGTTGAACACGGCCGCCGTCTTCAGCAGTTCCGCCTCCAGCTCGGGCGACACCATATCGGGGGCCGCCAACTGCGCCAGCGACGCGATCTGCGCCTCCTTCAGGCGCATCAACAGAAAATCGGCCCGATACCGCGCAATCGACGGCACAAAGATCAGCACTTCGGCCAGCATGACAAAGGCCACGGTCAGCAGCAGAAACCGCCCCGACAGGGTGTTCAAAAACCCCCGACTGACCCGCACAGCACCCATTCCCCTACGGCAACCACCTTTGCACAAACCTGACGATACGCTTGACCATAGGGCTATCAAATAGCTTGGGGGAAAAATAGGCTCCTGCGGCGCGTTTGGATATTTCCCCATAGGTCGGATAGGGCGCCACCATGCCGGCCACCGCGCTCATCTTCAACCTCTGGCTGATGACCAGCGCCCACAGACTGATCACCTCGCCCGCGCCATGGCCCACGCAAGTCGCCCCAATCGGACGACCCTTGACCACCATCACCTTCAAGAACCCCGCCTGATGCCCCTCGGTGATCGCCCGGTCGTTGTGGTGAAAATCGGCGCGCACCACGGTCAGCGCCGCGCCATGGCTGGCCCGCGCCGCCGCCTCGGTCGGGCCGATCTGCGCCAGTTCGGGGTCGGTATAGGTGACCCACGGGATATGGTCGCCCCTTGTCTTGGCCGGCAGACCCAGCACCGCCTGCCGCAGCACCACCCCCGCCTGATAGCCCGCCACATGCGTAAATTGCAGCCCCCCCGCCGCATCGCCCACCGCAAAGATCCGCCGGTTGGACGTGCGCAGCGACGCATCCACCGTCACCCCCTTGCCCGTGAACGCCACCCCCGCCGCCTCCAGGTTCAACCGCTCCAGCGCCACCTTGCGGCCAATCGCCAGCATCAGATGGCTGCCCTGAACCGCGCGCCCATCGGCCAGCGTCACCGTCACGCCACCCGACACCCCCGTCACCGCTTGCCCCTCCAGAATCGTCACCCCCTCGGCCCGCAGCTGCGCCAACACCACCGCTGCCGCCTCGGCATCGTCCCGGCCCAGCGCCCGCGCCGCCTCGATCACCGTCACCGCACAGCCCAAGCGGCGATGCGCCAGCGCCATCTCCATCCCGATCGGCCCGCCCCCGACAATCACCAGATGCGCAGGCCGCTCCCGCAGCGCAAAGATCGTCTCGTTGGTCAGAAACGCCACCCCCTCCAACCCCGGTATCTTCGGCACCAGCGCATGCGACCCCGTCGCAATCACAAACCGCCGCGCCGTGATGACATCCTCCCCCGCCTGCACCTCGGTCGGTGACAAGAACCGCCCCCAGGCCCGAATCACCCGCACCCCCAGCCCTTCGAACCGCTCCTGGCTGTCCACCGGGGCAATCTGCGCAATCACCCGCTGCACATGATCCTTGGCCGCCGCAAAATCCACCTCGGGGTCCGTCACCGCCACACCAAAGCCCCCCACCCGCCGCGCCTGCGCCGCCTTGCCCGCCGCCAGCAGCGCTTTGGACGGCACGCAGCCGGTGTTCAGACAGTCGCCCCCCATCTGCCCGCCCTCGATCAGCACGACCCGGGCGCCCATCTGCACCGCCCCCGCCGCCAGCGACAACCCGCCCGACCCCGCCCCGATGATGCACAGGTCCGTCTCGATCCGTGCCACCCGTCACACTCCCTTGCGTCTGAACAGCTTGATGAACAACGGCAGCGCCGCCAGCAGCGCCAACCCGATCAGCGGCAAGCCGAACTGCGGCTGCAACAGGATGTTCAACTGCGGCACCTCGCCCCGCGCAAAGACATCGCCCAACCCCGCCCCCAGCGCGGTATAAATCACCCCCGCCGGAATGATCCCCAGCACCGTCGTCAACACGAATGTCGAAAACCGCACCCCCACAAAGGCCGGCAATATGTTGCTGATGAAAAACGGCACCACCGGCATCAGCCGCATCGTCAACAGCACCCACAGCTGGTTCTGCCGCAACTGCTCCTGCAACCGCGCCACAACCCCGCCCCGCGCCTCGATGCCCTTGGCAAAGTCCGCGCCAAACCCCATCCGCGCCGACAAGAACACGACCACCGCCCCGACCGAAGCCGACAGCACATTATACACCGCCCCCGGAAACAGCCCGAACAGGAACCCCCCCGTCAAGGAAAGGATAATCGCCCCCGGCAGCGAGATCACCACGACCAGCGTATACACCCCGATGAACGCCAGACTCGCCCAGACGAAATGCGCATCCCGCAGCGCCAGCAACCTCTCGCGGTTCTGCGCCAGCGCGTCAAAGCTCAGCAGGTCGCGGTATTGGACCAGCGCCACCGCCAACCCGCACAGGATCAGCAGGAACGGCAAGCGCCGCAGCCAGCGGTTCGGTTTCGTCTCGGGCATGATGTGTTCCATTTCCATCCACCCTACTTGCCCGCGATCGCCCCAACTTGCCATCCGCCTCACGCGGCCTTGATCATCGGGGCCCAAAACCGCCCGACTGTTACAACCCCCTGCCCCGCCGCCCCTATTCTTGCAACAATCCCGCCGCTCATGCCGTTGACTTACGGGTTTCACCTGCGTAAAGACCGGGCTTCAAGTTTACCGCCCTCGAATCCTTCTGGTTCGCCGGGTCAGCCTTATGGAGTCCGCGATGAAGCGCACCTTTCAACCGTCCAACCTGGTTCGCGCCCGCCGCCACGGTTTCCGCGCCCGCATGGCCACCAAGGGCGGCCGTCTTGTGCTGAACGCCCGCCGCGCCCGTGGCCGCAAAAAGCTGTCGGCTTGATCTGCTCCGGCCCCAAGGTCGCAAGGTCTCGGGTCGGATGACGGAACAGGCACAACAGCCCAGCACTGCCGCCGAATTTTCGGCGGTTTTGCCGTTTGTGGCCCTGACAACCCTGCAACACCGCCCCGATTTCCTCAAGGCCGCCTCGGGCCGCCGTCAGGGCACGGCCAGTTTCCTGTTGCAGGCCCGTCCGCGCGGCGATGACAAACCCGGCGCCCGCATCGGCTTTACCGCCTCCAAGAAGATCGGCAACGCCGTCCTGCGCAACCGTGCCAAACGCCGGATGCGTGCCGCCGTCCATGCCGTGCTGACCGGCCTTGCCCGCGCCGGTTGGGACTATGTGCTGGTCGCCCGGCCCCAGGCCACCGTCACCCGCCCCTTCGCCGACCTTCTCGCCGACCTGACCCAGGCCCTGGCCTCGGTCCACCGCGACCGGCCATGACCCCCGCGGCCCGCCTCATCGCCCTGCCCGTCCACGCCTATCGGCTGTTCCTGTCGCCCTGGCTCGGCATGGATTGCCGCTACCAACCCACCTGCTCGGTCTATGCGCTCGAGGCGCTGGATCGCCACGGCGCTCTCCGCGGCTCCGCCCTCGCCGCCCGCCGCCTGTGCCGCTGCCACCCCTGGGGCGGCCATGGCTACGACCCCGTTCCCGGCGCCGACCCCGAATTTGACTGCGAGCACCGCCGCTAGGGCGCGCTACCCCCGCCGCGCCGCCTCGATGGCCGCCACGTCGATCTTGCGCATCTCCATCATCGCCACAAAGGCGCGCTTGGCGACCTCCCCGCCTTCCGCCATCGCCTCGGTCAGGGCGCGCGGGGTGATCTGCCACGACAGGCCCCATTTGTCCTTGCACCAGCCACAGGCGCTTTCGCGGCCGCCATTGCCCACGATGGCATTCCAGTAACGGTCGGTTTCGGCTTGATCCTCGGTCATCACCTGAAACGAAAAGGCCTCGCTTTGCGTAAAGGCCGGGCCACCGTTCAGCCCCATGCAGGGAATGCCCAGCACCGTGAAATGCACCGTCAGCACATCCCCCGCCTTGCCCGACGGATAATCGCCGGGGGCACGGTGGACCGCGCTGACCGCGCTGTCCGGGAAAACTTCGGCATAAAACCGGGCCGCCGCCTCGGCGTCGGTGTCAAACCAGATGCAGATCGTGTTCTTGGGCAGGTCCATGGCGCTCTCCTTTGTCTGGGCACAGCGCCAGCCAACCCCAACCGCCCGCCCCGGTCCAGCCCAAACTGCGCGGCGCCACCGCACGGGCAGATTTTGGCCGCAGGCCTCGCCCCCAAACCTTTCCACCTGGTTAATGAAAAACGTCAAACCATTTATTTTCATACATTTTAAAAAGTGTCCACACGCGGACACTTGCCAGACCGCCCCTTTTGCCCTACCCAAAAGACGCCAAACCTGCGGGAAAGCCATGCTCGACACCCCCGAAATCCACCCCCTGTTTCACGGCGCCCCCACGACGCCCGAGTTTCAAAAGCTGCGCAAAAGGCTGGTCGCCCAGGTCCGCGAGGCGGTCGAAACCTATGGCATGATCGAACGCGGGGCCCGCTGGCTGGTCTGCCTGTCCGGCGGCAAGGACAGCTACACCCTCCTCGCCATCCTGACCGAGCTGAAATGGCGCGGCCTGCTGCCCGTGGACCTTCTGGCCTGCAACCTCGATCAGGGCCAACCCGGCTTCCCCGCCACCGTCCTGCCCGAGTTTCTGACCCGGATGCAGGTCCCCCACCGCATCGAATACCGCGACACCTATTCCGTCGTGACGTCCAAGATCGCCCCCGGCGGCACCATGTGCTCCCTCTGCTCCCGCCTCCGCCGCGGCAACCTCTACCGCATCGCCCGCGAAGAGGGCTGCTCGGCCGTCGTCCTCGGCCACCACCGCGATGACCTGCTGGAAACCTTCTTCCTCAACCTCTTCCACGGCGGCCGCCTTGCCTCGATGCCCCCCAAGCTGGTGAACGAGGACGGCGACCTCTTCCTCTACCGCCCCCTCGCCCTGGTGGCCGAGGCCGATTGCGCGGCCTTCTCGACCGCGCTGACCTATCCCATCATCCCCTGCGACCTCTGCGGCAGTCAGGACGGCCTGCAACGCGCCCAGATCAAGAAGCTGCTGGACGAGTGGGGGGTCCGCACCCCGGGTCGGCGCACCGTCATGGCCCGCGCCCTGATGAACGTCCGCCCCTCCCACCTCGCCGATCCCGCCCTGTTCGACTTTGCCGGGCTGATGCGGGTTGTTGAAAGTTCGACGCAACTTCACGGTGATGATTAACCTCCGGGTCAGCAACTACCCTTAGTCTCGCGCCCAAGTCATCCGCGAGTGGGAGAGTGCAAGCATGGCCAAACTTCGTTGGGACACCGCCGTTCAGGGCCTGCAATGGGTGCTGTCACAGTTTCGTCGGCCCGAACTGATGGTGTTCATCCCCGCCATCACCCTGGCTGCCTTCTGGCTGGGCGGCGAACGGATGTTGGTGCTGACCGCCCTGGCCGCCCCCTTGTTCTTCGCCATCGGGGGCGCCTTCCGCTTCCCCACCGGGGCCACAGTCGGCGTGCCTGATGCGCTGACGGGCCTGGCGATGCGGCCGCAAATCGTGACCCTGATGGACGACATCCTGCGCGATGCCCCCGTCACCGGCATGACCACCGCCTGCATCGTCGTCCAATTCGACGACGCCTCGGCCTTGCTTGACCGCCACGGCCGCGCCGCGCAAAGCGAGATTCTGGCCCGCTGCGCCGAACGCCTCTGCGCCAGCCTGCGCGCCGGCGACACCGTCGCCCGGCTCGAGGGCGGCGGGTTTGCCATCGCCCTGGGGCGCGTCCGCCGGTTCGACCTTGAAACCGCCGTCCAACTCTGCGCCCGCCTGCAATCCTCACTCTCCCCGCCGATCAGCCTGAATGGCGGCCGCATCTATGTCACATCTTCCATCGGCTTCTGTCTGGGCGAACGGGCCCCCGCGCAAGGCGGCGCCGCCCTGCTTGATGCCGCCCAGGTCGCCGCGGACGAGGCGCTGCGCAACGGCCCCGGCGCGATCCGCGCCTATGCCCCCGACATGACCCGCACCCGCGCCGACCGTGACTCGCTTCGGCAGGAACTGGAAACCGCTTTGGACGAAGGCCAGATCCGCGCCCATTTCCAACCGCAAATCTCCACCGATACCGGCGCGATCAGCGGGTTCGAGGCGCTTGCCCGCTGGTATCATCCCGAACGCGGCCTGATCCCCCCCATGGAATTCCTCCCCGCACTCGAGGATTGCGGCCTCAGCGGCCGACTGGGCGAGGTGATGGTCTACAACGCGCTCCTCGCCCTCAGCCGGTGGGACAAGGCCGGTCTCACGGTGCCCACCGTCGCCGTCAACTTCTCGCGGTCTGAACTGCGCAACCCCGGTCTTGCCAGCAAGCTGAAATGGGAGCTGGACCGTTTCGATCTGGCGCCCGAGCGTCTGACGATAGAAATTCTGGAAACCGTGGTGGCGGAAACCGAAAATGACGTGGTCGTGTCCAACATCGCCGCCATTTCCCAAATGGGCTGCGGCGTCGACCTCGATGATTTCGGCACCGGTCACGCCTCGATCACCTCGATCCGGCGCTTCTCGGTCCGGCGGATCAAGATCGACCGATCTTTCGTGACCCGCGTGGATGAGGACCGCGAACAGCAAAAGGTGATGTCGGCCATCCTGTCGATGGCCGAACAGCTGGGCATGGAAACCCTGGCCGAAGGAGTCGAAACCCCAGGCGAACATGCCATGCTGGCGCAGCTCGGATGTCGCCATGTTCAGGGATTCGGCATCGCCCGCCCGATGCCCATGGAAGAGACGATGGATTGGATAACCCGCCACACCGCGCGCCTTGCCGGCACCCCGCGCATCGGCAAAAAGGCGCGCTGACCGGACCCGACGGGAATGCTCGGCTGAAATCCGGAAAAACCGGAAGCAACTTGGCCCACAGGGCCCCCGCCCGGCCAAAACCGCTTGACCTTTGCCGCCCCGTTCTGTTGAACGGCCGCTGAAATTGAACAAAGGCGGCGGCAGTCCCTATGGAAGACCAGAACAAGAATCTCATCCTTGCAACCGTCCTCAGTTTCCTTGTGATCCTGGGGTGGTTCATCGGCGGACCGATGCTGTTCCCAAGCTGGTTTCCCACCGAGCAGACGGCCCCAACCGACCTGACGGCCCTGCCGGCAGACGTGGCCCCCCCTGCGGCGGCGACGCCAACCGGTGAAAGCCTCGACACCCCTGTCGCCACCGAGGCGCCGCGGGTGATGCTGGACACACCCAAGCTTACCGGCTCGATCTCGATGCTTGGCGGGCGTCTGGATGATCTGTCGCTGAAGACCTACCGCGAAACCGTCGATCCGGGATCCGAGAATGTTCAGCTGCTGTCGGCCACAGGGTCGGCCGTTCCGTATTACGCCGTCTTCGCGTTCCAACCCGGTGCGGGCCTGGACGCCGCCGATGTCCCGGGGTTCAGCACCCTATGGCAAGCGGTCGGCGGGGCGTTGGGTCCTGATAGCCCCGTTACCCTGACATGGGCGAACGGCAAGGGGCTGGCCTTCACGCGCACCGTTGCCGTGGACGAAAACTTCATGTTCACGGTCACTGACAAGATCGACAACACCGGTGCCGCCGTTGCCAACCTGGCCCCGATCAGCGTGATCGCCCGGCGCGGGTTGCCCAAGCTGGAAAACATCTTTGTCGTCCACGAGGGGATGATCCGGCGCACCGATGGCATTCTGGAAGAGGCCAAGTATTCCGCCCTGACCGACCTTCCCGAGTTGGAAGGCGCGATTGGAGAGAAGATCGAGGCGACGACCGATGGCTGGATCGGCTTTACCGACCATTATTGGATGACCACGCTGATCCCCGAACAGGGCAAGCCCTTCACCGCGGTGTCCAAGTATACGCCCAGCCCCGTTGCAGGGTCCGAAATCTATCAGGTCGAGGTGCGTCAGCCCGTCCTGTCCATCGCCCCCGGCAGCAGCGCCTCGTCGACCGTTCAGTTCTTTGCCGGTGCCAAGGAATGGGAAACCATCCACAGCTATCAAAACGATCCCGCCTGGCTCGATTGGGCCTTGGGTGACCGGGTTGACCCGAACCGTCCGCAGATTGCCGGCTTCATCGACTCAATCGACTGGGGTTGGTTCTTTTTCCTGACCAAGCCGATCTTCCGCTTGCTGCACTGGCTGCACGGCCTGATCGGCAACATGGGTCTGGCCATCATCGCCCTGACCTTCATCTTGAAAACGCTCGTCCTGCCGCTCGTCTATAAGTCGTCGGTCTCGATGGCCCGGATGAAGGAATTGCAGCCCGAGATGGAGGCGCTGAAAGAACGCGCCGGAGACGACAAGCAGAAATTGCAGCGCGACATGATGGCGCTTTACAAGGAAAAGAAGGTCAACCCCGCTGCCGGCTGTCTGCCAATCCTGCCGCAGATCCCGATCTTCTTCAGCCTGTACAAGGTGATTTTCGTCACCATCGAACTGCGTCACGCGCCCTTCGTGGGCTGGCTGAACGACCTGTCGCAGCCTGACACGTCGTCCTTGATGAACCTGTTCGGCCTGCTGCCTTGGGCCGGACCGGAACCGCACACCCTGATGGCCACGATCTTCATCGGCGTCCTGCCGATCCTTCTGGGCATTTCGATGTGGTTCCAGCAAAAGCTGAACCCGGCGCCCACTGACCCGATCCAGCAGCAGATCTTTGCCTGGATGCCTTGGGTCTTCATGTTCATGCTGGGCAGCTTTGCGTCGGGACTGGTGTTGTACTGGATCACCAACAACACCATCACCTTCGCCCAGCAGTATCTGATCATGTGGAGCCACGGAAAACGGCCTGATCTGTTCGAGAACATCTTCAAAAAGGCCCCGCCAGCGGCGCCACCCGCGGCAAACTCGCCCAACAAACCCAAGCCAAAGAAATGAGCGAGAGCCTGATCTTTACCCTCGCGCCCGAGCCCGAGGAGGACGCCCGTGAATTGGGGCGCCTGTTGTTCGCGGGGCCCGTCGATTTCCTCAAAGGGGTGGTCGCCATGTCCGGCCTGCCCCCGGCCGACCGGTTGGAGGTGTGCTTTGCCGGACGGTCGAACGTCGGCAAGTCCAGCCTGATCAACGCCCTGACCAACCGCAAGAACCTCGCTCGCGCCTCCAACACACCCGGCCGCACCCAGGAAATCAACTTTTTCCTCCTCGGCGAGGAGCGTTATCTGGTCGACCTGCCCGGCTATGGTTACGCCGAGGCCCCCCTGCACATCGTGGCGAAATGGCAGGCGCTGCTGAAAAGCTATCTGGCGGGACGGGCCAATCTGCGGCGGGTGTTCGTGCTGGTGGATTCGCGGCATGGCGTCAAGGATGTCGATGAGGAAATCCTGAAACGGCTGGACCGCTCGGCCGTCACCTTTCAGGTCGTGCTGACCAAGGTCGACAAGATCTCGGCTGCCGACAAGCTGGCCGTGATCGAGCAGGTCAAGGGCGCGCTTGCCAAGCATGTCGCGGCCTACCCCGAGATTATCGTGACCTCGTCCGAAAAGGGTGAGGGGATCGAAACCCTCCGCGCCATCATCGCCACGATGCAGTAAGGCGGGGTGTCCACGCGTGGACACTTTGGAATACCCTACAATATCAATGACTTGCCGATTTTCGTTAACCAGGTGGAAAGGTTTGTCGCCCGCTTGGCAGACCCCCAAGAACCCGCTATTCCCCGGAGGCCCCGATGAAGAAGCAGATGCTGACGATGACTGACGCCCTGTCCACCGCCAAGATGCTGTCCGAAGCCCTGCCCTATCTGCAACGCTTTACCGGGGCGGTCGTGGTTGTCAAATTTGGCGGCAATGCCATGGGCGATGATGCGGCGATGGCCGAATTTGCCCGCGACATCGTGCTGATGCGGCAGGTTGGGGTCAATCCGGTCGTGGTGCATGGCGGCGGCCCGATGATCAACGAGATGCTGACGAAACTGGGCATCAAATCCGAATTCGTGCGCGGCAAGCGCGTCACCGACAAGGCCACGGTCGAGGTGGTCGAGATGATCCTGTCCGGTCTGGTGAACAAGCGCATCGTGCAGGCGATCATGGATGCCGGGGGCCGGGCCGTTGGCATTTCGGGCAAGGATGATGATTTGATGGTCTGCGTCGCCGATGACCCCGAACTCGGCTTTGTCGGTCGTCCGGTCGAGATGAATGTGCAGGTCCTGCGCGATCTGTATAACGCCGGGATCATCCCGGTCGTCGCCCCGGTTGCCACCGGCATGGCCGACAATGAAACCTTCAACGTCAACGGCGACACGGCAGCCGGCGCGATTGCCGGGGCCCTGCAGGCCGACCGTCTGCTGCTGCTGACCGATGTGCCGGGCGTGAAGAACGCGGCCGGCGAAGTGATGACCCAGATCACCCCCGAAGAAATTCGCCAGATGATCGACGATGGCGTAATTTCGGGTGGCATGATTCCCAAGACCGAAACCGCGCTGATGGCGCTCGAGGCCGGGACCCGCGCCGTCACGATTCTGGACGGCCGCATCCCCAACGCCTGCATTCTGGAACTGTTCACCGATCACGGCGCCGGCAGCCAGATCCGCAGCACGGTGCCGCGGGTGAAACCACGGGTAAAGCGCTAGCATTTTTCCCTGGCCCCTCTATATGGGATGCAGAGGTGATACATGCTGGATTCGACATATCTACGCCTTGCGATATTCCTGGGCCTTTTGGCCTTGTTTGCAGCGCTGGAGGAATGGGCCCCGCGCCGCGCCCGCGTGCAGCCGCGTTCTGGGCGTTGGGTCACCAACATAACCTTCACCGTGCTGAACACGCTGGCCCTGCGGGCCATGGCGATTGGCGTGCCGCTGCTGGCCGTCGGAGCCGCGGTGGATGCTGCGGCCAACGGTTGGGGTCTGTTCAATGCGCTGGACTGGCCCTTGGCCGTCGAGGTTATTCTGGCCGTGCTGTTTTTCGACTTTGCCATCTGGGCGCAGCATCTGATCACCCACAAGGTGCCCTTGTTCTGGCGCTTTCACCGCGTCCACCATGCCGACCGCGATTTTGACGTGACCACCGCGATCAGGTTTCACCCGGTTGAAATCGTCGCCTCGATGGGGGTCAAGATTGCCCTGGTCTACCTGATCGGCCCTGCCGCCCTGGCCGTGGTGCTGTTCGAGATCATCCTGAACGGCACCGCCCTGTTCAACCATGCCAATTTGCGGCTGCCGCTGGGGCTCGACCGCGCCTTGCGGCTGGTTCTGGTGACGCCCGACATGCACCGCGTCCATCACTCGGTCCACCGGCATGAGCATGACAGCAATTACGGCTTTGCCCTGTCGGTTTGGGATCGGCTTTTCCGCACCTATCAGGCACAACCGATTGGCGGACACGAGGCGATGCAGGTGGGGTTGCAATGGCAGGACGACAAACCGATGCGGCTGGGGTGGAGCCTGTGGCTGCCGTTTCGCTGAGCGATATCGCGGCGCAGGCGGCGGCCTGTCATCTGGAGGTGTTGGGCGGCTTTCAAGCCGAGGGCGACCCTGCCCTGCCTGCGGGCACCCGCACCGTGCTGATGCTGGGGCCGCGTGAGCCGGGCTATTGGGATGCCGTCAAAGCCTCGCCCGAATGGGCGGGGTCAGACCCGGTGGACCGCTGGTCGCGCCGGGTGGTGGGGCGGCTGGCCTGCGATCTGGGGGCCAAGGCGCTGTTCCCCTTTGGCGGGCCGCCGTGGCAACCGTTCTACACCTGGGCGCTGCGCACCGGGTCGGTCTGGGAAAGCCCGGTCAAACTGCTGGTGCATGGGCAGCAGGGGTTGATGGTCAGCTTTCGCGGGGCCTTGGCGTTGAAGCGGGTGGTGGACCTGCCGCCACCGCCCCCCCGCCCCTGCGATGTTTGCGCCAAACCCTGCCTGACCGCCTGCCCGGTGGGCGCGCTGACCGGGGCGGGCTATGACGTGCCGCGCTGTCATGACCACCTGAGCCGCCGCGAGGGTGCGGCCTGCATGACCGGCGGTTGCCGCGTGCGTGCCACTTGCCCCGTGTCCCAAGCCTATGCAAGGATGCCTGAACAGTCGGCCTATCACATGAGGCAATTCCACCGATGAAGCGTTTGATCCTGACACGCCATGCGAAATCCAGCTGGGACGATCCCGCCACCCCGGACCACGACCGCCCGCTGAACGAGCGGGGCAAGGCGGCGGCGACAGAACTGGGGGTGTGGCTCGCCTCACGCGGCTATGTCCCCGGCGAGGTGCTGTGCTCGGATGCGGAACGGACGCGGAGCACCTGGGTCGGGTTGTCCCCCGCCTTGCCCGGCAGGCCGATCCTGCATCTGAAGCCCGCGCTCTATCATGCCGGGCCGGATGTGATGCTGGCCGTGCTGCGCAATGCGACCGAGGATTGCGTGATGATGATCGGCCACAACCCCGGCATTGGCGAGTTCGCCGAACGGCTGGTCGCCCGCGCGCCCATTCACCCCGAGTTTTCGCGCTATCCCACCGGGGCGACGCTGGTTTGCGATTTCATGACAGACAGCTGGGCCGAGGTCGGCTTTGGCGCCGCTGCCACCGTCGATTTCATCGTCCCGCGTGAGGTCGTCTTGTAGGATTGGCAGTCCTCGCGCTTCGGCCTTGCCGAAGCGTGGGGTTTGCCCATCCTGGTCACGCCCGGTCAGTGGCCCAGGATCTGGCTCAGGAACAGTTTGGTCCGGTCGGACTTGGGGTTGTTGAAGAACTCCTTCGGCTCGTTCTGCTCCACGATCTGGCCTTGATCCATAAAGATCACCCGGTTCGCCACGGCCTGAGCAAAGCCCATTTCATGCGTCACGCAGATCATCGTCATGCCGTCTTCGGCCAGTTCGATCATGGTATCCAGCACCTCCTTGATCATCTCGGGGTCAAGGGCCGATGTCGGTTCGTCAAACAGCATGATGCGGGGTTTCATGCACAGGGACCGCGCAATCGCCACGCGCTGCTGCTGGCCGCCTGACAGCTGGCCGGGATATTTCGCCGCCTGTTCGGGGATCTTGACCTTGGTCAGAAAATGCATCGCCACTTCCTCGGCCTCTTTCTTGGGCACCTTGCGCACCCAGATCGGCGCCAGCGTCAGGTTTTCCAGAATGGTCAGATGCGGGAACAGGTTGAAGTGTTGGAATACCATGCCAACCTCGGACCGGACCTTGTCGATGTTCTTCAGGTCGCTGGTAAGTTCCGTGCCGTCCACGATGATCTGGCCTTGCTGATGCTCCTCCAGCCGGTTGATGCAGCGGATCAGCGTCGATTTGCCCGACCCTGACGGCCCGCACACCACGATCCGCTCCCCCCGCGCCACCGTCATGTTGATGTCGCGCAGCACGTGAAACGTGCCGTACCATTTGTTCATCGCCGTGATCTGGATCGCCACTTCATCCGTTACGGTCATTTTAGCTGCGGTTGCCATGGGCGCTCCTATCGGTGATCAGTCTTGAGCTTGCCCTCAAGATACATGGAATAACGGGACATCGAGAAGCAGAACAGAAAGAACAGGAAGCCGACGAACATGAACAGCTCCCAGTATATCCCGTTCCACTCTTGGTTGGCGCGGATCGAGGAGACAAGTTGCAGCGGGTCTTGCAGCGAGATGAAGCTGACCAGCGTGGTGTCCTTGAACAAGCCGATAAAGTTGCCGACGATGCCGGGGATCGAGATTTTCAGCGCCTGGGGCATCACGATCAACCGCTGCGCCTGCCAATAGTCCAGACCCAGCGAATCCGCCGCCTCATATTGACCGCGCGGCAGGGCGGCCAGGCCTCCCCGGATCACCTCGGCCATATAGGCGGCCGAAAAGATCGTCACCATGATGATGACGCGCAGGATGATGTCAAACTCGGTGCCCGGCGGCAGGAAGTAGTTCAGCAGCAACGACGCCACGAACAGCAGCGTGATCAGCGGCACGCCCCGGAACCCCTCGATAAAGGCGACACAGGCGGTTTTCACGATGAACAGGTCGGATTGCCGGCCAAGCGCCAGCAATATCCCGATGGGCAGCGAAAAGGCGATGCCCGAGACGCCGATGACGGTGGACAGCAGGAAGCCGCCAAAGTCGTCGGAGTATAGCTGGTGCAGGCCCAGCGGGATCAGGGAATGGATCGCCTCCTCCAGCGGGCCGCAGATGAACAGCCAATACAGGATCGGTGCCACGATGGCGGCCACGATGCCGAGCAGTCCGTTGATCGGGGTCAGCACCCGGAAGACCACATAGGCCACGCCAAAGCCCAGCAATATCGTGATGGGCAGCCAGACCGACCCGCCCCACAGCAGCCAGAACGCCACGGCGGGAAAGGCGAAGGAAAACCACAAGAACACCCGTGGCACCCAGGTAAACAGCACCGGCCCCAACGCGACCAGCATCAAGACCAGCGTCAACGTCGGGCGCCAATACAGATCCCGCGGGTAAAACCCGAACAGGATTTGCTGCCACCGTTCGTTGATCACCGCAAAACAGGCACCGGTTTTCCCCGCGCCATAGGTGGCCTCGACGATCGCCCGGCATTCCTGCAAGGTCGATGCATTCCACACCGACCGGCTGAGCCAGGGGCCAATGGTACCCACCACCACATAAACGGCATAGAGTGCGGCGACGGTCAAAAAGGTGTTCAGCGGCCCGGAAAACAGGTTTTCACGGATCCAGCGCGGGGTGCCCACCTCGGTTGAGGGTGCCTTTTGCGGCGGCAGCATCTGGTCGCGGACGTAAGCGGGGTCTGCCATCTTAACGCTCCTTCAACGCGATGCTGCGGTTATAGACGTTCATCAGCGACGAGATGATCAGGCTGATCGTCAGGTAAATCCCCATCAGCAACAGCATGGATTCCATCTCGCGCCCGGTCTGGTTCATCGTGATGCCACCCAGGGTGGACCGCAGGTCCATATAGCCCACGGCAATCGCCAGCGAGGTGTTCTTGGTGATGGACAGGTATTGCGAAATCAGCGGCGGCACGATCACCCGCAGGGCCTGCGGCAGCACGACCAGACGCAGCGCCATGCTGCTGCGCAGACCCAGGGCCAACGCCGCCTCGGTCTGGCCGCGCGAGATGGCCATAACCCCGGCGCGCACGTTTTCCGCGATATAGGTCGCCGAATAGACCGACAACGCGATCCACATCGCAATCAGCGAATTGCGGGCCTGCAATCCGCCGTTGAAGTTGAAACCCTTCAATTCGGGATAGGCCAGATGAAAGCCCAGCGCGAATTTCAGCGCGACGATGGGCAGGGTGATGATCAGCACCGACTTCCACCAGGTTACCGGGCGCACCCCGGTGGCATGTTGCACCCTGGTCGCCGAGGCCTGAACCCGGCGATAGCCCCAGACCGACGCGATGATGACGGCGATGATGGCCAAAAGGTCCAGACTGACCGAAAACATGCCCAGTTCCAGCGACCCCAACCCACGGTCAAACAGCGGCGCCGGAACATAGACGCCCCGGTTGGTGACTGCGACCGAGTCAAACAGGATCATCGAGGCGGCCGGCGTCTCACCCCGGAAATCCTTGGGTTCCGGCATGGACTGCGACATGATCGCATTGACCAGCACGATCCACAAAACCACCGGCACGTTGCGGACGATTTCGATATAGACCGAGATCAGCCGCGACACGATCCAGTTTTTCGACAGGCGCAGCACCCCGGCGATCAGGCCGATGATGGTGGCAAGGATGCAGGACAAAAACGCCAGAAACAGCGTGTTCAGCAGGCCGACCACCAGCGCACGGCCATGCGTGCTGTCATTGGTGTATTCGACCAGGGTCTGGTTGATGTCATACCCGGCCCGCACGAACAGAAAGCCGAAATCGAAATCCTTGCCTTGCAGCGACAGGTTGTGGACCGTGTTGTCGACCAGCCAGACAAAAAAGGCGACCAGGATCACAAGGAACACGACCTGAATGGTCAGTGACCGATACCTGGTGTCATAGATGAGCATTCCCAGACGGAAACTGGTTGTCGGCGCTTCGATCGCAGTCGACATGGATTTACCCCCAAAGTTCCCCGGACTCGTGCAGCAATGGCCCGGGTTGAACGGCTGACTGGATAGGAAAAGGGCGCGCCAATCTGGCGCGCCCTGATAACGTCCGGGTCTACCGGAACGGCGGCGAGTACTGAAGACCGCCTTGGGTCCACAGCGCGTTCAGACCGCGCGACAGACCGATGGGGGTAGAGGCGCCGATGTTGGCCTCGAACAGTTCGCCATAGTTGCCGCCGGCCTTGATCGCCTTGACAGCCCAGTCCTTGGACAGGCCCATCATTGCGCCCAGTTCACCCTCGGTGCCGAGCAGACGGTTGATTTCCGGGTTCAGGCCCGGTGCGGCGGCCATCTCGTCCACGTTGGTCGAGGTGACGCCCAGTTCTTCGGCCGTCAGCAGGGCGTTGAACGTCCAGCGGACGATGTCGGCCCACTGATCGTCGCCATGGCGCACAACCAAAGCAAGCGGTTCCTTGGAGATGATTTCCGGCAGCAGGACGTGCTCGGAGGCATCGGCAAAGGTCGCCCGCGTGGCAGCCAGACCCGAGGCGTCGGTGGTGTAGACGTCGCAGGCGCCCGAGGAATACTGCTGTTCAGCCTCGGCGTTGTCCTTCAGCGGCACGGGCTCATAGGTCATGCCATTGGCCTTGAAGTAGTCGGCCAGGTTCAATTCGGTCGTGGTGCCGGTCTGGATGCAGACGGTCGCGCCGTCCAGTTCCTTGGCCGAGGACACGCCGAGCGACTTTTTGACCATGAAGCCCTGACCGTCATAGTAGTTGACGCCCACGAAATCGAGCTTGAGGTCGGTGTCGCGCGAATAGGTCCAGGTGCTGGTCCGCGACAGCATGTCGACTTCACCAGCCGACAGGGCGGTAAAGCGGGTTTCCGACGACAGCGGAACCACCTTGACCTTCATCGGGTCGCCCAGAACGGCGGCGGCAACGGCGCGGCACATCGCCACGTCAAAGCCCTGATAGACGCCATTGGCATCGGGCGCCGAGAACCCGGCCAGACCTGCGTTCGACCCGCAGTTCAATTCACCGCGTGCGATCACATCTTCCAGCGTTCCAGCACCAGCAGCGCCCGCGACAACGGCGGCAGCGGCCAGTGTCCCGAAGAGTACAGTCTTTTTCATGGATACCTCATCCTGTTGATCCACCCCTGCGGGTGGTTTGAGTTGGCCGGGGTAAACCCGGACCGGTCTTAGGGCTTGCCCAAAGTGTAGTTAGTCTTGTCTGTGACCAAGCCTACGTCAAGAACCGATTCCGGTGCCCGGCGTTTCGTCTGCGTGAGGTATCAAATGGGGGAAATTGCGGGCCATATGGGCAGGATTCAGCAAAAAATGATCAGTCAGCTGCGCAGATCGCCCAAAATGCAGCCGCCTGATGAAAAGCAAGGCGTTTGGTTTCCGCCAAAGCGGCGGCTTCCTCGTCCTCGCCCCATAGGCTGGCCTGATAGGTTTCGTCGATTCGGCTGATGGACCAGGCCTGTTCCGGGGTCAATCTGCCCCGCGTGACGGCGAAGGCCAGGACCAGAGAGCCTGACAGCATCACGAGGTCATGGAAGGCGGCGATCTGGAAGGGCGTCAGGGCGGCGGTCATGGCGTGCAGGCGGCGGGTCGAGGATTCGGGCTGGGCGATGTGCATCACCCCCCCGATCGAGATCAGCGGCGCGGCCAAGGCGACCGCGCACCAGTCCAGGATCGGGTCCCAAGCGGCGTTTTGCAGGGCAATCAGTTCGACCGGGCCGGTGGCGCGGTAGCACAGCAGGTCCGTCTCGCCATAGGCGGCAAGCAGGCCCACCACCTCATCAAACTGGGGGGCAACCTTTTCCAGCGCGGAATTGGCGGCGCGGGTGAAGGGCATGGTTTCGGGACGGACAGCGCCCTGTTGCGCCTCCCACTCGGCGGCGATGGCGCGGGCCAGGGCCCCGGTCGGGACGACGAGCAGGTTTTTGCCGGGGGTCTTGACCGGGCGGGAATCGAGGCGGATGGTATAGCCGCCCTCCACCGCCTCGACCGTGACGGCCTTCCAGAACCGTTTCGGCGTCCAGCTCACTCCTCGCCCCCAAAGGGATCGGCGGGCACGTCTTTTTCGTGCCAGTCCAGCATCTTCCAGGTCTTGGCCATATGGTCGGGCAAGGGGGCGGTGAAGGTCAGCATCTTTTTGGTGATCGGGTGCTCGACCGACAGCATACGGGCGTGCAGGTGCATCTTGCGGCTGACATCGCCGCCGATGTTGGCGCCCCAGCCGTCGCCCAGGTTATCGGCACTGGCGCCACCATATTTGCTGTCGCCAAGGATCGGGTGCCCCATCTCGGCCATGTGGGCACGCAATTGGTGGGTGCGGCCGGTCACGGGTTCCAGCGCCATCCAGGACATCCGGTTGGCCAGGAACCACAGCACGAAATAATCGGTCTGCGCCCGCTTGGCATCGGGGAAATCGCCCATCTTGGCGGGGTGGACGCATTGCATCTTTTCGCCCTCACCGCCGCGTCCATGGCCCGGCGCCTTCATCAGCCCGTATTTGATCGAGCCCTTCTTGGGGTTGGGCACACCGGCGACCAAGGCCCAATAGATCTTGCGGGTGTTGCGGTGGCGCAGCGCCTCGGACAGTCCCCGCGCGGCGCGGTCGGTGCGGGCCAGCATCAGCAGGCCCGAGGTGTCCTTGTCCAGACGGTGCACCAGCTTGGGCCGCTCCTTGAAGCCGAACTTCAGCGCCTCGGTCAAGCCGTCCACATGGCGGTCGCCCTGCCCCGACCCGCCCTGCGAGGGCAGACCGGCGGGTTTGTTCAGGATGATGATATGCTCATCCTTCCACAGCACGCAATCCTGGATCATCTTGGTGTCCGCAGGACTGACCCCACCCTCACGCGGGCGCGAGGGGGCGGCCACGTCGGGCAAGGGCGGCACGCGGATCACCTGACCCGGCACGACATGGTCCGACGCCTTGGCGCGGGACGAATCCACACGGACCTGGCCGGTGCGGCACAGCTTTTCCACCGCCCCTTGGGTCAGTTGCGGAAAGCGGCGTTTGAACCAGCGGTCCAGCCGCTGTTCGCCTTCGTCTTCCGATACGGTCAACAATTTTACGTCACTCATGCCAGGGCTCCACGGGCAAGGGCTGCACCAAGGGCAACAGCGGCAAGGGAAAGAATCACCGATCCGGCGATGTAAACAAGGGCCTGACCGGGCGCGCCGCCGTCATACAGGCGCAGCGCATCCAGCGAAAAGGCGGAAAAGGTGGTGAACCCGCCCAGAACCCCGGTCATCAACAGGGGCGACAGGCGCGGGGCAAGCGTCACAAACAGCACCCCCATCACCAGCGACCCCGCAACATTGACCGCAAAGGTCGCCATGGGGCCGCCGACCGCCGAAACGGTCAGAAAGCGCAGGACAGAGCCTATAGCGCCACCAAGGGCCACTTGGGTTGCAAGCCAGATCATCAGGTTTCATTGGGCGCAGGGCGTGGATTTGTCAACCATCGGACCGGGGCCCTGCCCCGGACCCCGGGATATTTTGGCCAATATGAAAGCCAGGTCAGGGGGTTTGGCGTTTTGCGCGCAGCTTTGCGAAATAATCGATCCGTTTGTTCAGCTCACGTTCAAAGCCGCGTTCGGGGGGCAGGTAATAGACCGGGCGCTTCATGCCGTCGGGGAAATAGTTCTGGCCCGAAAAGCCATCCTGGGCGTCATGGTCATAGGCATAGTCGGCACCGTAGCCGATATCCTTCATCAGTTTGGTGGGGGCATTGCGGATGTGCAGGGGGGGCGGCAGGCTGCCGGTTTCCCGCGCCGCGGCCCGCGCCGCCTTGTAGGCCGTGTAGACCGCGTTCGATTTGGGGGCGAGGGCGAGGTAGACCAGCGCCTGGGCCAGAGCCAACTCGCCCTCGGGCGAGCCCAGGCGTTCATAGGTTTGCCAGCTGTCAAGGCAGATGGCCTGGGCCTGGGGGTCGGCCAGGCCGATATCCTCGACCGCCATGCGGGTGATGCGACGAGCAAGGAAGCGGGGGTCCTCGCCGCCTTCGAGCATCCGGGCGAACCAATAAAGGGCGGCATCGGGGTCGCTGCCGCGCACCGATTTGTGCAGGGCCGAGATGAGGTTGTAATGCTCCTCGCCCGATTTGTCGTATTTCGCGGCGCGGCGCATCAGGCGGGTGGACAGTTGGGCGCGGTCCAGCGGTTTGGGCGCGGTCCAGGCGGCGACCTGTTCGATCAGGTTCAACAGGGTGCGGCCATCGCCATCGGCCATTTCAATCAACGCCTCGCGGGCGTCGCCGGTCAGCGGCAAGGGACGGTTCAACTCTTTCTCGGCCCGCTGGGCGAGGCGTTCCAGGTCGGTGAGGGACAGGCGTTCCAGCACGATGACTTGCGAGCGCGACAAGAGGGCGGCATTCAACTCGAAGCTGGGGTTTTCGGTGGTGGCCCCGACCAGCAGGATCGTGCCGTCCTCCATATAGGGCAGAAAGCCGTCTTGCTGCGCCTTGTTGAAGCGGTGGATTTCATCGACGAACAGCAGGGTGCCTTGGCCATTCTGGCGGCGGATCTTGGCGGATTCGAAGACCTTGCGCAGGTCAGGGACGCCGGTGAAGATGGCGCTGATCTGCACGAAGGCGAGGTTGGTCTGATCGGCCAGAAGCCGGGCGATGGTGGTTTTGCCCACGCCGGGTGGCCCCCACAGGATCAGTGACGACAGACTGTGGGCGGCCAGCATCGACCCCAACGGCCCCTCAGGCGACAGGACATGGGCCTGCCCGATCACCTCGGCCAGCGTGCGCGGGCGCAGCCGGTCGGCCAGCGGGCGCGGCGCCGTCGAGGGGGTTGCAGGCGTGTCGAACAGGTCGGTCATGGGGCAAACTACGCCGTGCCACTGCAAATGCAAAGGCCCGCACCTCGCGGGTGCGGGCCTTTCAGGTCAGCCGTTGGGCTGATCAGCTTTCGTAGTTGTCCTCGGCGGCGACGCGGGCCTTGTCGCCGGCGCCCTTGGCATTCGGGTCGCGGTCAACGAATTCGATGATCGCCATCGGGGCCATGTCGCCATAGCGGAAACCGGCCTTCAACACGCGGACGTAACCGCCCTGACGTTCCTTGTAGCGGGGGCCCAGGATGGCGAACAGACGCTCGACATACTTGTCCTGCTTCAGGGCCGAGGCGGCCTGACGGCGGGCGTGCAGGTCGCCGCGCTTGGCCAGCGTGATCAACTTTTCGATGATCGGGCGCAGTTCCTTGGCTTTCGGCAAGGTGGTCTTGATCTGCTCATGTTCGATGAGCGAGCCGCACATGTTGGCGAACAGCGCCTTGCGGTGTTCGTGGGTGCGGTTTAGGCGGCGATAGCCGGAGCCGTGGTTCATGATACTCTCCTAATTTTGCTTTGTCCGGCGGGACCTACGTGCGGTCCCGCTCACCTTGGGGTCTTTGCGACCCATGTTTTCCCCGCCGAGCGGGCATTTTTCGCGGATGGTGCGTGAATCACGCACCCTACTCAAAACTGGTCTTCGAAACGCTTGGCCAGGTCTTCGATGTTTTCCGGCGGCCAATCTTCGACTTCCATGCCCAGATGCAGCCCCATGCCCGACAACACTTCCTTGATTTCGTTCAAGGATTTGCGGCCAAAGTTCGGGGTGCGCAGCATTTCGGCTTCGGTTTTCTGGATCAGATCGCCAATGTAGACGATGTTGTCGTTCTTGAGGCAGTTTGCCGAACGGACCGACAGTTCCAGCTCGTCGACCTTCTTGAGCAGCAGCGGGTTGAACTCGAGGCCCGCATCTTCGACGCCCTTGCCAGCGGCTTCCGGCTCGTCAAAGTTCACGAACACGGCCAGCTGGTCCTGCAAGATACGCGCGGCATAGGCCACGGCGTCCTCGGGGGTCAGGCTGCCATCGGTTTCCAGCTTGATCGTCAGCTTGTCATAGTCCAGCACCTGGCCCTCACGGGTCGGGGTGACTTCGTAGGACACTTTCTTGACCGGCGAATAGATCGCGTCGATCGGGATCAGGCCGATCGGCGCATCCTCGGGGCGGTTCTTGTCGGCAGCGACATAGCCCTTGCCGTTGGAAACGGTCAGTTCCATGAACACATCCGCGCCGTCGTCCAGGTGACAGATCACGTGGTCGCGGTTCAAAATCTCGATGCCCATGCTTTCCGAGATGTCGCCAGCCGTCACGACGCCCGGACCTTTGGCAGAGATCGACAGGCGCTTCGGCCCTTCGACATCCATCTTCAGGCGGACGCCCTTGAGGTTCAGCACGATGTCGGTGACGTCTTCACGCACGCCGGCAACGCTTGAAAATTCGTGCAGCACATTGTCGATCTGCACGCTGGTGATCGCGGCACCTTGCAGCGACGACAGCAGCACGCGACGCAGCGCGTTGCCCAGCGTCAGACCAAAGCCGCGCTCCAGCGGTTCGGCGACCAGCGTCGCCGTGCGTTTCGCATCAGACCCGGCCTTGACGCCAAGTTGTTGCGGCTTGATCAGTTCCAGCCAATTCTTGTGGATCATGCTTTCGCCTCCATACCAGTCCGCTGCCCATGTCCAGAACGGCGGACGCCCGAGGGCCATCTTCGAAAAAACGTAAGGCGGGCCGTGCGAACCGCACGGCCCCCCCAATTCAAACCGGTGTCAGACGCGGCGGCGCTTCGGCGGACGGCAGCCGTTGTGGGCCAGCGGGGTCACATCGCGGATCGAGGTGATGTTGAACCCAACGGCAGCCAAGGCGCGCAAGGCCGATTCACGGCCTGAGCCAGGGCCTTGCACTTCGACTTCGATGGTTTTCACGCCATGTTCCTGCGCCTTTTTGCCCGCGTCTTCAGCGGCCATCTGGGCGGCATAGGGCGTCGATTTGCGCGACCCCTTGAAGCCCATCGTGCCGGCAGACGACCACGAAATGGCGTTGCCCTGCACATCAGAGATCAGGATTTTGGTGTTGTTGAACGAAGAATTCACGTGCGCAACGCCAGCGGCGATGTTCTTGCGCTCTTTCTTCTTGGTGCGGACGGTTTTGGTATCGCGTGCCATTCTGTCCGCTCCTTATTTCTTCTTGCCGGCAATGGCCTTTGCGGGGCCTTTGCGGGTGCGAGCGTTGGTGTGGGTGCGCTGACCGCGGACCGGCAGGCCCTTGCGGTGACGCAGGCCGCGGTAGCAGCCCAAGTCCATCAGACGCTTGATGTTCATCGAGGTTTCGCGACGCAGGTCGCCTTCGACGGTGAAGTTCGCGTCGATATATTCCCGGATCGCCAGAACCTCGGCGTCGGTCAACTGGTTGACGCGACGAGCGCGATCAATGTTGTTGTTTTCGCAGATCTGTTCCGCGAACATCGGACCGATGCCATGGATATACTGAAGTGCAATGGGTACCCGCTTTGCAGTCGGGATGTTAACGCCAGCAATACGTGCCAAACGCGTTTTCCTTTTCGTTGCGGCTCCGTTATACCAGAGCCTTTTTTCACAACCCAGGGCGACTAAGCCGCCCCAGAAACGATGACCCGCCGCGAACTGATTCCGCAGCGGGACGCTGTGCTGTATGGGCTTTTCCCTGACCCGTCAAGGCCGGGAATGGGGAAATCTCATCCCCTGTCAAGAACTTTCGCAACGGCCGCCGCAACAGCGTCCACTTCGGCCAGCCCATCCACCGAGGCCAGCTTGCCCTTGGCATAGTAATAGCC
>CAMBWO010000037.1 GCA_945871285.1 Pseudorhodobacter antarcticus | reverse complement strand
CCTTCGCGGCGAAGGGGGCGGGTCATGAGCGGCCTTGTCCTGAAGCTTGGGCCGCACGAACGGGTGCTGATCAACGGCGCAGTCGTGGAAAACGGGGACAAACGATCACGTCTGGCCATCGTCACCCCCAACGCCAACATCCTGCGCCTTCGCGATGCGATCCACCCGGCCGAGGCCAACACACCGGTCAAACGGGTCTGCTACATCGCACAGCTGGTTCTGACCGGCGACGCCACGGCCGAGGATACGCGCCAACAATTGTTGCGCGGCATCGAACAGCTGAGCCAGGTTCTGACCGACCATGACAGCCGCACCCAGCTGAATGCCGCAACCAAGGCCGTGCTGGACGATCAGCATTATCAAGCCCTGAAAGCCCTGCGATCCCTGCTGCCCCGGGAGGAGCGGTTGTTCGCCGCTGCGGGGCAAAGATGACCTATGCTCCGGTTCTTCCGATGGGTGGCTATGCCGGGTGGACCCTGTTGAACCGGACAATGGCCAAACAGACCGCCAGCTTCGTCAAATCGCCCGAGATCAAGCGGGATGAGGATTACTTCAAGGCCAATATCGGCAAGGTGACGACGGCGGAACAACTGGTCAAAGACCGCAGGCTCCTGAAAGTTGCTTTGGGGGCCTTCGGGCTGGATGCCGATATCAACAACAGGGCCTTTATCGAAAAGGTGCTGAAGGACGGCACGCTGACCGCCGGAGCCCTGTCCAACAAGCTGGCGGACAAGCAATATCTGAAATTCTCGGCGGCGTTCGGCTTTGGCGACTTTGCCACGCCGCGCACCAAACTGTCGGATTTTCCTGACCAGATCATCACCCTCTACCGCGCCCGTCAGTTCGAGGCGGCGGTGGGCAATCAGGATGGCGATCTGCGGTTGGCGCTGAATGCGCAGCGGGAACTGGGCACGCTGGCCACCAAGACCGGGTCAGAGCAGACCAGGTGGCTGGGCATTCTGGGCAATTCCGCCCTGAAACAGATGTTCATCAAGGCGCTGGGCCTGCCCGCCAGCGTTGGCGCCATTGATCTGGACCAGCAATTGCAGCTGTTTCAGGACAAGGCGGATCAGGTGTTTGGTGACAAATCCATCAGCCAGTTCACCGATCCGACCAAGGTTGATGCGCTGATCCGTCGCTTTCTGGTGCGCGCGCAGGTCGATGCGAACACTGGGCAAAATGGGTCTGGTGCGGCGGTTCTGGCGATGTTGCAGCAGACCAACAGCTTCATCCGTTCAAACCGTTCTTGACCTGGCGCCCGAGGGTAGAATTCGCCAACGCAATCTTGACCCCGCCGCGCCCAGCCGCTAGGCCAGCCCCGACCCATTTCCCTAGGAGCGTGCCATGGCCAATCCCTCCCTTCTTATCCTTGCCGGTGACGGTATCGGCCCCGAAGTCATGGCCGAGGTGAAAAAGATCATCGCGTGGTTCGATGCCAAGCGCGGCGTGACCTTTGACGTCTCGGAAGGGCTGGTCGGTGGTTGTTCCTATGACGCCCACGGCACACCCCTGACGGACGAGACGATGGCCCGCGCGCAAGAGGTGGACGCCGTTCTGCTGGGCGCTGTTGGCGGCCCGAAATATGACAAGCTGGATTTCAGCGTCAAACCCGAGCGTGGCCTGCTGCGTCTGCGCAAGGAAATGGACCTGTTTTCCAACCTGCGCCCCGCCCAGTGCTTTGACGCCCTGGCCGACTTTTCCAGCCTGAAGAAAGAGGTTGTCGCCGGTCTGGACATTGTCATCGTCCGCGAACTGACCAGCGGGGTCTATTTTGGCGAGCCCCGCGGGATTTTCGTCGAGGGCAATGAGCGGGTGGGCATCAACACCCAGCGTTACACCGAATCCGAGATTGCCCGCGTGGCGCGTTCCGCCTTTGAACTGGCGCGCAAGCGCAGCAACAAGGTCTGCTCGATGGAGAAGGCCAATGTGATGGAATCCGGCATCCTGTGGCGCGAAGTCGTGCAGGAAATCCATGACAAGGAATATCCCGACGTTGAACTGTCGCACATGTATGCCGACGCCGGCGCGATGCAGTTGTGCCGTTGGCCCAAGCAGTTTGATGTGATCGTCACCGACAACCTGTTTGGCGACCTTTTGTCCGACATGGCCGCCATGCTGACCGGCAGCTTGGGCATGTTGCCCTCGGCCAGCCTTGGCTTGCCGATGGAAAATGGCCGGCCGAAGGCGCTGTATGAACCCGTCCACGGTTCGGCCCCCGATATCGCGGGCACGGGCCGCGCGAACCCGATCGCCTGCATCCTGTCCTTTGCGATGGCGCTGCGGTACAGCTTTGCGATGGGTGAGGATGCGACGCGGGTGGAAAAAGCCGTGGAAAAGGTGCTGGCCGATGGCGTGCGCACGGCCGATCTGATGGGTCCGGCAGGTGGCACGCCGGTCAGCACGGCACAGATGGGCGATGCCGTCATCGCTGCCCTGGACGCCAGCCTGTAACGGACTGGCCTGCCCCTGGCGGCAGGCCACACCAATGACCCGCCCGCAGAACCCAATCAACGGGGGTGTTGGGTCTGGTCGGGGTCATCATCGCGCCGGAGCCGGGGGCCGCACCCCTGCAAATAACCCATCTCGGGGCAATGCACTGTGTTTTGGTGCGCAAGACCGGCGGGACCGGGCGGACCATCGTCCTGATGCTGCGATCCCATGATCGCGCAAACCCCGGTGCTGGCGGTGATCGTGATCATCGGCGCCTATCGCCGCGCCTGTGCCATCAAAGCGCCTGATCCCCTTGATTTGTTGCATTTCGGGCGTGATTTTGCGAAATCACCCCTTGATCTTTTGCGCGCCGCGGGCGACGTCAGGGCACTCCCTCATACTGTGATCGGCGGCCCTTTCCATGGCGATCAATTCCAACCTGCGCGGTGCGTTCCTGTCTTTGGGTGCGTTCTTTGCCTATGCCTGCACAGATGTGTCGATCAAGGCGTTGGGGCAGAACATGTCGTCGTTTCAGGTCATGTTCCTGGCCGCCGCCTGCACCCTGCCTTTTGTGCTGGCCCAGATCCTGTGGACTGACCGCCGCGCCAGCCTGTGGCCCCGGATGCCGCGCATGACATTGCTGCGCGTGGCGATCGGCCTGATCGGCAGCGCTTTTGTCACCTATTCCTTTACCCACCTGGCGCTGGCCCAGTGTTACGCAGTGTTCTTCACCATGCCCCTGATGATCACCCTGATTGCCTGGCCGATGCTGGGCGAACCGATCGACCCGTTGCGCGGCGTGATCATTCTGGTGGGCTTTGGCGGTGTGCTGATTGCGTTGCAGCCCGGCACGACCGAGTTTCAACTGGGCCATCTGACAGCCATCTGCGGGGCGGTGACGGGGGCGCTGAACTCGCTGTTGCTGCGCAAGATCGGGCATGGTGAATCGTCGGGGGTGATTTTGCTGTATCCCACGCTGGCGCAGTTTCTGGTGGCCGGGGTGCTGATGCTGTTTGTCTGGCAACCGATCAGCCTGACGGATGTGCAGGTTGGCCTGCAAATGGGGTTTCTGGGCACGATGGGCGGGCTGCTCATCATCGCGGCCTACCGCGTTGCCCCCTCGATCGTGGTGGCACCGATGCAGTATTCGCAAATCATCTGGGCCTCGGCCCTGGGCCTGATCTTCTTTGGTGAACGTCCCAGCGTGATGAACACCGTTGGCATCTGCGTGATCATCGCGGCCGGTCTTGCGCTGCTGCTGGTCGCCGGTCGGCACCAGCCCGCCACACTGCCGATTCGCAAAGAAGTGGCCTCTTGAACTTTTCCCCCCAAAGGCACAGGACTCGGCGTTAGTCGCCTGCCTCCCGCGGCGGACATTTTCGGAAATTGACATGGCCATTTCTCCGACCAATCTGCGCGGTGCTGCGATGGCACTTGGCGGATTTACCATATTTTCCGTCAACGACGTGGCGATCAAGTTTCTGGGGGGGCAATACAGCCCGTTCCAGATCATCTTTTATTCCACGCTGCTGGGCTTTCCGCTGATTTCGATCCTGCTGATGCGTGACCGCACCGAAGGCAACCTGATCCCGAACCATCCGTTCTGGACCACGCTGCGCGCCGTGCTGACGATGCTGAACGTCGTGACCGGGTTTTACGCCTTTGCCGTGCTGCCGCTGTCGGAATGTTACCCGATCTTCTTTGCCACGCCCCTGCTGATCACGGTGCTGGCGATCCCGATGCTGGGCGAACGGGTTGGCCTGCACCGGGGGGCGGCGGTGCTGCTGGGTCTGGTGGGGGTGCTGGTCGTGTTGCGGCCGGGGTCGGGCAATCTGGGGTTGGGCCATCTGGCCGCCATCTCGGCCGCCGTTCTGGGCGCGCTGAACGCCATCATCATGCGCAAGACCGGCGGGTCAGAGCGATTTGTGGTCATGATGCTGTATCCCATGGTGGCCAACCTGCTGGTGGGCACGCTGGTGTTGCCTTTCATTTATATCCCCATGCCGATCGCGCATCTGGGGATGCTGGCCTATATCGCCGCCATGGGCATGATCGCCTCGCTTTTGTTGATTTCGGCCTATCGGGTGGCGCCGGCGGTGATCGTGGCACCGATGCAGTATTCGCAGATCATCTGGGCCACGATCTTTGGCAGCATGGTCTTCAACGAAACGCACGATCTGTGGACGGCGGTTGGCACCGCCATCATCATCGCCTCGGGGATCTATATCGTCCTGCGCGAAGACAAACCCACCGTATCGCGGGTGCGCCCTGTCCTTGAAACCCCCGCCCGCTTTGACCAGGGCCTGATGCCGCGCGACGGATTTTGGGTCCGGCTGATCGACCGGACCAAATCCTCACGATACGAGGGGTGAATCCCCATCCCCCTCTTGCATTGCGCGCCACGACAGGCTAACTCCCGGCCACGGTCGGAGCGTAGCGCAGTCTGGTAGCGCACCTGCTTCGGGAGCAGGGGGTCGGAGGTTCGAATCCTCTCGCTCCGACCAAATTCCCGCAATAAAAACATTGACTTAAGTAAGTTATTTGGCCGCCGCGCTTGAGGCGAAAATGACCCGTAAGCCCAACGTAAGCAGTGTGGTCCGGCTTCCGAGACTGTCGCAGAATCAACACGAACAAAACAAATCCACTCGGCGGCTCGTTGAGCGAATGAAGCTTACCGAACGAAGCTTCCCTGTACTGACGCTGTACGCCTTTCGAGGGGCAACACTGTGCCATGTGCATGGCAAACACATGCGGTAGCGCCCCGCTACGGCGGCGCTGTGGGGCGATCCCACTTGCCGCACCCTAACCCTATGGCAAGCACCATTGCTGACGCTGCGCGCCATTTGGGGGGGTAACGGGGCGGTTATGCGCGTAGCGGGAGCGCAACTACGTTTGCGCCGCTGGCCTTCGCCGCTGCAAGCCTTGCTTCACCTACGATGTAGTCGCCAATCGCCTGCACTTCGCGATGGTAGTCCCGAAGGTCGCTCGTCTCAAGGTAGTGGCGGGCAGTAACGCCTTGGGGCACATGGTTCGTGAGCAACTCCAACTTGGCGATGTCCAGACGGCACGCTTTTACCCCAAGGGTGACGAAGGTTCGCCGCAAGTCGTGTGCCGAGAGACGCTCCATCCCAATCACTGTGCTGAAACGTTCCAGCGGCGCTCGGGTGTCCCGGATATGACCCGACACACTGCGCGAGGGGAAAACAAAGGGACTTTTCTTCACTGCCCGGCCGTTCGCTTTCTGACGTGCATTGAGCACCGCCACCGCTTGCGACGACAGCGGCAGCCAGACGGGGTTCTTGTTCTTTGGGTCGGGCAGGTAGAACCAGTTGTTGGCAGGGTCTGTGTCATCGAGGTGGACGCGGTCCCAAGTTAGCATGGCCCCTTCGTTTCGCCGCGTTCCCGTAAGCAAAAGGAACATGACGAGGTCCAGTCCTGCAAGCGTGTCAGAACTGAAAGCGGGGTTGTGGCGTGCTGTGGTCAATAAATGCCAGAAAAGGCCGACATCGCGGCGGTCGATGTGCCGGGTGCGAACCTTGCTGGCTTGGTTGGCCAGTTCCTTCTTGATGACCGCGACGGGGTTCTTCTCAATGATTGGCGTGCCGTCCTTGGTTTGGTATTCGCCCATGGCCCAGTTGATGAGCGTGCGCAGAATGATAAGCGAAGACGCTGCGCCTCCCGGTGCGGGTCGCTTCCCCGTCACTCCACCTGTGGCAAGTTCCTCGTAGCGCTTGCGGACCTCAACGGCGGTGATGGATGCGATGGGCCGGTGCAACCATTTAGCGAATGCAGTATCGACGTGACGGTCCATCTCTTTGCGGGTGTTCTCCTTGAGCATCCCAGGACGGGCAAAGAAAGCGTCGGCCACCTGCCGCAAAGTGACGGACTTGGCCTCGTCCTCGCGCCTTACGTCGCGTGGGTCGATTCCCATGCGCATGGACCGGAGGTGTTCGCGCGCGACGTCGCGGGCCTGATCTACAGTGAACACGCCGTATGCACCGATGGTAATCCGCGCCGGTGGTTTGTGTGGGTCAAGGCGGCCCTGAACTATAAAGCTGAGCCTACCGCTGGGGTTCACCCTGAGGCCAAAGCCTTTGGGGTCAACGCACCAGTGGAACTCATCTGTTGGGCCGGGCTTGATGCGGTCGACGTAGCCCTTTGTGATTTTCACCGGGGCGTGCTTGGGGGTCGGGTTTGGCATGTCTTGTGCTCCTCGTAAGCAGATCATAAGCCGCAGCCATGAAGCTGTGCCAAAATGCCTATGGCTGTTAGAACGAGCCAAGAAACTGAAATCGCTTGATAATAAAGAACAAACAAGCTCCATCAAGCAGCATAAAGCTGGCAGGCTGTAGCTTCAGGAGCAGGGGGTCGGAGGTTCGAATCCTCTCGCTCCGACCAAATTAGAAAATCCCGAAATATCAGCACGACAGGAAAAGCAGGCCGGCGACTACGGAACGCTGTTCCGGTGTGGAATGCCGGACCATTTCAACCTCTTTGCGGCTTTCGGCGCTAAGAGGTTCATCTGCGCTATGGGAATGCACCGCCGTTTCCGTGCATCCCAAAAGGCAGCTTTGGCACAAGTTGCCCCTGCGGTGCTGGATCTGGCCGCGCAATCCGCGGCCAGATGAGCCGCCGTCCTGCGTTGCATTCCCTGTGCCAAAGTGCGCAGCATGGCCGCAAAGTGAGGTAGGGTCGGACATGGATGAGGCAGCGAATTTCCTGAAAATCCGGCGGCAGGATGCGGGGGCTGGGGGGCCGGTGGGTGGGCTGGACGGTCTGCGGAACGGCGCGCTTGATGCCATTCTGGTGGATCAGGTTTTCGCGCCGGACCTGTGCGCTGCGATGGTCACGGCCCTGGAGAGCAACGCTCCGGGGTTTGAGGTGACCGAGTTTCCCGGCCCGTTCCGATCATTCTTTTACGGTCGCAATCTAAATTTGAATGCGCCGGATCTGGAGGATTATTTCGCGGCGGCCTCACGGTTCGAGGCCGATCTGACGCGCTTTGGGGCCAGCCTTGGCATCGAAATTGCCGGACGCGTTCTGGCGGTCCTGTCGGCCCTGGACGGCGGGCGGCACTTTGCGCCGGCCCCCGGCCCCGGGAACAGCCGGCATTTCGCCACGACCTTCCGTGGCCATCGGACGGGCGGCTATATTCCGGCCCATTTCGACAATGAACAAGGCTTTCGCCCGAGCTATCGCCATATCGCAGAGGCGACCGAGGGCGATATCCTGTCCGTCGTCGTGACTTTGGCCGAGGCGGAGGCGGGTGGGATGCTGGAGCTTTATGACCTGCTGTCGGAGGACCCTGCAACCGGCCACCGCAATGATGATCAACTGGCCCGCAAACCCGATCTTGCGACGCTGCGCTCGCAACTGGTGCATGTGCCCGCCGGGTCGATGGTGATCGTGCGTTCCGGTCGGCGGCTGCACCGGGTGGCGCCGGTTGAGGGTGACCGGACGCGCTGGACGCTTTGCAGCTTCATGGCCTCGGCCCGGGTGGGGGGCGGGACCTATTGCTGGGGATGATGGCCTATTTCGACGGGCTTTTGGAGGCGCGGCGGCAGGGCCTGGTGTCCGAGCATGTGCATCTTGGGCTGTTTGACACGGATTCCGGCCAAACGCTGGCCAGTGCGCAGGAGGCGATGAGTCTGCATCATCTGCACCATCTGGCGGTGACCGCGGGCGCCTTTGTGGTTGATGTCGGCTGCGGATTTGGCGGGAGTTTGCGGCTGCTTGACGGGCGGTTGGATGGTTTGCACCTGACCGGCGTCAACGTGGACCCGCGCCAGATCGAGGTGGCACGCGGCGGCGTCTGGCGCAGTGCTGTCGATTGGCAGCTGTGCGATGCGGCAGCGTTTTCAGACGGCCGCGCGGAATGGGCCGACCGAATCCTGTCGCTGGAGGCGATGTTCCATTTCCCTGATCTGGCGGGCTTCTTTGCCGCTTCGAGGCGGGCCTTGCGACCGGGCGGGCGGATGGTGGCCAGCACGATCCTGTTCGGCGCTGGGGCCGAGGCGGCCTCGGTTGCGGTGATCTGTGCGGGTTTCGGGCCTTGGCCGCATCCGGCCATGAGCCTGACCGGACTGTGCGATCTGGCCCGGGCTGCGGGGCTTGCCGTGGGGTTGGTCGAGGATCTGGCCCACCGTTGCCGCCCCGGTTTTGACTGGATGTGCCCGCCATGCCCTGACAAGCTGACCGACAACCCGGTCATCGAACTGCGCCGACTGTTCGAGGCGGGAACGGCGTCCTATCCTTTGCTGGTGCTGGAGTTGCAGGATCAGGCAGGCGGGAAGACCCAGAAGTAGTCGCCACTGGCCCCTCCGGCGGCGCTGGCTTCGTCCGACATCCGCTGGGCCATGCGGTCGAGGCTGCCCGGTGGCCAACCCCGGCAACTGCGCATCTTCAGTGTGACCTCGTCATAGTCCATGACATCCTCGGCCGGGGCGCGGGCCATGAGGGCCGAGGGCAGGACCGCACAATGGTAGACGCGCAACCCGGTGCCCAAGGCGCGTGCGCGGGCGAAGCTGGACAGGAAACGGTCGGGCGTATCGCCCGGCAGGCCCATGATGATTTCGGTCGTGACCGACGCGACCGCGCGGAGAACCTCCAGCAGTCCGCCGAGACGGGAAGGGTCGAACTTGCGCTCGACGTGGCGCAGGGTGGCATCGTCGAAGGATTGCAGGCCGACGCCGATATGCGGCGCACCGACCTTTTCCAGAAAGTGGATGTGATCCTCGGTCAGGGATTTCGGATAGACTTCCGCGATCAGGGCGCGGTTTTTCAGAAACCCGGTTTCATCGGCCGCCCGGCGCAAGGCCGCGAAGGCCTGCCCGTTCAGGTTCAGCCCCGCATCGGCCAAAAGCAGCGCGTTCAGGCCAAGCTGGTCCATCGCGGCGAATTCCCCGGCGATGCGGGCGGTGGAAAGGACGTTCTTTGGCGCCTCCATCACGCCCCATTCGCAAAACGAGCAGGTGAAGGGACAGCCACGATAGGTTTCCATCAGGCCAATGCCCCCCGCCGGGATCAGGCCGTGCCGATAGGGCGAGGCGAGCAGGTCCAGCACCGCACGCGGGGTGGGCGGGCTGCGCGTCCATGTGCCGTTCTGGCGCAGGGTCACGCCGGGAATGCGGGACAGCGCCGCAATGCTGCGGTCGGGCGCCTGAACCAAGGCGGTGAAGATGGCTTCGCCCTCACCTTCGACCAGCACATCGACCTGTGCTGCGGCCTCGCGAAACGGGGCCAGCGCCAGCATGTTGGGCCGGGCGGACGGGCCGCCAAGGACGATCAGGCGGGTGGGATCGTCATGGGCCAAGAGCCGGGACGTTTCGACCAAAGCGGGCAGCGACCACAGGAAGGCAGATCCGCCGATCATGTCGGGATCAAAGGCGGCAATCTCGGCCGCGACGTCTTGGGCGGAACGGGTGCGTTCATCCCAGATCCGCAGCTCCAGCCCCTCGATACCTGCCGCCTGCAGAGCTGCGGCGATCATGTAAAGGCCCATGTTCGGGATGAAGGGCGGCATGGCGGGGTTTTCGGCCGGATACCATGCCAGCAAGGCGACCCGCCGCCCTGGGCGCTTCATTTGCGGAACGACCACCAGAATTCGCCAGCCGTGCCACCCTGTTTGGCCGCGCGGTTGTTCAACTCGTCGCGCATGGCGATCAGGTCTTGCGCCGACCACGAATGGTTCGACAGCATCGCCATGTTGCGCGGATCGAAATCCACGTTCCAATGCGGCAAGGACCGGCTGAGTAGGGCATCGGGCAGGACGAGGCAGTGATAGACCCGCACCGAATAGACCGGCAGGGTCAGCGCGTAGTCGAGCGTCTTGCGAAAGCCCTCGGGCGTGTCCTCGGGCAGGCCCATGATGATCTGAATCTCAAGCCCGGCCACCCGTGACAGTTCTTCGACGGCGGGGGCAAGGCGGCGCATGTCGAAGGGGCGGTTGTGGGCCTTGAGCACGCGTTCGTCGATGCTTTGCAACCCGACGCCCAGATAGGCGGTGCCGACCGAGGCAAGGAATTCGATGTGTTCGGGCTTGGCGAGGGTCGGGTAGATCTCGGCCCAGAACAGCGCCTCGGACAAGAAGCCGTTGCGCGAATTCGCCTCGGCCAGGTTGCGAAATCCCTTGGCGTTCAGGTTCAGCCCGGCATCCAGCAGGAAGACCGCCGGGGCACGCAGGGCGCGGAAAGCGGCCAGTTCGGCCTCGATGTAATCGGTGGGGAAGACTTCGCGGGCCGGGCGCGAGGCGCCCCAGGCGCAGAAGTTGCACGACAAGGGACAGCCGCGATAGGTCTCCAGATAGGCCACCGCACCGGCGGGCATCAGACCTTGTTGATAGGGCGAGGGGGTGGCTGACAGGCTCATGGTGAGGAGTTCGCCCGAAGCAGACCAGTTGCTGGCGCTGTCCCGGCGGGTCCAGAGACCCGGTGTGGTGGCCAGCGTGGTTTGGTTCAGAACCGGTGCTGCCATCAGGTGGACGATGATCGCCTCGCCATCGCCCTCGCAGACGGCATCGACGACCCGTGCGGCCTGCCGGTAGTGGACATGGTCAAAGGCATCGCGACGGGCAGAGGGGCCGCCGAACAGAAACAGGGCGTCGGGCATTGCGGCGCGGATGTCGTGGGCAAAGTCCAGCAGGATGGACATCGACCAGACATAGACGGAAAACCCCACAAGGTCGGGCGCAAAGTCAAGGATTGCCCGCAGCCCATCGGCGCGGCCCAGTTCGCCCAGATCGAAGAACCGAACGTCCACATCATGGGGATAGCTTGCCCCGCGCGCCGCCGCGTGGACGCGGTGGATGCCGTAAGACGGCATCGGCAGGGGCATTTCGCTGCCGTCGAAGGGGGGAGAAGAGCACACCAAGGCGAGTCGTCTCATGTCCGGGCCCTGTTCCTGCATGGGGTTGTGCCGAAGCGTCAACAGGCCTGTAATCTAGGTCGAATGGAACAAAGTCAACCGGCGCATCCTTGGATACGAGAGCGATTGCTTTGGATATTAAGAGTGATCCAAAGATGGTTTAGGGAAGGCTTGGAACGTGACGGCGACGCTGGGTCCTTTGATCCGCGCTCGGACCGTCCGCCAGAAGGGACGATTGAAGCCTGTGCACCTGATCAACGATGAACGGAGGAGGTAGGCGAAAGCGTTGGCCTGCAGAAGCTTCGGCGCAAGACATGATCACCGATCCTGATATAAAGTGGTGTCCGGCCTGGAGTTTTTGCGGGAGCCTCAGAATATACCGTAGATGGCGGAGCGGCGAATGGTGCTTCCCGCGGCTTGAACCCAATAATCGACCCCAAGATCAAAACGGTAAGGCGCAAGGGCTGCCGCATCTGCGGCAATGGCTGCGGTCAGAGGGGCACTGAAACCGGTTTCCCGCGCGAACTGAACGGTCTGTCGCACCGGCACGCGCGAGAAGTAGACGGCGCTGGAGTGTGACTTCCGTGAGATGACGAAGACCTCTTCGTGGTAGCGTCCCGGCTGCAAAGGGCCGGGCAGCGGTGGCAGGCTGGACAGGTCACGCAGGATCGCGGCACGGTCGGGGGCGCTGCGGTAGAAGCGGTAGTCGTTCTTCGGGCGGCGGGTGCGGCCGTCCCAGACCTCGGAAAGGCCTGCGCTGATCGTGCCCCCGTCATGCTCGAAATAAAGATCGACGGAGGTGATCCCGGCCTCCACTGACGAGGTGTCAAATTCCACCGAGAACATGAACCACGGCCATTCATCCGCCGCCGCAAGGCCCGGCGCCACAAGGTCCGGCAGACAGTCCCGCAGGGCCGCAATGCCCAGCCGCCGGCCCAGCCGGTTGTAATCGTAAAAATACAGCTCCCAAGTCAGGGCGCCTGCTGTGGATTTGACGCCCCAGACCGTGTTGAAGGCACCCCAGTGGTTCTGGATGCGGTGGAAGATGGCAGAGAGACGGTCGCCTCCTGCGGTCTGGGTCAAGGCATGCAGCAGCACCGCCGATTGCCGCAGGGTTTGGGAATCGGGGGCGGTAACGGGGTTATAGTCCCATTCACAAAAGTCGCGGAAGGGGTCATCAGGCTGGCGCAGGCTGCGGGTCAGGCGCATTGCAGCGCCGCGTCCGGCCAGCCGTAGAGTGTGACAAAAGGCCGGCCGATGCGGTCCCGCCCGATGGCCACATGCGAGGGCCAGTCAGCCGGGGCCGCGGCCGAAGGGTTCACCCTGGCCACGATCTGGCCCAGCGCGTCCAGCAGGCCCGGATCGGGGGCGCAATCCATCAGCCCGATGTCTAGCGACAGCCGGGCGCTTCCGGCTTCCGAGACGCGCAGGATCGGGCAGGTGGCCGCCAGCCGACAGACAAAGTCCTGCAAATCCCTTGGCAGCGCGAGGTCGGCCAGAACCGGTGCCGGATCGAGCAGCCGGTCATAGCGATGCAGCCGCACCTGCGGGCCTGCCTTCAGGGCCAGATAGGCAAGCCCTTGTTCTGGCGTCTCTTCCTCGGAAAACTCCAGATAGAGCTTTCGAACCCGGCCACCCATGGTGTCGGCGTCGTCCAGCCCCAGATGAATGACCTCGGCGCGCTGCCAGTGACGGGTCAGGCTGTCGGGCAGCTGGGCCCTGATCAGATCGCCCAAGACCTGCGGCTCTGCCTGCACCATCGCTGCGCGGGGAAAGGTCAGCAGGAATCGGTCAGTGGAGACGCCCTGGCCCGAAATCTTGCAGGACCGGGCCACAAGCGGGTCATGCCGCAACAGCGGCCTGAGCGCGGTGATCATCTCGGTCAGCGTGGGGATCATGCCCGGCGATCCGGGCTCAAGCCGCGCGGATCGCGGTGGTCTGGATCTCGGGCGAGCCGGTATAGCGGGCGGCCTGACCCAGCTTCAGGATGTTTTGCAGCGAATGCAGATGGGCGTAGCAGACCGACAGGCCACCGTTGCGAAACAACGCCTGCATCTCGGGTGCGGGGATCTGTTTGAGGCGTGCGCGGTTCAACACCGAAAAACCGCCCATGCTGCCCTGAACGCCCGAGGCCCCACGGTAAACGGCCTGTGCATCGTCCAGAAGACCAAGCCGGTCCAGATGCGCGCAGAAGGTTTGGGTGTGCAGGAACTGTGTTTGATATTCGACGGTGAAGGCAAGTTTGCGGTCCAGCCAGGGCGTCTGTGCTCCGGCGCTGTCGAACAGCCTTTCGCCCCTGCCCTCGCGGTTCACGCCCGGATAGGCCTCGTCCAGGCAGAGGGTGAAGGCGTTTTCATCCTGGCCTTCGTGTCGGGAGAAGATGAACGGGTATCGGCGCAGGAAGGCGGGCATGTAGCCGCCCGTCCAGCTTCCGTCGAAATCGACATGCTCGTTGTGGTCTGGCCTGAGGCCAAGCAGCGCCGTCGGGAAAAGCGAGGTGCCGTTGCGCGCAAAGACGATCGGATGGCTGAGGGACGCCGCCTCGAACTCGATACTGAGCAGGGGCACGGAGTTGACCTTGGCCGCGAAGGCGCAGGAGCCGCTGATCTCGACGCTGACATCCGCATGGCTGACCGACCCGATTGCGGTCACACGGTCGTAGATAAGAAGTTGCCGGCTCACCTTGTACCCTCGCCTCGTCGTTTTCGACACAAGGTCTTATGGTCGTCGGAAGATCGGGTGCGCAACAGAATAATATCCGTTTCCAGAACACATTGCCGGTATCCCGCCGGGGGGCCGGGGACATTTTCAAGGGCGCGGTATCTAAAGATATAACGTGAATATCTTGTGGATTTTATACGTCCCATTCGATACTATTTTCGTAATTGGATACGCCGCATTGTGCAAGCGACATCGCAGGCTGCAACGCATGCTGACATAATATTGGATTCAAGGACATGCGTATTGCAATTGGCATGTAAATACCATTTTGTGAAAGCCTCAAAAGCCGCCTTCCCCGGGCGGCTCATCTTGTTTTGATGAGGACGCAATGTCAGCACCCTTCGGTCCCCGTAGCTTTGGCATGTCGCTTTCTCGCGCAATTCGGCGCGCCCGTCGCCGTGTCCTTCGGCGGGGCCCAGTGCAGGAAACCACCCATCTGGCCCGCGCGGATCACGCCTGGCGGCTAGAGGCGCTGGAACCCCGGGTGCTGATGAGCGCCGATCCTTTCTCGATCGCGGTGGGGGCCTACGCCGGTCAGGTGGAGCTGCGGTTTGAACAGTCGGGGGTCAATCGTCAGGTTGTGGTCCATGCGGCTGATCCGCTGACAACGCCGGATGTCACCTATGACATTTCGGACAATCAGGTGATCAACATCACTGGCGACGGCGACGCGGACCAGATCACGCTGATTTTCGGCGACGGGTTCGACAATACGGGTCTGATCTTGTCGGTCAATGGCATGGCGGGGGTGGATTCCGTCACGATTGACCGGCAGGGCACGGCGTCGCTGGGCAGCCTGTATGTGTCGTCCGAGTCGATCACGCTGAGCAGCACTGCACCGAGTGGCGCGCTGGGGATCACCGGGGCGCTGACACTGATGGCGGAGTCCGCGACCTCGGGTGAAGCCACGGAAATCACTTTGACCGATTCTGTGTCGGTGGGCGGCAATGCGGTGATTGAGGCTTTGGCGGTGCAGGCGGAGTCCGGCAACGCCACGGCTCGTGTCACGCTGTCTGGCGCTATCAGTGGCGTCGGTTCGGTTGCGGTGACGGCCAATGTCGTGCGCGGCTTCACGGACAGTTTCATCGGGATCAATGTCTATGATCTTGGCACCGCGACGGCGGCAATCTCTGTCGCGGACACGGTCTTGATCACAGGCAGCGACGTCACCATCGGGGCGACCGTGTCGGGAAATGTGGTCGCCGCTGCAAACTTGGGAGTG
The DNA here is from genome assembly GCA_945871285.1 of Pseudorhodobacter antarcticus. GTDB lineage: Bacteria > Pseudomonadota > Alphaproteobacteria > Rhodobacterales > Rhodobacteraceae > Stagnihabitans. Next base: position 9,710 of record CAMBWO010000037.1, on the reverse strand, counting down.
AACGGTGCCATTGGGGCTTTCCTCGATTCGCTGAAATTCGTGCGGATCAATGCCACCGACGCAGCTTCGGTCGATCTTGCCGCCTCGCAGATACTTGCGACAGGCGCGGTGAACGTAAGTGCGACGGATACGGTGCACTACAAGACGGCGGGGATTCTGGCATGGAACGATGTGAAAGCCTTGGCCACGGTGACGGCGTCGGGCGCTACGATCCACGCCGGGGCGGACGGGGCCACGATTGCCGCGCTGACCGATCTGGATGTTTCCGCCGAGGGCCCAGTGGGCGGGGCTGTCGACAAGCCGCCGACGTTCTTCATGGCGTTGGCAGCGTTCGGCTTCAACGACGTGTCTGTCACCTCGGCCGTGACGTTGACCAATGTGACAATCGACTCTGTCGGGGCTGTTGCCGTGACGGCCACGGATGACAGCGTGATCAGTGCGCGTCTGGCTGGCAAGGCCGTGTCTTTCCCGGCTGAAGTCGGTGGCGGGGCCAATGCGACCTCGACCGGACTGCCCCAAGTGGCTGTCAGCGGCATGGTCGCCGCCAACGAAGTCCTGGCCCATGTGACCGTGGACATCACCGGCGGTGCGATCACCACCACCGGCCAAGCGGGGGACCTGACTGTCGCGGCCACCAACGGCATGTCTTTGACCGCGATCGTCGATGGAGGCGTTGAATCCAATTCTACCGCAGTGGCGGCGATGATTGCCTTCAACAACATGGGCTGGAACTCGGGGGCCGCCGGCGTTGTGGGCGGCACCTTTGACACGGTGCTTGGCACGACGGTTGCGGGCAGTGCGGACCCATTGGTGACGCGTGTCACGATGACGGATGTGCAGGTCGATGCCACCGGCGCGGTGACGCTTTCGGCCATCGCGAGCCCGACGATTGAAGCCACGGTTGCGGCCAGCGCCAGTTCTGCCGGCACGTCGCTCGGGGCTGGTCTGGTTGTGGCGGGCAACCGGATTGTGTCCAATGTCGATCTGACGATCCTCAACACGGGCGCTGCGCAGATCACGGCGGGCGGCGACATTACGCTGGACTCCTCGGACACTGCGACGATCACGGCGGAGGGTGCGGTGTTGTCGGCCAGCAAGGGCGGGCCGGCTTTGGGCGGGCTGTTCGCGCGCAACCTGATCACGTCAAATGTCGCCATGGCGCTGACCGGCGCCACCTTGTCGGCGGGCGGAGCTTTGGCGGCCAATGCCGTGGAGGCCGCGACGATTACCGCCACGGTCAGCGGCACCCAGCCTGAAGCTGAAGAAGACACCGCTGAAGGGGATCAGCCGTCTTTCGCCCTGACCGGGGTGATTGCCACCAATGCCATCCTTGGCAGTCTGACGGTGACAGTGACGGATACCGCGCTGTCGGCCATGGGCGATCTGACCCTTGCGGCCAACAACACAGGCTCGATCACGGCGGAAAACACCGCCTCTGCTTCGGGTCACGGGACGACGGTCGGGGTGAGCCTGGCCTTCAACACGATTGGCTGGCAGGCGCAGGATATCTTCTCGAACAGCATCGACGCCATCCTTGGCACCGATATCGGCACCAAGGCGGAATCCGCGGATACGGTGACAATTTCGGGGACCTCGACCCTGACGGCCACCGGAGGAACCCTGTCGGTCACGGCGGAGAACACCCAGACGATCACCGCCAAGCTGGTCGCTGCGGCGGCCTCGGGCGGGGCGGCGGCGGCAGGTATCTTGTTGTCCAGCAACATGGTGGCGAGCCGGACCGGCGTCAGCATGACGGGCACCACCGCGTCAGGCGGGGCTTTGGTCCTGCGGGCGATCGAAGCGTCGGAGATCACGGCGGATGTGTCGCTGGCGGTTGCCGGCAGCACCGTTGCGGCGGGTGGCCTGGCGGCGCGCAACGATGTGCGCAACGGGGCAAGTCTGACCTTGACGGACGCCACCTTGCAGTCGGATGACGGTGCCGATCTTGTGGCGCAGTCGAGCGCCACGATCACCGCGACGTTGAACGGGTCGTTCACGATCGGAGAAGACGCCGAGGCCGGTGGCCTTGCGGCGGCCGGGTTCATTGCCAACAACATGATCCTGACCAGCGCCCGTCTGACGATGACGGGCGGGGCGTTGGATGCCGGGGGCGATGTGTCGATCCTGGCCCGCAACGCCGGCACGATCACTGCGGACAACTCGGCCACCGTGAAAAGCAATGGCACGGCGGTTGGCATCACGCTGGCCTTCAACACCGTGGGCATTGAGCCGCAGAACATCTTTGCAAACACGGTCAACGCGCTGATCGGCACCAATATCGGCACCGAGACGCCTGCGGGTGCGGTTGTGACCCTGACCAATGCCGAGATGTCGGCTGGGGGCAATCTGGCGGTGGCGGCCGAAAGCGCGCAGGCGATCGACGCCAAGCTCGCTGCGGTGGCAAGTTCGACCGACAAGGTCGGGGCGGGCTTTGTGGTCGTGATGAACCGCGTCAGTTCGCGCAGTCAGATCATCGTCACGGATGAGGTTGACCATCGGTCCGGCACGGCGGGCGGTGCTGTGACGCTGGCCACGGGTGATGCGGTGCTGGTCGATGACGGGCGGCATGAAAACGGGCTGGCCGGGCGGCGCTATCGCTACCTCGGCGCGGCCGGGGCGTTGGACCTGTCGCAGGCGGATTACAGCGATGCGACCCTGTGGGACCTGCTGCCGTTGGTCGATGTCACCGGAAACCTGTCCTACGCTGCGCAGGATTCCGCGACGATCACGGCCAATGTGACGCTGGAGTCTGCGGGCGGTACGTCGTCGGTCGGCGGGCTGGTCGTGCGCAACGATGTGCGCGGCGGTGTGAAGGCCCTGTTGACGGATATGGCAGTGCAGGCGGGCGGCGATTTCTTGCTGTCGGCCAAGGGGGCGGCACAGATCGACGCGACCGCTTCGGGCACAACCAAGGTTGCGGCCCCGAAGGACGCCACAAGCACGGATGGCGGCACGGCCATCGGCGGCCTGATCGCCAACAACATGGTTCTGGGTGGCGCCGAGGCGACCATTTCGAGCGGATCGGTCGTGGCCGGCGGCGGGCTGGATGTGTTGGCCGACACGGTGACCATGGTCAAGGCCAGCAATGCGATGGCGGCGGAATCCGATGGCACGGCCGTCGGCGTCACGCTGGCCTTCAACAGCATTGGCTGGAGCAGCACCGACATCTTCACCCAAGGTGCCAGCGCGCTGCTGGGAACATCGCTTGGCACGCAAGACGCGGCGGTGACCAAGGCGCAGATCCTGAATTCGGTCTTTGCCTCGGGCGGGGCCATGCGCGTGCTGGCCGGTGCGACAGACCCGGACGCCGCGCAGAACGGCGCGCTGCTGGATGCCACGATTGACAGTTCGACGACGGGCGGCTCGGGGTCCGCAGGGGTTGGTCTGGTCCTGGCGACCAACCGGGTTCTGACCTCGACCACGGCCAGGGTGACCTCGGCCTTTGCGGATCCGGATTACTATGCGCTTGGCTCGCTGGAAGTGGCGGCCAAGGACACGGCGGCCATCACGGCCAAGACCGCGATGACGGCAGGCAGCGGCGGTGGTGCGGCGGTGGGTCTGGTGGTTGTGCTGAACGATGCACGCGGTGGCGTCGATGCGACGATCAAGGGCTTGAAGCTGCTGGTGCAGAACGACCTGATCCTGACGGCCGAACAAGCCACCACGATCACCGCAGAACTGACCGGCAAGACGGAATCGACCCAAAGCGAAGACAGCGCGGATACCTCGATTGCCGCCGGTGGCGTGATTGCGACCAACCTTGTACTGTCGAAATCAGCCGCCATGCTGGAGGCTTCGGATATCTCGGCAGGCGGAAACCTGTCGGTGACCGCCCAGAACATCGGCAGCATTTCGGCGACGAACACGGCGACCCAGTCGGCCGCCGGCACGGGTTCCGCCGTGGGCGTGACTCTTGCTTTCAACACGGTGGGATGGGCCCCCTCGAACATTTTCGCCAACTCGGTCGACGCGCTGTTGGGCACCAACATCGGGACGCAGGATAGCGCGACCGTCACCGCCACCATCAAGACCTCGGCGCTGGTCGTTGGGGGCGACGTGACGGTGTCGGCGGACAATGCGACTTCGATCACGGCCTCGGTCTTGAACGAATCCAAGGCGGGCGCGGGAGGGGCTGCGGCCGCGATCGTACTGGCGACGAACCTTGTCTCGTCACATGCCGACGCGGCGCTGCTGTCACCGGTTGGCACGGTTCTGGTGAGCGGCGGCCTGTCGGTCACCTCGAAGGACGCGGCAGAGATCACGGCCAAGGGCACCGTTCTTGCGACCACGGTCGATGCGGCCACGGCTGGCAGGGAATATATCAAGGTCGATCACTACAGCGATCAGGGCGAAACAGACGTTGTTTTCGGGGATCAGGTCTTCATCAAGGAAGATCACGCCGCTGGCGGGACCGTGGGCAATATCTACCGTTTCATGGGAACGGATGCGACGCTCAACCTGTCGGAAACCAACTTCACCGACAGCCGCTATTGGTGGGAAATTCCGCCGCCCGAAGGCTTTATGGGCACGACGCTGGCCTTCCTGTATTCTGCGATGCCGCAGGAAACCAAGTCTTTCACGACCGATTTGGACATTGGCAGGGATGGCGTAACCATTGGATTCAAGGTCAACGCCGGATGGGATGACCTGACCGTTCTGGACTTTATATCCAAACAGGGCGTGGTCCCGGCTGGCTTTCGGGTAACCGACACAGGCTTTATCTTCGGGCTTGGTGCTGCGGGCGATTCCGGGCTTGCCTTGCCGTCCTTGTCGCTTGATCTGATCATGCCCAAGATCGACTTGCCGAAATACGAATTCCAGCAGGTGGTCGGCCAGGTCGAGCACAACGGCGAAATGGTTGACTACGGCATCAAGGCCATGTTCGGCTGGGATAATCCGAAGTTCCCCGAACTGGTCACGGCCCTGCTGACGGGCGATGCCAACTACTTCTTGCCCAAGCTGGATTTCGGCTTTTACATCGACGCGCCCGACCAAGCGGACGTCGCGCTGATCCAAAAGCTGCCGACCAGCTACCAGCTGCCGGCATTCGACATCAAGTTCTCGATTTACGGCAAGGCGTTCAAGCTGCACTATCCCTCGGACGCCGACCCGATCGTTCTGCCAATTGACGAACCGCGTCTGTTTGACCCGACGCTGCCGACCGTTACGCTGTCGAGCGCCGTCATCAAGGATGTCGATCTTGATGCGCTGATCTGGGACGCCAAGGATCTCGTGGGCCGCGCCGCTGATTACTGGGATACTGCGACCGAGTTCGACATTTCGTCGCCGAATGCGTTCAAGGACAGCCTCTTGGCGGCCCTGAAGGTTCTGCCCAAGACGCTTGACCTGACCGATCCGACGCTATCCTTCTCGCTGCTGGGCTACGACCTGTCCGAGAAGATGCCGGTCAGCACGCTGATCAGTCAGTTGGGCGACCCGATGCTGCAGGCTGGCGCGTCCAACCACCTGCTGGTCGATCTCACCAGCTTCTGGGACGCCCTGCTGCCCACGATCAGCGGGGTGAAGCTGTCCGACTATCTGGTCGATACGACGGCCACGGTCGAATACACGATCCCCAAGATCGATCTGGGAGACATCACCCCGGCGGAATTGAAGGCTCCGGTCTATGCGCAGGCCTTCGACATAGCCATTCAGGTGCTCAAGGGCGTTGGCTTCGATATTCCGCTGGAAAAGCAGCCCAAGCCCAAGGCGAGCGGCACCGATGCTGCGGCACCCGCTGGTGCGGACCAGGTGGAGGCTGAAGAGCCTGGCACCTCGAGCGTGCAGGATATCGCGATCACGCTCGACATGGACAAGGTCAGGAGCCGGGAGAGCGCTGATCGGGTCGAAAGCGCTGTGACCCACACATTATCGGTCAACGGCGAAAAACTGACCCTCACGGGCAGCAGCAATATCAACGGCACGGGCAACGCGCAGGCCAATGTGATCACCGGAAATTCTGGTGCCAACAGTCTGGACGGCCTTGCCGGGAATGACACTGTATATGGTGGTTCCGGTAGTGACACGTTGTCGGGCGGTGATGGCACGGACGCGCTGTCCGGTGGTTCCGGCACCGACAGGCTTGACGGAGGCGCCGGCAATGACACGCTGGACGGGGGTGCAGGCAACGACAACATGACCGGCGGGGCTGGTGATGACACCTATGTGGTGGATGCTGCCGGTGACGTCGTTGTGGAAATCAGCGGTGGGGGCACCGATCTTGTCCAAAGCTCTGTTACCTACACACTGTCGGTCTTTGTCGAGAACCTGACCCTGACAGGGGCCAGCGACATCACTGGCACAGGCAACGCGCTGGCCAACGTGATCATCGGCAACAGTGGTGCCAACGGTCTGGACGGCTGGCAAGGCAATGACAAGATTTTTGGCGGATCGGGCGACGACTCGATCAGCGGCGGTTCTGGCAATGACACGCTGGACGGAGGGGCTGGTGCCGATACCCTGGTCGGTGGCATTGGCGACGATACCTTTGTGTTCGGCCAACTGCCGGAAGCGGCTGACATCGCCACCATCATCGACTTTACTGCGGGCAGCGACCACATCAGCCTTTCCAAGGCAGCGTTTACGGAACTGGGCGCGGTGGGGACGCTTGGATCAACGGCGTTTTATGCCTGGGCTGGGGCCACTTCAGGCTTCGACGCGACGGATCGGGTCATATACAACACAACAACGGGCGCGCTTTACTATGACGCCGACGGCAGCGGTTCTGGCGCGGCAGTTCAGATAGCGGTTCTGACCGGCAGCCCCACGCTGGATTACACAGATGTGCGGATTGTCGAAGTCAGCGAGACCGTTGAAGCCAGTGACGACACGGTCAAGGTTGGGACCGATCTGACCTTTACCTTGACCTATGGTGACAAGACCACGGATCCGATCAACGTCCTGGACATCGGCGCCAAGACGAAAGAGGTTCAGCGCATTGTGTTCCTGCGTCAGGATCTTGATATCGCGAGCGATTTTACTCTGTCCTACAAGGCAAACGGGCAAGAAAAGGGCAAGGAAAAGACCGAGACCTCTGATCCTCTGGAACTTGGTGCGACCGCGGCTGCCACGCGCACCACCTTGCAGGCCGCCATCGACAAGATCGTTGGCAAGGATGCCGATGGCAAGTCCAAGGCGACTGTCACGTTCAACCAGAATGCCTCCAGCGCGGGCTGGGCCTTTGACATCGAATTTGCCGAAGAAGGCGTCGATCAGGCTCAGATCGAGGCGAAGATCAACACCCAGATCGGCTACCTGATCGTTCGTTCCACCACCGTGGTTGAAGGCAACACGGTGACGGCAGACGATCAGGTTGCTGAAATCCAGAAGGCGCTTGATGCCATGCTGGGGGCAAATAACAGCAAGGTTGCAGCCTATGAAGAGCCCGCCCCAGCGGCTCCGACCGGTTCTGACCCTGCGCCGGCTCCTGAACCTGGACCCAGCGGGCCTACGACGGCGCATTACCGGGTCACTTTTGCCGGAGATCTGAAGGAAAAGGCTGTCGAGGTTCTTTCGACGACGGTGGACGAAGCCTTGACCGGCCTGACCGTGGACAGTTCGGAGATTAAGAAGGGCTATGATCCGAAGGGGCCAAGCTTCGACGTCACGGTTCCGCCGAAAGAAACCTATACGCTGTCCGTCGTAGTGAACGGCACGACCTATATTGCCGAAGGCATTGCCAAGGGTGCGACGGCGGAAGATATCGCCATCGCCTTGAAGAAGGCGACCGTGAAGCCGCCGGAAACACCGGCTGAAACGCCCGCACCTGCGGGGGGCGCCACAACCCCGACGGATCCCGCGCCTGCGGAAACGGTTACCGCCACCGAAGTGACCGATCCGGTGGCCAAAACGCTTGGCGACACCGGGTTGGAAATCACGGTTGCGGCCGGCGACGAACCCGGCGTCTTCACGATCGGCTTTACTGGACCGATCGAAACTGTGACCGTCGAGACGCTTGATATCGAAGGCACCGGCGGAGATGCGCCGGATCCCGAAGCACCCGCGAAGGGCGGCGTCGCCGTCGGCGGGCTGATCGTGCGCAACGACGTGCGTAGCGGCGGTACGGCATTGATTGACGGGGCAACGATTGAGGCTGGCTCGGTCACGGTGACGATGGACGAGGCCGCGCGGATCCACGCGCTGCTGGACGCCGTGGCCGAGGCCAAGGGGGACGGCAAGGGACAAAGCACCGCCGTTGGTGGCATCATTGCCACCAACCTGATCCTCAACGATTCCTCTGCCAAGATCACAGCCAGCACGGTTACAGCCTCTGGCGATGTGCGGGTGTCGACCGACAACCGCGCCGACATTCTGGCGCGCAATGCCAGCTCGATCACCTCGGACGGCACCGGGGTGAACGCCACTCTGGCGTTCAACACCATCGGCTACGAAGCCACGGGCATCTGGACCAACATCGTGGATGCCTTGGTCGGCACCAATCTTGGGACCGAACACAGGTCCGAAGCCGTGGCCCTGATCGACGGGTCGGACATCACTGCGGGCGGCGATTTGACCGTGCGCGCGGTTTCGACCGCCTCGATCATGTCGCAGGTCACCAATGCGACCGCCTCGCAACTGGGAGACGACGCGCCCAGTTCGGCCTCAGCCGTGGCGGCGGGTTTCATTCTGGCCAGCAACATGACCGCCTCGGCCGCGCAGGCCGCGATCACCAACAGCGCAGCCCAGAGCCAGATCACCACGGGCGGCGCCGTCGTCGTGCTGGCGCAGGATGACGCCAAAATCCTGTCAAACGTCAACCTGTCGGCCAAGACCGGCGGCGACGGCGAGATTGCGCTGGCCATTCAGGCGCTGGCGAATTTCTTTCGTCAGACCTACACCGACTATTCGGGCACGCAGAACATCACCCTGGGGGACCGGGTGCAGGTCGGCTACAACGGTCTGACGGTTCTGGACCGGCCTGAGACGCTGGCGTCCGGTGACCGGGTGCGTCTGGATTGGGATATCTGTAACGGCAAGGCCGGTGTGGTTTACGAATATGTCGGCGCGGATCCGCTGGAGGACCCGCATCTTGACCAGCAGGACTACAGCGACACCTCGCTTTGGAAAGAAGTGAAGGGCGACCCGGACAAGGTCTATGTCGCCCTGAAGGCCCAGCATGGCCTGGATCTGTCCACGGCAGATTTCACCAACAGCAGCAACTGGCTGGAAATCGATCTCGATTCCATCATTTCCAAGGCCTCTATTGCGGCGAATGTCATCGAAGGCTCCAGTGCCAAGGGCACCGGCTTTGGCGGTCTGGTGGCGCGCAACGATCTGCGCACCACTGTTGCAGCCACCCTGTCGAATGCTTTGGTCGATGCAACGGGTGACCTTTCCGTCGATGCGCTGCAAACCGCATTGATCGTTGCCAATGACGAAAGCGTTGTCAGCGCCGACACGACCGCCGTCAATGTCGTGATCGCCAACAACACGATCATGGGCGGCAATACCGCCCTTGTGGCGGACTCTGACCTGACGGTGGGTGGAGATATGGCCGTCCGGGCGGCGACACAAAGTTCGATCCTTGCCACGGTCAAAAGCGTGGTTCAGGCCTCCACATCGGTTGGCATCGTGCTGGCGTTCAACACGATCGGCTACCAGCCGACCAACCTTCTTTATGCGACGGTTGATGCGCTGGTTGGCACCAATCTTGCAGGCTCTGCCACCGTGGCGACGCTTGCGCAGATTAACAATTCATCGCTGGACGTGAC
>CAMBWO010000036.1 GCA_945871285.1 Pseudorhodobacter antarcticus | reverse complement strand
CATCTGGACCTGAAGCCGGCCAATGTGTTGCAACGCGAGACGGGCGAGATGGTGCTGATCGACTTTGGTCTGGCGCGGCATGATGATTTGCCGGACCTGCTGGGCGAGGAGTTCACCATTCCGATGGGGACGTTTCCCTATATCGCACCAGAGCAGTATTTGCGGCAACGCGACGATCTGCGCAGCGATCTGTTTGCGCTGGCCGCGATGATTTACGAGATGGCGACGGGGCGGTTGCCCTTTGGCGCGCCCGAGACGTTGAAGGGGGCGCGCAAGCGGTTGTGGCGTGACCCGGTGCCGCCGCGGGTTTGGCGCGCTGATCTGCCGGAATGGCTGCAAGAGGTGATCCTGCGCGGGTTGGAGGTGGACCCTGGGCGGCGCTATCAGACGGCGGCGCAGATGATGTTTGATCTGGCGCATCCCGGGCAGGTGGCGTTGACCGCGCGGGCGATGAAGCGGGCACCGGATGGCGCGTTGGAGGTGTTCCGGCGCTGGCGCATGATGCGGGGGATCAAGGGGTTTGCGGCACCCGTCAGCCATGGCGCGCAGATCGAGCGGGCGCCGATCGTGCTGGTGGCCGTTGATCTGTCGCCGGAGGGCGAGGCGTTGGCGCCGAAGCTGTTGCTGTGGGTGGGGCGGATGCTGACCTTGCAGCCCGATGCGCGGATTGCCTGTGTCAACATCATCAAGACGGCGGTGCTGGGGATTGACCAGACGACGGACGAGGCCGGGGATAACCTGCATGTGGCGCGGCTGGTGGCGCTGCGGGCCTGGGCGCGGGACCTGGAGTTGGCCGAGGCGCAACTGACCTTTACCGTGCTGGAGGGGCCTGATCCGGGCGCGGTGATCATTGACCATGCCATGCAGGTGCGGGCCGATCACATCTTGATGGGCGCGCGGGGGCATTCGACGACGCGGCGTTATCTGGGGTCGGTGTCAAGTCAGGTGGTGGCCGAGGCGCCCTGTTCGGTGACGGTGATCCGGACCTGACAGAAGTCTTGACTGGGCAGTCAATAGTGGCTTGACTGGCCCCGGAACGGCCTGACAGACGGGATGCCCCATGCGGATTGAGACAGCGGCCCTGACCGGGGCCTCGGCTGGGACGCGGCGGGAGGTCACGCTGTACCGCTATGGCGCCTGCGGGGCGGGGCGGAAGGTGTATTTGCAGGCCGGGCTGCATGCCGACGAGATGCCGGGCGTTTTGGCGTTGCAGCACCTGATGACGCTGCTGGACGGCGCCGAGGCGCGGGGCGGGATTGCGGGTGAGGTGTTGGTGGTGCCGGCGGCAAACCCCATCGGCCTGTCGCAATGGGCGTTTCAGCGGCCCCTGGGTCGGCATGAGGCGGACAGTCTGCACAATTTCAACCGGGGTTATCCGGAACTGGCCCGGCTGGTGGGGGACCGGCTGGAGGGGGTGTTGACGGCATCGGAGGAGGACAACCTGCATCTGATCCGGGCCGCGTTCCGGGCAGCACTGGCCGAAGTGCCGGCGCGCGATGACCGGGCCGAGCAGATGGTGGCCTTGATGAACTGGTCCTGCGATGCCGATTATGTGCTGGACCTGCATTGCGACCATTTTGCGGTGCTGCATCTTTATGCCAGCGGGGCGCGGCCGCAGGATACAGAGCTGTTGGGTCGTGCCATCGGGGCGAAGCTGGCGCTGATCGAGGATTTGTCGGGGGGCCATGCCTTTGATGAGGCGCATACCGTGCCCTGGGCGCAGTTGCGGGCGCGCTATGGTGACCGGTTTCCAATTCCGGCGGGGTGTTTTTCGACGACGCTGGAGTATCGCGGGCAGTTTGATGTGGCGGATGAGGTGGCGGCGGCGGATGCGGGCCAGCTGATGACGTTTCTGGCGGCGATTGGCGTGGTGACGGGGTGGGAAGCGGTGCCTGCCCATCCGGCGGCGGTGCAGCGCCCGTTGGCGGGTGCGGCCGAGGTGTTTGCGCCGCAGGGCGGGGTGGTGACCTGGGCGGTGCCGGTGGGGGCCGAGGTGCAGGCGGGCCAGGTTCTGGGCCATGTCGCGGACCCGGTGTCGCGGCGGCGGATGCCGGTGGTCAGCCCGGTGGCGGGGATGCTGTTTCGGACCGAATTGTGGCGGTCCTGTCTGCGCGGGCAAAGTCTGGCCCATGTCGCCGGAGAAAACATTGTGCGCAGCGGGGATCTGCTGTCAGACTGAATGAAAACCAACGGGGAGAAAGCCAAGATGAAGTTCAGGACTGTGCTGGGAATGTTGGCGATGACGGCGGCCTTTGGATTGGCCGCACCTGCCTTTGCCGATGGGGTGCTGGACCGGGGGGTGGGATCGGAATGGTCCTCATTGGACCCGCAGGTGAACTTTGACGCGGCGGCGGGGTGGATTCTGGCCGATGCCTATGAGGGGCTGGTCAACTTTGACGCCAAGGGCGCGATCATCCCCGGTGCGGCGGAAAAGTGGGAGATGTCGGCGGATGGCAAGACCTATACATTCACCCTGCGCGAGGGGTTGAAGTGGTCGAATGGCGATCCGCTGGTGGCGCAGGATTTCGTGGCGGGGATGTTGCGGACGCTGAACCCGGAAACGGCGTCGGAGAAGGGGTATTATTTCTACTCGACCATCCAGATCAAGGGGGCGGGGGCCTTGGCGAATGCCGAGACGACCGACACCTCGGTGTTGGGGGTGACGGCGCCGGATGCGCGGACGGTGGTGGTGCAGATGGAGGCACCCGCGCCGCATATGCTGGACCTGATGGGGTCGTTCCAGATGGCGCCGCTGCATGGGGCGAGCTTTGCCGCCAATGGCGCGGGTGGGTTCATCGACCCGGCGAAGGTGGTGTCGAACGGTGCCTATGTGATCACCGAGGTGGTGCCGCAAAGCCATGTGTTGTTGCAGAAAAACCCGAACTACTGGGATGCGGCCAATGTGAAGGTGGAGACGGTCAAGTATCATGTGACCGAGGATGTCAGCACCGAGTTGAAACGCTATGACGCGGGCGAGTTGGACATCACCTATGACATCCCGTTGGCGCAGATCGAGACGTTGAAGGCCGAGCGGCCGGATGAGGTGATGATCTTTGCCTCGACCTATCTGATCTATTACAGTTTCAACCTGTCGGTGCCGCCGTTTGACAATGTGGACATGCGGCGCGCCCTGAGTCTGGCGATTGACCGGGAGGTGCTGGAGGGCAAGATCGTCAAGGGCGGCGCGGTGCCGACATTCGCCTATGGTGGCGGGTTTGATCCGGCCTATCAGGGGCCGCAGATTGCCGAGGCGGCGATGACCCAGCCCGAGCGCGAGGCGTTGGCGCAGGAGTTGTATGCCAAGGCGGGCTATGGCCCCGACAATCCGTTGAAGCTGTCGATTGCGACGACGGTGGCCGAGGTGAACACGCGGCGGGCCAATGGCATTGCGCTGATGTGGAAAAAGGTCCTGGGGGTTGAGGCGCAGGTGAACGGGCAAGAGCGCAAGGCATGGCTGGACCTGTTTTACACCGATGACTGGGGGGTGTTTGCCGACAATCTGGTGGGCGATTTCGCGGGGCCGGAGACGTTTTTGTCCTATATGAGACCCTCGGCCGAGCCGGGCTATGACTGGGTGAAGCCGGAATATGATGCGGCGATGGATGCGGCGGCGGTGATACCGGACAAGGCGGGGCGCTATGTGGCGCTTGCGGCGGCCGAGAAGATTTTGCTGGACGATTACATCTTTGCGCCCATCGCGATTGAACCCTACCGCCATCTGGTGAAACCCAATGTCAAAGGGTTCGAGGCGTCGGTTGCGGGCTATCACAATTCGCAATTCATCACGCTGGAGTAAGGGTGTTCCCCTTCGTCGCCAAGCGCATCTGGAGCGGGTTTTTGACGCTGGCCGCCCTTGCCACGTTGACCTTTTTCATCATGCGTCTGGCGCCGGGGGGGCCGTTTTCGCGCAACCGCAAGATCAGCCCCGAGGTTCAGGCCAATATCGAGGCGGCGTTTCATCTGGATGAACCGGTCTGGCAACAGTTTGGCCGCTATATCTGGGGGATCGTGCGGGGGGACCTTGGGCCATCGACACGGTTTCGCGATTATTCGGTGAATGATCTGATTGCGTCGGGCCTGCCCTATTCGCTGACCATCGGGTTTTGGGCCATTCTGGTGGCGTCGCTGGTGGGGATTGGCCTCGGGCTGGCCGGGGCGCTGCGGCGCAATGGCTGGACCGATTATGCGGCGGGGACGGTGGGGGTGATCGGGATTGCGGTGCCGATCTTCATCATCGGGCCGCTGGCGCAGTTGTATTTCAGCGTTCATCTGGGGTGGTTTCCGGTGGGGGGGATGAATGACGGCTGGCGGTCGCTGGTGTTGCCGGTGTTGGTGCTGGCGCTGCCGAACATCGCCTATATCTCGCGCCTGACGCGGTCGTCGCTGATCGAGACGATGCGGGAAAACCATGTGCGAACCTCGCGCGCCAAGGGGATCGGGCCGTGGTTGGTGATGGTGCGGCATGTGATGACGGGGGCGATGCTGCCGGTGGTGGCCTATCTGGGACCGGCGGCGGCGGCGCTGATCACGGGGTCGATCTTGATCGAGACGGTGTTTGCTTTGCCAGGGATCGGGCGGTTTTTCGTTGATGCGGCGCTGAACCGGGACTATCCGCTGGTGATGGGGATCACGCTGGTTTACGGCGGATTTCTGATTTTGTTCAACCTGTTGACGGATTTGTTGCGCGGTTGGATGGACCCCAGGGTGCGCCATGAAGGCTGAGGCCCCGCAAAGCACGCTGTCGCTGCAATTCCGCCGGGTTCGCGCCAACCGGCTGGCGATGGTATCGGTCTGGGTGCTGCTGGCGGTGGTGCTGATGTGCTACCTTGGACCCTATGCGTTCCCCTTCACGGGCGAGGATGCCGATTTTGACAACATATCCGCGCCCATCGACCTGTTCTCGGCCCATCCCTTTGGCACCGACGATTATGGCCGCGATTTGCTGGTGCGGGTGCTGGAGGGGGGGCGGGTGTCGCTGGCCATCGGGTTTCTGGGGGCGCTGGTCGCGGGGGTGATCGGAGTTCTGTATGGCGCGGTGTCGGGGTTTGTCGGGGGACGGGTCGATAACCTGATGATGCGGGCGGTCGAGGTGCTGTATGGATTCCCCTATATCATCCTGGTGATCCTGCTCGGGTTGTTGTTCGGTGGCGGCACCTTGGCGCTGTTTGCGGCGATCGTGTTCACGCTGTGGCTGACCCCGGCGGTGATTGTGCGGGCGCAGGCGCAGAGCCTGGCCAAGCGCGAGTTTGTCGAGGCGGCGCGGGCGGGGGGGATGCCGAATTGGCAGATCATCTGGACCCATATCGTGCCGAACTGCGTGTCGGTGGTCATCGTCTATGGGTCCTTACTGGTGCCCGAGGTGATCCTGTCGGAAAGCTTTCTGTCGTTTCTGGGCATTGGCATCAAGGAGCCGCAGGCGTCCTGGGGGAACCTGATCCAGGCGGGGACATCAGCGATGGAGACGGATTTGCGGTTGCTGCTGCTGCCGGGGATGTTGCTGGCCACCGTGTTGTTTTGTCTGAACTTTATCGCCGATGGCCTGAGGGACGCCTTTGACCCCAATGAACGATAACCTGCTGAGCGTGCGCGATTTGTCGGTGCAGTTTCGGCTGCCTGCGGGCGAGATGACGGCGGTGGATGGTGTGTCGTTTGAAGTTCGCCCCGGTGAGGTGTTGGGGATTGTCGGGGAAAGCGGGTCGGGGAAAAGCCAGATCCTGTTTGCGTTGATGGGGCTGCTGGCCGCCAACGGCCGGGCGGCGGGGCGGGTGGAGTTTCAGGGGCAGGATTTGCTGGCGCTGTCGCCCGCTGCGCTGGACCGGGTGCGGGGGGTCAGCCTGTCGATGATCTTTCAGGACCCGATGACCAGCCTGAACCCCTATATGCGGGTGGGCGACCAGCTGGCCGAGGGGTTGCGGATCCATAAGGGGATGTCCAAGGGGGAGGCGGCAAAGGCGGCGGTGGCGATGCTGGACCGCGTGCGCATCCCGGATGCGGCGAACCGGACGCGGCGGTATCCGCATGAGTTTTCGGGGGGGATGCGCCAGCGGGTGATGATCGCGATGGCGCTGCTGGTGCGGCCTGCGCTGCTGTTGGCCGATGAGCCGACGACGGCGCTGGATGTGACGATTCAGGCGCAGGTGCTGGACCTGATTGCGGAACTGGCGCGGGACATTGGCACGGCGGTCATTCTGGTGACGCATGATCTGGGCGTTGTGGCGCGGATGTGTGACCGGGTGGTGGTCCTGTATGGGGGCCAAGTGATGGAGGCGGGGACGGCAGAGGCGCTGTTTGCGGCGCCGCAACACCCCTATTCCCATGGGTTGCTGGCGGCGACGCCCCGGTTGACCGACCGTTTGACGGCCCGGTTGGGCACCATCCCCGGCACGCCCCGGTCGGGCGGGGCGATGCTTCCGGGCTGCCCCTTTGCGCCGCGCTGCACGGTCAAGCTGGCGGTCTGCGAGGTGGTGCGGCCAGCCTTTGTGGACGGCGTGGCGTGCCATTTGCGGGGGGCGACATGAGCCTGTTGGAGGTGCGGCATCTGGAGGTGGGCTATCCGGTCGCGGGGCCGGGGCTGTTTTCCAAGGCGCGGGTTTTGCCGATTGTGCGGGATTGTTCGCTGAGCTTGGAGGCAGGGCGGACCCTGGGCGTGGTGGGGGAAAGCGGCTGTGGCAAGTCCACGCTGGGGCGGGCGATCCTGCGGCTGATCAAGCCGACGGGGGGGCAGGTGCTGTGGCAGGGGCAGGATATGGCGAGCCTGGCGGCGGAGGAATTGCGGCGGCGGCGGGCGGAGTTGCAGATCATCTTTCAGGACCCGGTGGCGGCGCTGGACCCAAGGATGACGCTGGGGCGGATCGTCTCGCGGCCTTTGGCGACGTTCGAGCCGGGGCTTTCCAAGGCCCAGTTGGCGGCGCGGGCGGTCGAGGCGTTGCGGTTGGTCGGCCTGTCGGCGGATTTTGCGGCGCGCTATCCGCATGAGTTGTCGGGGGGACAGGCGCAGCGGGTGGGGATTGCGCGGGCGATCATTGGCGGGCCAAAGCTGATTGTCTGCGATGAACCGGTCTCGGCGCTGGATGTGTCGATCCAGGCGCAGGTGGTCAATCTGCTGATGGATTTGCAGGACCAGTTGGGGTTGGCGCTGGTCTTCATCTCGCACAATCTGGCGGTGGTCAGGCATATTTCCCATGATATCATGGTGATGTGTCTGGGCCGTGTGGTCGAGGTTGCGCCACGGGATGCGTTTTATGCGCGCCCCCTGCATCCCTATGCGCAGGCGCTGATGCAGGCGGTGCCGGAACCGGACCCGGTGCGCGAAAAGGGGCGGGTGGGGCAATCGTTGCCGGGCGAGTTGCCGTCGGTGCTGACGCCGCCCAAGGGGTGCGTCTTTGCCTCGCGCTGCCCGCTGGCCGTGGGGCGCTGCCATGAAGAGCGGCCCGAATTGCGGGAATTTGGCGGACGTCAAGCCGCCTGTCATCTGATCGAGGGGTAAATGGACATTCAGGACCTGGCCCGGGACTGGGCCGCGCTGCCGCAGATTTCCAGCATCCACGCCTCGGGCGATGGGGCTTGGGTGTTCTTTTGTCTGGCGGGGTTGAATGAGGTGGATGAGGTTTACGTGGCCCCGGCGGATGGGTCGGCGGCGCTGTTGCAGTTGACCTGGGGGGTGGATCATCACCAAATTCGCGATGTGGCGTATGACGGGTCGTTTGTGGTGCTGGCGCAGTCGCGGCACGCCTGCGAGCATGACCATCTGATGATTCTGGACCGCCGGGTGGGTGGCAAGTTGCGGCTGCTGACGCCGAAACAGAACGATCATTACGTTTACGGCGGGGGTCTGACGCGGGATCAGCGGGCGGTGATCTTTGTGGCCGATTTTGACTATGAGGCGGGCGCGGTGATCGAGGGGGCGATGGTCTGGTGGCAGGATATTCACACCGGAGAGCGGCGTTGTCTGGCCCGGACGCGGAATTTCTTTGACAGGGCGCCCAGTTTGTCGCCGTCGGGTGAGCAGATACTGCTGAATGTGAACGAACGTTTGCCTGGGGGCACGCAATTGTGGGTGATGAACCTGGACGGCAGCGCGTTGCGCGAAGTTTTGAGCCTGGGGATGCGCAACAACACGCGGGGCGATTGGCTGGATGAGGACCATGTGGTCTTTGTGACCGACAAGGCGGGGCAGGATCAGATCGGGGTCGTCAACGTGCTGACCGGCGCAGTCGAATGGCTGGGCGGTGAGCCCTTCCTGATGCCGCATGAGGTGGTGCCGGGGGCGGGGCGGGTTGCGGTGATCTGCCATGACCAGTCGCGCAGCTTTGCCAGGGTGTGGGATGGTGCCTGGACGGCCTTGCCGAACACGACGGGCCGGCGGTTTTTGCTGCCGCATGCCGCGATGCCGGACGGCGGCTGGATTGCCGAGGCCTATGACGCGGATTCGCCGCATGATCTGGTGCGGGTGATGCCGGACGGGTCGCATGTGGCGCTGAGCCAGTTTGCCCGGTCGCGGCGGACCTATGTGCGGCCGCGGGATTTTCGCTGGCGAACGGCGGATGGGTTGGAGTGTCAGGGGTGGCTCTATCAGCCAGAGGGGCCGTCCAAAGGGTTCATCGCCTTTGTCCATGGCGGGCCGACCTGGCATTCCGAGGACTGGGTCAACCCTAAGATCGGCTTTTGGGTGCAGGCGGGATTTACGGTTCTGGACCCCAATTATCGCGGGTCCACCGGGTTTGGGCTGGCCTGGCGCGAGGCGGTCAAGGCGGATGGCTGGGGCGGGCGTGAGCAGTCCGACATCAGGGCGGGGATCGAGGCCTGTGTGGCGCAAGGCATTGCTGCCCGGGGGAAAATTGCCGTGGCGGGCAATTCCTATGGCGGGTTTTCCAGCTGGTTTGCGATCACTCGATTTGCCGATCTGGTCAATGCGGCGATCCCGATGTGCGGGATGTACCGGCTGGACATCGACTATCACGCGACCGAAATGCCGCATGGCCGGGCCTATTCGATTGAGATGATGGGCGGCACGCCCGAGGAGGTTCCGGCCAAGTATGCCAATGCCAGCCCGGGGAATTTCATTGCAAACATCAAGGGTGCGGTGATGATCGTGCATGGGTTGGCCGACAGCAATGTGGGGCCGGAAAACACGCATGTGGCGGTGCGCGAGTTGGCAGTGGCGGGCATCGCGCATGAGGTGCTGTTGTTCGAGGATGAGGGCCACGGCGTTTACCGGCGCAGCAATGTGGCGACGTATCTGGCGCAGAGTGCGGCCTTTCTGGAACGGGCGTTTGGGGGGCTGGCATGACGTTGCAGGGGTTCTTTGTGGCGGGGCCGCATGACGATGGCGATGCGGTGACGGGGCATCATTATGAGATGGCCTCGCAGGACCGGACGCGGCCGCAGGTTTGGGCCTATACCAATGCGCTGTCCTATGTGGCGGGGGATGAGGTGGTGCTGCACGCTACCAGTACAGCAGGCGAGGTGCGGGTGCGGGTTTCGCGGGATGGATTGGTGCCGGACTTGGTGCTGGACCGGATGATGCCGGTTGACTTTGCAGAGACGACGAATGAATGCTCGGTAACAGGGTGTGGCTGGCCCGAGGTGCTGCGGTTTGTGGTGCCCGAGGGGTGGAAAAGTGGGGTCTATACGGTTGCACTGACGGTCGCTGGGCACCAATCAGAACATATGTTTGTTGTGCGGGCCGGTCAGCAAAAGGCGCGGGTGCTGATGCTGCTCGCGACAGGGACGTGGTGTGCGTATAACGACTGGGGCGGGTCGAACCATTATCAGGGGATCATCGGACCGCGCCAGACCGATGCGGCGCATGAGGTCAGCCTGCTGCGGCCCTGGGCAAGGGGATTCGTCCGCTGGCCCGAGGGGGCGCGTCGCATCCCGCATGCCTCGCCTTTGCTGACCCGGCCGCGTTATCCCCACATGGAATATGCGCGGGCGCGGGGGGTGTCGAAGAAATACGCCTCGTCCGGGTGGGCGGCGTTTGAGAAGCCCTTTGCGCTGTGGTGCGAGGGGCAGGGGATTGAACTCGACTATTGGACGCAACATGACCTGCATGCGCGAGGGATGCCCGAAGGGTATGACCGGGTCGTGATTGTGGGACATGACGAATATTGGACCTGGGAGATGCGTGACCATCTGGAGGCCTGGGTGGATGCGGGGGGGCAGGTGGCGCGGTTTGCCGGGAATTTCTATTGGCAGACCCGGTTGTCTGACGATCTGCTGACGCAGACCTGTTGGAAGGTGGGGCCGGACCCGGTGTCGGGCGCGCGGCGCAGCACCTATTGGGACGCGCCGGAGGTGGGGCGGCCTGCGGTGGCGACGATGGGGTTGACCGGGTCGATGGGGGTTTATGCGGGGTGGAGCCGCTGTGCGGCGCATGGGTCGGGCGGGTTTGCCATCTATCGGCCGGGGCATTGGTCGCTGCGGGATACGGGGCTGGGGTATGGGGATGTATTGGGGGCGTCGGCGCGGATCTTTGGCTATGAGGTGGATGGGGTGGAGTTGGGGTTGAGGCATGGGCTGCCGTTTGCGGACGATCCGGCCCTGAAAGGGTCGTTGGAGATTGTGGGGATGTCGCCTGCGACGACGCTGTCGCATCATACTTCGGCGGCGGACCGGGACCTGTTCATCGGGCATCTGGATGCCGAGGATACCGCGCGGATGATTTATGGGGTGGTGAATGAGGAGACGATGGGGCGGGCGTCGCGGGGGAATGGGTGTATGGCGGAGTATCGGCGGGGCAAGGGTGCGGTGTTCAACGCGGGGTCGTGTGAGTGGGTGAATGGGTTGATTATGGGCGAGCCGACGGTGGAGCGGGTGACGCGGAATGTGATTTTGGGGGTGTGGGGGTGAGTGTCCACGCGTGGACACTTTGGGAAAGTGTTTAGGATCAAGGGGTTGGTGATTTTCGTTAACCGGGTGGAAAGGTTTTGAGGGGGGAGTCGGGGCAGGCCCCGACCTACGAGGGGGTGCCTTGGTGGAAGCGGATTTGCCAGTGGCCTGACGCGCCGTCCCAGATCGAGGCGCGGTTGGCGCGTTCGGGGCCTTGGGGGGTGTGGAGTTCGGAGATGTAGGTGGTGAGGGTGATGGTGTCGGACAGGGGGTGTTCGGTGAAATCGTGCAGGGTGGCCGTGAAGTCGTGTGGTGCGGCGTCCAGCAGTTCGGCCCGAGTATAGCGTCGGCCGGAGCGGCCGAATTCGTGGAAATCGGGGGCAAAGGTGGCGTCCATCAGATCGCGGTCATAGCGGGTGGCGGGGTGCCAGAGGGTGAGTTCGAGGGTTTGGAGGGGGGAGGTCATTTGGTTCCCGGGGTGGGGCAGGGGGAAATGCGCTAATGCGCACCTTGCGAATTGTCTTTCTTGATCCGCCTTTTGTATTCCTGAAGCATGTAGGATACAAATTGGTCGTTCAGAAAAGACGATTTCGGGTCAATAAGCGCACGACCTAGGGTGACGACAGTCGGGGTCATAAGCAGAACAAGGAAAATCAAGGCTATTGCCGGTCTTCCCGAGTATCCGAACAGAACTCCAGCGAAGCCGAACAGATAGGCGAGCGCGTAGAAGTTCCTCAACTTCCCCCGAGCCAAGTTCAACTGGAAGACTATGTAGGTAAGGTTGTCCCACAAGAATATCATGGCGATGATGGCAAGCATCGCAAGCGTTGCCGTGATCTTTGTTCCGTTGGCGGTTGCAAATAGAACGACTGACAACGCCAGCAAAACGAGCGACACTGCCGCCAAAGCCCTATGCCGCGAGATAGTTTCCGGCTTCGCATTGATCAATGCGACAAGGTTCGCAGAGATCGTGAGATCCTGAACGAACTGCTTTGGAAGTTTGGCAAATCGCATGGCCTGGATTTCCATCAAACGGTTTGGCGGGGTGAACCCCGCCCTACACGGGCATAGGGTGGGGTTCAGCTTGCCGTTCTTAGAGGTCCATCAGGAGGCGGCGCGGATCTTCCAGCGCCTCTTTCACCCGCACGAGGAACGTCACGGCGCCTTTGCCGTCGACGACGCGGTGGTCGTAGCTGAGGGCGAGATACATCATCGGGCGGATGACGATTTGGCCGGCGACCACGACGGGGCGGTCCTGGATCTTGTGCATCCCCAGGATCCCCGATTGCGGGGGGTTCAGGATGGGGGAGGACATCAGCGAGCCGTAGACGCCGCCGTTGGAGATGGTGAAGGAGCCGCCTTGCATTTCGGCCATGCTGAGTTTGCCGTCGCGGGCGCGGAGGCCCAGTTCGGAGATTTTCTTTTCGATCCCGGCGAAGGACATCTGGTCGGCGTCGCGCAGGACGGGGACAACCAAACCGCTGGGGGTGCCGACGGCGACGCCCATGTGGACGTAGTTTTTATAGACCACATCCTGACCGTCGATTTCGGCGTTGACCTCGGGGATTTCCCGCAGGGCGTGGCAGCAGGCTTTGACGAAAAAGGACATGAAGCCCAGTTTCACGCCGTGCTTTTTCTCGAACAGGTCTTTGTATTCGTTGCGTAACCCCATGACGCCGGACATGTCGACCTCGTTATAGGTGGTCAGCATGGCGGCGGTGTTTTGGGCGTCCTTGAGCCGGCGGGCGATGGTGGCGCGCAGTCGGGTCATTTTCACCCGCTCCTCACGCGCCGCATCGTCGGCGGGGATCGGGGCGCGGGGGATGGCGACGGGTGCGGCGACGGGTGCGGCCACGGGGGTGGCGACCACGCGGGCCACATCGTCCTTCATGATGCGGCCATCGCGGCCGGTGCCGGTGACTTGGGCGGGGGTGAGGCCCGCCTCCTCCATCGCCTTTTTGGCGGCGGGGGCGTTTTCGATGTCTTTGGCCGCAGGGGCCGGAGCCGGGGCCGGGGCGGCGGCCGGAGCGGCGGCGGCGGCGGTGGCCCCTTCCGTCACCACGGCCAGGCGGGCCGAGGCGGCGACGGTGGTGCCTTCGGGGGCGATGATTTCGGCCAGCACGCCGGTCACCGGGCTGGGCACCTCGACCGAGACTTTGTCGGTTTCAAGTTCGCACAGCATTTCGTCCTGTTTCACCGCATCTCCGACCTTTTTGAACCAGGTGGAGACGGTCGCTTCGGACACGCTTTCGCCCAGGGAGGGCACCATTACGTCAGTCATCTTCATGCTCCTTGGGTCAACGCTTCGTTGACGAGGGTCTGTTGTTCGAACTTGTGGCGGCTGGCGAGGCCCGTGGCGGGTGAGGCCGAGGCCATGCGTCCGGCGTAGCGCGGGCGGCTGTGGGTCGCGCCGATCTTGGTCAGCAGGGTTTCGATCTCGGGCTCGATGAAGGTCCAGGCGCCCTGATTGCGCGGTTCCTCTTGGCACCAGACGAACTCGGCCTGTTTGAAGCGGCTGAGTTCGGTGGTGAGCGGCAGGGTCGGCAGCGGGTAAAGCTGTTCGACGCGCAGCAGGTAGACATCGTCGATGCCGCGGGCGTCGCGTTCGGCCAGAAGGTCGAAATAGACTTTGCCTGAGCAGAGGACGACCCGTTTGATCTGGTCGTCGGCCTTGAGTTTGGTGGCCGAATGGCCCTTTTGCGCATCATCCCACAGCACGCGGTGGAAGGTGGAGCCGTCGGTGAAATCGGCGGCGTCGCTGACGCAGAGCGGGTGACGCAGCAGCGATTTCGGCGTCATCAGGATCAGCGGTTTGCGGAAATCGCGGTGCAGCTGGCGGCGCAGGATGTGGAAGTAGTTGGAGGGCGTGGTGCAGTTCGCCACGATCCAGTTGTCATGCGCCGAGTTTTGCAAAAAGCGTTCGACGCGGGCAGAGGAGTGTTCCGGGCCCTGCCCCTCGAACCCGTGGGGCAGCATGCAGACGAGGCCGGACATGCGGAGCCATTTGCTCTCGCCCGAGCAGATGAACTGGTCGAACATGATCTGCGCGCCATTGGCAAAGTCGCCAAACTGCGCCTCCCATATCGTCAATGCGTTGGGTTCGGAGAGGGAATAGCCGTATTCAAAGCCGAGGACGGCGTATTCGGAGAGCGAGCTGTCGATCACCTCATACCGCGACTGGCCGGGGCGGATGTGGTTCAGGGGGTAATGCCGTTCCTCGGTAGTCTGGTCGACGAAGGCGGAGTGGCGTTGGCTGAAGGTGCCACGGGTGCAATCCTGACCGGACAGGCGGACGGGAAAGCCCTCGGTGACAAGCGAGCCGAAGGCCAGAGCCTCGGCGGTGGCCCAGTCAAAACCCTTGCCGGTGGCGAACATCTGGTTTTTCGCCTCGAGTTGGCGCGCCACGGTTTTGTGCAGGTCAAAGCCGGTGGGGACGCGGGTCAGGCCGGCGCCGATTTCGGCCATCGTCTCGGCCTTGATCCAGGTTTCGCCGCGCTGATAGTTGTTCAGGTCCTTGGTGCGCAGCTGTTTCCAGCGGCCATCGAGCCAGTCGGCGCGGTTGGGTTTGTAGTCTTTGCCGGCCTCGAACTCTTCATTCAGCTTGGCCTGGAAGGCGGCTTTCATATCCTCGATTTCGCCCTCGGGGATGAGGCCGTCTTTCACAAGGCGTTCGGTGTAGAGTTGCAGGGTGGTTTTCTGCTTGCGGATGCGGGCATACATCTGCGGATTGGTGAACATCGGCTCGTCGCCTTCGTTATGGCCAAAGCGGCGATAGCAGAAGATGTCGATCACGACGTCCTTGTGGAATTTCTGGCGGTATTCGGTGGCGATGCGGGCGGCGTGGACCACGGCTTCAGGGTCGTCACCGTTGACGTGGAAGATCGGCGCCTCGACCATCAGGGCGATGTCGGTGGGGTAGGGGCTGCTGCGCGAGTAGGAGGGCGCGGTGGTGAAGCCGATCTGGTTGTTGACGATGATATGGATGGTGCCGCCGGTGCGGTGTCCTTTGAGACCGGAGAGGCCAAAGCATTCGGCCACCACGCCCTGGCCCGCAAAGGCGGCGTCGCCGTGCAGCAGGATGGGCAGGACTTGGTGACGGTCGGGGTCGCCGTATTGGTCTTGCTTGGCGCGGACCTTGCCGAGGACAACGGGGTTCACGGCCTCGAGGTGGGAGGGGTTGGCGGTCAGCGACAGGTGGACGGTGTTGCCGTCAAAGGTGCGGTCCGAGGAGGCGCCGAGGTGGTATTTCACGTCGCCCGAGCCGTCGACATCCTCGGGTTTGAAGGAGCCGCCCTGGAATTCGTTGAAGATGGCGCGGTAGGGTTTCATCATCACATTGGCGAGCACCGACAGGCGGCCGCGGTGGGGCATGCCGATGGCGACCTCTTTCACGCCCAGGGTGCCGCCGCGTTTGATGATCTGTTCCATCGCGGGGATCAGGCTTTCGGCGCCATCAAGGCCAAAGCGTTTGGTGCCGGTGTATTTGACCTGGAGGAATTTTTCATACCCCTCGGCCTCGACCAGCTTGTTCAGGATGGCGCGGCGGCCTTCGCGGGTGAAGGCGATTTCCTTGCCGTAGCCTTCGATCCGCTCTTTCAGCCAGGATGCCTGTTCCGGGTCGGAGATGTGCATGTATTGCAGGGCGAAGGTGCCGCAATAGGTGCGTTTGACGATCTCGACGATCTGGCGCATCGAGGCCATTTCCAGACCCAGCACCATGTCGATAAAGACGGGCCGGTCCATGTCGGCTTCGGCAAAGCCATAGGAGACGGGGTCCAATTCGGGGTGACTGCCGCGTTCGGTCATGCCCAAGGGGTCCAGATCGGCGGCAAGGTGGCCGCGGATGCGGTAGGCGCGGATCAGCATGATGGCGCGGACAGAATCGAGGACGGCGCGTTTGATCTGGGCGTCGTTTAGGATGACACCCTTGTCGGCGGCCTTTTCGGTGATCTTGCGGGCGGTGGTCTTGGTGCCCTCGGGCCATTCGCCGGTCAGGGCGGCGGTCAGGTCATCATTCGGCTGCGGCGGCCAGTCGCTGCGCGCCCAGGAGGCCCCCGCGGCGGCGCGCTTGGACTCGAGCCCGGAATCACCCAGCAGACGAAAGAACTCGCCCCATTGCGCATCGACCGAGGCCGGGTCCGCGGCATGGGCGGCGGCAAGTTGATCGACATAATCGGCGTTGGTGCCTTGCAGGAAGGACGAGGCATGGAAGGCGGCGTTGGGGGTTTGTTCGGTCATGGCTGAACCTTTGACAATGGAGACATGCCCTGATCCGAGGGCAAAAGAAGACGGGATGCGGTGTCGCTGAAGTAAAGCGCAGTGGTTCGGGAAACGCCAAAGACCCCCAGCGCGCACAGGGCGACACGCAGGGGGCTGGTGAGGAGCGTGGAGTCAAGGAGGATGGCAAAGGCGAGGAAGGCCAGGCCGTTGGCGCGCGCAGAACGGCTGCGAAAGTCGAAAGACCTTCGCAAGCCGGTCAAGATTGCGCGCCGCACCTGCATTTACCGACCCAAAGCTTTCATCACGGCCTCGCCCAGCGTCGCGGGGCTGTCGGCCACGATGATGCCGGCGCGTTTCATCGCCTCGATCTTGCTGTCGGCGTCGCCTTTGCCGCCCGAGACGATGGCGCCGGCGTGACCCATGCGCCGACCCGTGGGGGCGGTGCGGCCGGCGATGAAGCCTGCGGTGGGTTTCCAGCGGCCCTTTTTACGCTCATCCGCGAGGAACTGGGCGGCGTCCTCTTCGGCGGCGCCGCCGATTTCGCCGATCATGATGATGGATTGGGTTTCGGGGTCGGCCAGGAACATTTCCAGGATGTCGATATGTTCGCTGCCCTTGATCGGGTCGCCGCCGATGCCGACGGCGGAGGACTGGCCCAGGCCCACGTCGGTGGTCTGCTTGACCGCCTCATAGGTCAGGGTGCCCGAGCGGGAGACGACGCCGACCGACCCACGGGAGAAGATGCTGCCGGGCATGATGCCGATCTTGCATTCGCCGGGGGTCATGACACCGGGGCAGTTGGGGCCGATCAGGCGCGATTTGCTGTTTTGCAGGGCGCGCTTGACCTTCATCATGTCGAGCACCGGGATGCCTTCGGTGATGCAGACGATCAGCTCCATCTCGGCGTCGATCGCCTCGAGGATGCTGTCCGCGGCGAAGGGCGGGGGAACGTAGATGACGGAGGCGTTGGCCTGTGTGGCCTTGCGGGCGTCATGAACGCTATCGAACACCGGCAGGTTCAGGTGCAGCGAGCCGCCCTTGCCGGGGGTGACGCCGCCGACCATTTGCGTGCCATAAGCGATGGCCTGTTCCGAGTGGAAGGTGCCCTGGCTGCCGGTGAAGCCCTGACAGATGACGCGGGTGGATTTGTTGACGAGTACGGCCATAAGGGACGTTCCTTCAAGTTAACTGCGGGACAGGCCGGAATGTCCGGCCCGGAGGTCATTATTCCGGGGTCAGTTCGAATCTGACGCCGCTGTCGGTTTCGGAGGCGCAGGTCGGATCGTTGCCACCCGAGGTGATCGTGGCGCTGACGCCCGTGTCGAAATCGAGGCGCGTGCAGCCCATGTCGTCGCTGGAATAGTCAAAGGCCGCGCCGTCCGGCGCCCCCAGCGACGCTGCCAGAAGTTCCGAGGCGTCCGCGCTGCCAACCGAGAAGCTTTCGACGTGGCAAAAGCTGCCGTCGACGGCCATGTAGACCTGGCTGTCCTGCCCGGTGCCGGGATTGAAATAGACCAGACCGTCTTCGCCGGTGTCATCGCGCGTCCAGCCGGCGGCGGTCAGCATGCTCGCCGTCAGGTCGACCTGACCGCCCCCTGACATGCAGGCCATCAAGCCCTCGATCAGCTGGTTGTGCGGGTCGGCGTCCTGCGCGAGCACGGGGCTGGCCAGCAAGACGCACAGGGCGGCTGCGTGGCGCATCATCCCTTGACCGCCTTGACGATTTTCTCGGCGCCGTCCTTGAGGTCATCGGCGGCGATGACGTTCAGGCCGGATTTGCGGATGATGTCCTTGCCAAGTTCGACGTTGGTGCCTTCCAGACGCACGACCAGCGGGACCTTCAGCCCCACCTCCTTGACCGCGGCGATCACGCCTTCGGCGATGATGTCGCAGCGCATGATGCCGCCGAAGATGTTGACGAGGATGCCTTTGACGTTGGGGTCGGAGGTGATGATCTTGAACGCCTCGGTCACCTTTTCCTTGGTGGCGCCGCCGCCAACGTCAAGGAAGTTGGCGGGTTCGGCGCCGTAGAGTTTGATGATGTCCATGGTGGCCATCGCCAGACCGGCACCGTTGACCATGCAGCCGATGTCGCCGTCAAGGGCGATGTAGTTCAGATCGAACTTGGAGGCGGCGAGTTCCTTGGGGTCTTCTTCGCTTTCGTCGCGCAGGGCGGCGATGTCGGGGTGGCGATACATCGCGTTGCCGTCGAAGGACATTTTGGCATCGAGGAGTTTCAGCGAGCCGTCTTTCAGCACGCAGAACGGGTTGATTTCCAGCATCTCCATGTCTTTTTCGACGAACATGCGGTAGAGGTTCTTGATGATGCCGACGCATTGCTTGACCTGATTGCCGGTCATGCCAAGGGCAAAGGCGACGCGGCGGCCGTGGAAATCGGACAGGCCGGTCGCGGGATCGACGTCGAAGGTCAGGATTTTTTCGGGGCTGTCATGGGCGACGTCTTCGATGCTCATCCCGCCTTCGGTGGAGCAGACGAAAGAGATGCGCGAGGTGGCGCGGTCGATCAGGATGGCGAGATAAAGTTCGCGCTCGATGAAGCTGCCGTCTTCGATGTAGATGCGGTTGACCTGTTTTCCGGCGGGGCCGGTTTGCGCGGTGACGAGGGTGCGGCCCAGCATCTGGCGGGCGAATTCGGCAGCCTCACCCACGGAACGGGCCAGACGGACGCCGCCCTTTTCACCAGCCTCGGGTTCGATGAACTTGCCCTTGCCCCGGCCACCGGCGTGGATCTGCGCCTTGACCACCCAGAGCGGGCCGTCAAGTTCGCCGGCGGCTGTCTTGGCCTCTTCGGCGCGGGTTACCGGGCGACCGTCGGAAACCGGGATGCCGTAGCTGCGCAAAAGAGCCTTGGCCTGATATTCGTGGATGTTCATGGATCGCCCCGTTGGCTGAAATTCAGGCGGTCATTGCACAGGAACGGGCAGGTTCATAACGCCATCTGACGGGCATGATCAGAAAAGCGACATTTGTGATCACAGAAAAAATTCTTGTGATCACACATTGCGATTCGGTAATCGAGAACCGGTCAAACCGCAGATTCGCCGGGCGCCGTGGCGGGTTCGGCGAGGAAGTTGACCTTGGTTTCATAGCGGACATAGCGGGCACGGATCACGTAGTCGCGTTCGGCGGCCCAATTGCGGAATTTGACGGTCTGGGTCTTGTCCACCTCGACAAACAGGCCGGGCCGGCAGCGGGCGATGGTTTTCTCCAGACCGGCCAGGGCGCGCAGTTCCATCCCCTCGATGTCCATCTTGATGAAGTCGACATGACGGTCGGCCAAAAGCACGTCGCCGCGCTGCGTTTCGACCGTGCCGCCGCCCACGACCAGTTTCGCGCCGCCAAGGTTGCGCGGGGTCTGCTCGATGCTGAACCCCGTGGCATGTTCGTCCGACACCCCGACACCCAGATGGCTGAGGTCGACACGGTCGGTCAGGCCGTTCAGCTCCATGTTCGAGCGCAAGATGGCAATCGCCTCGGGGTTGGGTTCGAACAGGATCGAGGTTGAGGCATGCAGGAACTTCATGGCGAACAGGGTATGGTTGCCGATGTTCGCGCCCATGTCGCAAAAGACCGAGCCGGGGCGAAAGTGTTTGCGGATGATCTCCAGCTCCTCGGCCTCATAAAACTGGCCAAGGACGTGATAGCGCTGGATGGAATCCTTTGGGTTGGTGATGGTGAAGCAGATGGGTTGGCCGTAGATCTGGTTGCGCACGACCTGACAGGGCGGCGTGATGAAATAGGGTGGGGGCAGGTCTGGGTTTGCGGCGACGGGCTGCGGACTGGTCATGAAAAGCACACCTTGTGGACTGGGCAAAGGTTGGAATTATTGTTCGAATAACGCAATAAAAAACGGCAGTTCAGGCTGGATTTCGGCGCTGGGCGGCGAACAGGATCTGGCCGCGCGGCAGGCGCAGGTTGCGCTGGTGCAGGTGGAAGCCGGCGGTGTCAGCGGTTTGGTGCAGGGTTTCGGGGTCGAAGTGATAGGGGGCGCGGGTGGCGTGGGTGACGACCCCATCGGGTTGGCGCAAGGGGCCCGGATGGCCCGCTGGGGCAAGAAACACCGTGAAGAGCAGGTTTTGCAGCGCCGGAAAGCAGGTATGGACGCGGATCAGGGCTTGGGCAAGGTGGTCCAGCGGCAGGTGGGTGAAGACGGCGAAGGCGATGGCATGGGTGATGGTGGGCGGCACGCCCGGAAAGCGGAAATCGGCATCCTGCACCAGATGGGCGGGGTTCAGGCGGGCGGGGTCGGACAGTTCGCTTGTGTGGCCGCGTTCCATCAGCGCGCCGGACTGGTCGGTGGCCCAGTAGTGGCCGGGGTCCAGCCAGGACACGGCCTTGCACCCCAGCCGCAGCGAGCCTGCGCCGATGTCCAGCAGGTGGTGGTGGGGCAGCAGACCTTCGTCGATCAGCAGGGCCATCTGGGCGCGGCCGGTCTCCTCCCACCGGCCACCCACAATGTCGCGGTGGCGGCCACGGGCCAGAGCGTCGTCATAAAACCCCGGCTTGAGGTAGGGGGACAGGGGCCGGGTCACGGGACCTGATCCCAGTCAAAGCCGACAAAGGTTTCCGAAGTGCCGCCCAGCTTGCGGTATAGTGCCAGGGCCGGGGTGTTGTCGGTTTCGGTGGCGAGCCAGAACGCCTCGCATCCTCTGGCGCGGCCCATGGCGAACAGGTGCTGCATCAAGGCGGTGGCGATGCCCTGGCGCAGGTGGCTGTCGCGGGTGCCAAGTTCGTTGACAAAGAGCCAGGGGCCCTTGTCGGGGTGGCGCATCACGGTGGCGGTGGCCAAGCCTACGGCAAGCGGGCCATCAAAGGCCAGCAGCAGGATGTTGGCGGGGTCGGCCAGGTAGGCGCGGGCCTGATCGGGGCGGATGTCGTCGTCAAACAGGCCCGCTGGCACAGCCAGCAGAAGGTCGATCTCGTCGGGGCCGAGGGCAGTGACCCGCATGTCAGCTGGCAGCGGCGGCCGAAATGGCCAGGCAAAGCCGGGTGGCCACGGCCATGTCCTGCACCGACACCCATTCCAGCGGGCCGTGGATGTTTTGCATCCCCGTAAACAGGTTCGGGCAGGGCACGCCCATTTCGGTCAGGCGTGAGCCATCGGTGCCGCCGCGGATGGGCACGGAAACCGGTTCGATACCAAGGCTGCGGGCGGCGCTGCGGGCGAGGTCGACGGGGGTCATGTCCTGTTCCAGCCAGTAGCGCATGTTGCGGTATTGCGGGGTGATGGTGCAGGTGATCGTCGCACGCGGTTCGGTGGCGGCGACGGCGGCGCAGACCTGTTGCAGAAGGGCGCCCTTGGCGGCAAGCCCGTCGCGTTCAAAGTCGCGCAGGATGAATTTGATCGTCATCTCGGACGAGCCGCCCACCATGTCGGTGGCGTGGATGAAGCCTTCGGTCCCTTGGGTGGTTTCGGGGGTCAGGGTGACTTGGGGCAGGGTCTGGATGATCTTGGCGGCCAGATGGATCGCATTGACCAGCCGGTCCTTGGCAAGGCCGGGGTGGATGGAGACGCCGGTGATCTGGACCACGGCACCATCGGCGGAGAAGGACTCAAATTCAATCTCGCCCACCGCGCCGCCGTCGAAGGTGTAGGCGAAGTCGGCCCGCAGGTCGGCGGGCAGGCGGGGGTTCACGCCGCGGCCAATCTCCTCATCCGGGGTGAAGGCGAGGCGGAGGGGCGGGTGTTTGAGGTCGGGGTTTTGCAGCAGGTGGCGGGCGGCGGTCATCAGGATGGCGACGCCGGCCTTGTCATCGGCCCCCAGCAGGGTGAGGCCGGAGGCGGTGACGAGGTCATGGCCGACCTTGGTGGCGAGGTAGGGGTTGTCCTCGGGGGTCAGGGTCAGGGCGGGGTTGTCGGGAAAGCTGATCGCGCCGCCGTTGTAGCCGCGGATCACGCGGGGCTTCACGCCGGTCGCGTTGAACTGGGGGGCGGTGTCGACATGGGCGAGGAAGCCGACGGTGGGGCCGGGGGCGGTGCCGGGGATGGTGGCGAGAACGGTGCCGTAATCGGTAAGGGTGACATCCGCCGCGCCGATGGCCTGCAATTCGGCCACCAGCAGGTTCAACAGGCCGAACTGGATGGCGGTCGAGGGAGAGGTGGGGCTGTCCGCGTCGGATTGGCTGTCAAGCGCCGCATAACGGGTCAGGCGGGATTCGAGTTCGGCGTTGAAATCGTGGGACATGGGGGCCTCCGGGCTTTGGAGGGGATTTGGGGGGTGGGGGTGGGGGATGTCAAGCTGTGCACGCGTGGGATATTTGCGGATGCGTTTGTTATCAGGGGTTTGGGGGTTTGCGTTAACCGGGCGCAAAGGAATGTTCGAGGAGCCAGTCGAGGCCGGCGAGGTAGTCGGGCAGGGTGGGGCCCGCACCCGGTGGGGCGGCGGCGGCGGACAGGGCGAAGCCGTGGGTATAGTCGATGGTCAGGTGCAGGACGATATCTGACGGAAGATCGGCGCGCAGGTGGTTGGTCAGGTCGCGCAAGGGGCCGGTGATCAGGGCGGGGGTGGCGAAGGTCAGGGTCAGGAGGTTCGGGTGGTGCAGCACGGTCTGGACATAGCGGGTCAGCAGGTCGCGCAGGCGGGCGCGGGGGGTGTCGTTTGGGGGCGGGGCAAAGGCGAAGCACTGGGTGATCAGGTCGGCCAACAGATCGTCACGGGATCCTGTGTGGTGGGCGATGGCCATGGGCGTGACACCGTGGGCGGTGGCGAGGCTGCGAAAGGTCAGGGTTTGGCCCGCGTCGATCATCGTCAGGGCAGAGTGCAGGATGGCGGCTTTGGTCAGGGTGGGGGCGGTGGGGCGGCCGGGTTTCATGGGCGGACAAGGTAGCGCAGTTGCACGAGGCCCGAGGGGAAGGGGGTGGCTTGGGTCAGCGTCAGGTCGATGTCGCGGGTCAGGGGGCCGAACATGCGCAGGCCCTGACCGATCAGGATGGGGATCAGGGTCAGCGTCAGGTCCTGCACCAGACCGGCCCGCAGGAGGCTGTGGATCACGCGGCCGCCATCGACATAGGCGCGGGTCCAGCCCATGGCGTCAAGCTCGGCCATCAGGGCCTGCGGGGTTTGCGAGGAGATGCGGACCTTGGCCGCAAGGGCGGCGGGGATGTCGGATGGGGTCAGGGTCCGGGACAGGACCACGACGGGTTTGGCATAGGGCCAGTCGGGAAAGCCCAGGGCGGTGCGGAACGACCCGGAGCCCATCACGAGGCCGTCCATCCCGGCGATGAAGGCGTCATAGCCGTGATCCTCGGGGCCTGTCGGCTGTTTTGTCAGCCAGTCAAGCGCGTGATCGGGGCGGGCGACAAAGCCGTCAAGGCTGAGCGCCATGAAGCAGTGACCGGTGGGCATGGGGGCTCCTCTGGGTTTATATACAGTGTATAATTAAGGTGGATTTGCGTCAAGCGGGTTGTGGTGGGGCGGGATTTCGGGCATGTTTGCCTGCTTCACAGCAAAGGGGATCAACATGGATTATGACAAGACGGGCGCGCCGGTGCTGGGCAAGACGTTGCCGCGCTTCAAGGACAACGACCCCAAGAAGGGCAAAGCCTCGGCCCCCAAGGCGGCGCGGTTGAGCAAGGATGAGATGATTGCCAAGATGAAGGCGGCGGCGGCCAAGGAATAAACCTTGCGCGTGCTGGACAACATCCTGTCGGACCGGGGCAGCAGATATGCGGTCGCGGGCGGGCCCTGTGCCGATGAGGCGGCGGCGCGGGAGATGGTCAAGGCGTTGAAGGTGGACAAGAAATTCGCCAAGGCGACGCATCACACATGGGGTTTGATCTGCGCCGAGGGGGCGATCAAGGCGGATGACGGCGAGGCGGGGGCAGGCATGGTCATCCTGCGGATGCTGGAGCGGGCGGGCTTGCGCGACCATGTGGTGATTGTGACGCGCTGGTATGGCGGCAAGCATCTGGGCGGCGACCGGTTTCGCCATGTGCAAGAGGCGGTGCGGCTGTATCTGGCGGTGCTTTAAAAGACGGCGTGGTCGCCGCGGTTGACGGTGACTTCGCCACGCACCAGTTTTGCATAGAAATCGAAGAGGGTGTCGCTGCCGGTTTCGGGCGTGGCATCGGCGTCGTAGTGGCCGGTGGCGGGGTTCCAGACCAGCATGGATTCAGTGGCATAGTAGCGGCCGATGCGGGCGAGGTCGGCTTTGTCGCGCGCCTTGGGGCTGAGGCGGCCCAAGGTGGCGAGGGTGGCGATGATGGTGGTCAGCAGGGCCACGGGCACCTGTTTGAAGCGGGGTTTGAGGCCAAGCAGGCGGAACAGTTCGTCGCCGGTTTCACGCGGGGTCAGGGCGGGGCCGGGGCCGCCGATGGGCAATATGCGGTTCATCAGGGCGGGGTCGGTCAGGGTCTGGGCCAGGTAGCGGCCAAGGTCGGCGTCCGAGATGGGTTTGCAGGCGGTAAGGCGGCCATCGCCGAACAGCAGGAACGGTTTGCCGGCGCGCAACCGGTTCAACTGACCCGACAGCGATTTGAAATAGGCGGTGGGGCGGACGATGGAGAAGGTCAGGCCGGATGCGGCCAGGTCCGCCTCGAACGCGAGTTTGGCGTGTTGGAAGGGCAGGAGCGGCTTTTGCACGCAGATGGCGGAGAGCAGGGTGAACTGTTTGATGCCGGCGGATTGGGCGGCGCGCAGGGCGGTCAGATGGGCGGCGTGGTCGATGGCCCAGGCGTCGCGGGCGGTGCCGGTGCGCGAGGCGAGGCAGGAGATTATGGCGTCGAAGGGTTGGCAGGTGATGGCGCGGGTCAGGTCGGCTGCGTTGGTCACGTCGGCCTGAAGGGTGGGGCCGGGCAGGGGGGTGCGGGTCAGGCAGGTGACGCGGTGGCCTGCGGCCCGCAGTTCGGCCAGCGTGGCGCGGCCGATGGTGCCGGTGGCCCCAAGCAGCAGGATATCGCGTTGTGCCATGGGGTGCCCTTGATCTTTGGCCGGATGCTGCGGGGCGGAGGGCGGGGTGTCAAGGGGGGGGGCTTGGGTCAGGTGGGGCAAAGGGAGATCGGGATGCAGGTGGTTTTGATACCGGGGATCATGTCGGACCGGCGGACCTGGGCGCCGTTGGCGGGGCGGTTTGGGGTGCATGACGTGGGTACATTGTTCGCCCTGAACAACTCCGAAGCCATTGATTTCGTGCGTATAAGAGGTAGTTTTGTTCGCCATTTTCTGCAGGGTTTTGTATAATTTTGGCTGAAACCCTGCAATTTCGGTTCTGCCATGAAGCATCGTCCGCGCCCTCTGGAACAAGATGATCTGCTACGTCCGCGTCTGGTCGACCTGATCGATCTGCGGCACGAG
>CAMBWO010000035.1 GCA_945871285.1 Pseudorhodobacter antarcticus | reverse complement strand
CACGGTCTTTGCCGAAGGGGTCAAGCTTGCGGGGGAATTGGCCACCTTCATGGCGGTGGACAAGCGGGCGCCCGAGATTGCAGCCTATGCCCATGACAACCTGAGCCGCACCTTTGCGCCGCTGATCCGGGTGCTGCGGCAATATCTGTCCGCGGTGCTGGAGGCGACGGCGATCTCGATCCCGCTGGAGCCGCGCAAGTATGGCATTTCGGTGGGGGTGATTGCCGACCGCAAGCTGTTGTCTACCGCGGGGTTCGTGCTGGCCGTCAAGGCGGATATCCCGGACGAGGCGGTGCGGCGGCATTTCGCGGGGCAGGTCAAGATCGGCCCGGTTGAGGAGATACGCCAGTTGGTGAACTCGGCCCTGCCCGGCATTGCGCTGCGGCCCTTGCCGGTGGCACCGCGGCAGATCCCCTATCACGCGGGGGTGGTCTATTTCCAACTGGAGGCCGAGAGCCCCTATTGGGGCAAGATGACCACGTCGGGTGGGATCGCGGTCCATGTGTCGGGCGACTATCCGGGGTTGTCGATGGAACTGTGGGCCATACGGAACACTTGAAGGTAGGCATGTCATGTCGAACAAAGACCCTTTTGCCGAACCGGACGACAACGAACGCACGGTGATCCGCCCCAATCCGGGGGGCAAGCGCCCGACGCCGGGGGTGGCCCCGCAAAGCTATGCGCCGCCGCCGGACTATGGCCAGCGGCCTGCCGATCCGGGGCCCGCGATGGGGGTGCCACAGGCAGCGGCGCGGCCTTCGGGCGGGGCGGACGCGAATGCGATTGCGATGACCGGGATGAACCCGTTGACGGCCTTGGCGACGCCCTTGCTGTCGCTGGTCAGCCGCATCCGCAACCGGGCGCAGCACATGGACCCTGACAAGCTGCGTCAGGCCGTGATGGCCGAGGTGCGGGGGTTTGAAAATGCGGCGCTGAAGGCCGGGCAGGATGCGCAAAAGGTCAAGGTGGCCCGCTATGCCCTGTGCGCCACGATTGACGATGTGGTGTTGAACACGCCCTGGGGTGAACAATCGGTCTGGGCGCAGCAGTCGATGGTGGGTACGTTCCACCGGGAAACCGTGGGCGGGGACCGGTTTTACGACCTGCTGGCGCGGTTGGAGCAGGACCCGAACACCAATATCGACCTGCTGGAGTTTTTGTACATGTGCCTGTCGCTGGGCTTTGAGGGCCGGTTGCGGGTGGAACAGGGCGGGCCGGACCGGCATTTGCAGATCCGTCAGGCTCTGGCGCGGATCATCCGGGGGCAGCGCGGCGAGGTTGAACGCGATCTGAGCCCGCGGTGGAAAGGGGTGCAAAAGCCCTATCAGATACTGTCGGCCTGGCGTCCGGTCTGGATTGCGGTTGGCGCCACGGCGGCGATCCTGTCACTGACCTATGGCGGGCTGGCCTTTGCGCTGGGTCGCCAGTCCAGCGCCGTGCTGGCGCAGGTGGCGGCGATTGACACGGGCGAGGTGGCGACGATGCTGCGCCGCGCCCCGCCGCCGCCGCCCCCACCGCCCCCGAAAGAGGAGGTTGATCAGGTTGCGAAACTCGCCTCGTTCTTGGAGCCCGAAGTCAAGGAAGGCATCATCACCGTCTTTGCCAAAGGCAACACACTGACGATCCGGCTGGCCGGGGTGGGCATGTTCGGGTCAGGGTCGGACGCGCTGAAAGAATCCTTTGTGCCAACCCTCAGCCGGGTGGCCGAGGCGCTGAAGGATGAAAAGGGGCATATCGTGATTGCGGGTCATTCGGACAGCAGCAAGGTCGGTGGCGGCCGGTTCAAAAGCAACGACGAGTTGTCTCAGGCCCGGGCTGATACCGTGCTGAAGATGCTGGCGCCGATCATCGGCGATCCGACCCGCGTGATCGCCGAAGGGCGGGGCGACAAGGAGCCGATTGCCGACAATGGCACCGCCGAGGGCCGGGCGACCAACCGCCGGATCGAGATATTGCTGGTCAAGGAGGGCACTTGATGCGCCGCCTTTTGAAGTTTTTCGGCTCGATCTATTTCATTTCGGCGCTGGTCACGCTGATCCTGTCGATCTGCGTCTGGATGTTCAGCCCGTTTATCGGCACCGACGCGTTCCGCCCGTTTGATGAGCCGTTTGGCCGCTGGATATTCATCGGCGTGCTGTGGCTGATCTGCGCGATCATCCTGATTTCGGTGTTCTTCGTGCGGCGCAGTTCTGCCAAGCAGATGGAAGAGGACATCGTCAAGGGTCCGCAAGTGGCGGCGGCGAGTGCCGAGGACGAGGTGGTTTCGGCCGAACTCAGCGAATTGCGCGACAAGATGCGGGCAGCGATTGCCAAGCTGAAGAAATCCAAGGGCGGGCGGCGCAGTCTGTATGAACTGCCGTGGTATGTGATGATCGGGCCGCCGGGGGCGGGCAAGACGACCGCCATCGTCAATTCGGGTCTGGAGTTTCCGCTGGCGGATGAGTTTGGCAAGACGGCGATTGGCGGCGTGGGGGGCACGCGGAACTGCGACTGGTGGTTTACCGAAAACGCCGTGTTGATTGACACGGCGGGTCGTTACACCACGCAGGAAAGCGATGCGGATGCCGATAATGCGGCCTGGCTGGGGTTTTTGAACCTGCTGAAGAAGCACCGGATCAGGCAGCCGATCAACGGGGCGATGATTGCGATTTCGCTGTCTGACCTGTCGATGCAGGACGAGGCGACCCAAAAGGGCCATGCCAAGGCGGTGCGCCGTCGTCTGGCGGAATTGCGCGAAAAGTTGGGGGTGCGCTTCCCGGTTTATGTGCTGTTCACCAAGGCCGACATGATTGCGGGCTTTACCGAGTATTACGACAATCTGGGCAAGGAGGAGCGGGAGCAGGTCTGGGGGTTCACGCTGCCCTTGGACAAGGGCAAGGGGGAAGCCTCGCCCATTGCGGCGTTTGACACGGAATTTGGCGGGCTGCTGGCGCAACTGAATGCGCAACTGCTGGACCGCATGCAGTCGGAAACCGACCACCAGCGTCGCAGTCTGATTGCGGGGTTTCCGGCGCAGGTTGCCTCGGTCCGCGCCACGGCCAAGGCATTTCTGGCGGAAGTGTTTCAGGAAAGCCGGTATGAGGACCGCCAGATGCTGCGCGGGGTCTATTTCACCAGCGGAACGCAAGAGGGCACGCCGATTGACCGTTTGATGATGGGCATGGCGCGGACCTTTGGCATCGGGCGGCAGGCGATTGGCACGGGGCGCGGCACCGGGCGGTCGTTCTTCCTTACCCGGTTGTTCAATCAGGTGATTTTCCCCGAGGCGGGGTTGGTTTCGGCCGATGACAAGGTCGAACGCCGCTATCGCTGGACCAAACGCGTGGCGATTGCGGCGACGGTGCTGGTGGCGCTGTTCACGGGCAGCATGTGGCTGCGCAGCTATCTGGGCAATATGGACCTGATCACCAGCGTGGCCGCCGAGGTGACGCAGTATCAGGCGGCGGCCGCGCTGGTGCCGGGTAATCCGGTGGCGGATGGCGATGTGGCGGCGGCGGTTCCGGCGTTGAACATCCTGCGGGGCATGAAGGTCAACCCGATCCCGGCGACGGTGGACCCTGCCGCCGCCAGCCCCTTCAGCCCTGAATTCAAGCTGACTTGGGGCCTGTATCAGGGCAGCAGCATGGCCAACCAGTCCGGCCAAAGCTATCGGGCCTCGCTGAACACGATTTTCCTGCCGCGCCTGTTGCTGCGGCTGGAGGATCAGATTTCCAGCAATATCAACAACGCGACGATCCTGTATGATGCGCTGAAGGTCTATCTGATGCTGGGTCTGCAGGGGCCGATGAACAGCAGTGAGGTCAAGGACTGGATGACGGCGGATTGGGAGGTTGCCTATCCGGGGTCGGAGAATGAGGCGCTTCGGACCGATCTGGCGTTTCATTTGCAGGCCCTGCTGAGCCAACCGATGCAGGAAATTGCGCTGAATGGGCCGCTGGTGGAACAGGCGCAGGACATTCTGGCGGAAATGCCCATGGCGCTGCGGGTGTATAACGCAATCCTGAACACGCCCGAGGCGCGGGCCCTGCCGCAGTTCCGGCTGACCGATATTGGCGGGCCGAACCTGGACAAGGCGTTCGTGCGCAATTCGGGCAAGCCGTTGAACGAGGGGATCGAGGGCATCTTCACCTATGACGGGTTCAATTCCGTCTTCAAGGATCAGGCCCTGGGCGTGGCGGAAACCATCCAGCGTGACAGCGTGTTTCTGGGCCCCAAGGTCAAGACCGATCAATCGGCGGCGGCCCTGGCGGCGATCACGCGGGATGTGCTGGACCTGTATTACAACGACTTCATTGCCCGCTATGACCAGTTGCTGGGCGATCTGGACGTGGTGCCGCTGGCCAGCCTGCAACAGGCGGTGGATGTGACCAACATCCTGTCCGGCCCGACCTCGCCCATCGTGAACGTGTTGAATGCGGTGGACAAGGAAACCCGGCTGACGGCGGACCCGACCGGGGTGGACACGGCGGCGCTGGGGGCGGATGCGACCGATATCGTGGTCAAGGATGCCATCGAGGACAATGCCAGCGTCCGGACCCGGCTGTTGATCGAAGCGCTGCGCAATGCGGCGACGACGTCGAACGCCCCGCCGCCAAAGCCGCCCGGTTCCTTTGTCGAGGAGCGGTTCAACTTTTTGCACCAACTGGTGGAGCGGGTGGACACCCAGCCGTCGCAGCTGGACAACCTGATGGCGACCTTGGTGCAGGTCAATCAGGAACTGAACCGCATCGCATTCCGCGGCAGCAATGCGGCGACGACCGGGGCGGGGGGCGAGTCGCTGGCGGCGCTGCAACAGGCGGCCTCGCAAATCGAGGGGCCGCTGGCGCGCTGGGCGTCGCAGATCACCACGGGCGGCGCCGGGATCACGGCGGATGGCACGCGGGCCTCGATCAACGCGGCGTGGCAGCAGGGCGTGCTGCCGTTCTGCACGCAGGTGACGACCAAGCTTTATCCCTTTGACCGGCGGGCGGCGGCGGATTTGTCGATTGCCGACTTTACCAAACTGTTCGGGCCGGGTGGGTTGATTGACGGGTTCATGACGGCGAACTTGAAGGACCTGATCGACACCTCCAAAAAGCCCTGGACTTGGAAGGTGGTGAACGGCGCTGATCTGGGGATTTCGCAGGCGGTGCTGGATCAGTTGCAGGCGGCGTCCGAGATCAAGGATGCGTTCTTTGCCAATGGGGCGGCGCCTGCGGTGGGGTTCCAGATCACACCCGTGGCACTGGACCCCAATGCGCTGGACATCAACCTGAACATCGACGGGCAGGCGGTGGCCTTTGCGCAGAATGCAGGGCAGCCCCTGCCGACGGCCATCACCTGGCCCGGAGCGGTGGGGGTGGCGCAGGTCACCTTCAACCCGCCCTTGAACGGGGGGGAAAGCACGGTCACCAAGGATGGGCCGTGGGGGTGGTTCCGGCTTTTGGACAGTGCCGAAGTGCGGGCGACCAATGCGCCAGACCGCAAGCGGGTGATCTTTAACGTCGGCGGGCGGATCGCGATTTTCCAGATGCAAAGCGGATCGGTGGTGAACGCCTTCAGCCTGCCTGCGATGCAGTCCTTCAGCTGCCCGTCGTCATTCTGATGGCGGGCTTTGGCGCCTATGGCAAGATGCCAGCCTTGGGCGACTTTTTCCGCCTGGGGGCCGAGCGCGAGTTTGTGACGCCCTGGGACATCTGGGTGCAAAACACCCTGCTGGGGGCAAGGCAGGCGTTGGGGGCGCGGTTCGAAGAGTGCTATATGACCGCGCCGATATGGCGGTTTTCCCTGCCGCCCGGCGTGGCGGGAACGCAAGGGGTGGTGGGGGTTCTGATGCCCTCGGTCGACCGGGTGGGGCGGCAGTTTCCGCTGACCCTGCTGGCGCAGACCGGCTATGAGGAGCAGGCGCCGCTGCGCAACCTGATCTGGCAGGGCCCGGTTCTCGACCGGGTCGAGGCCCTGGCGCTGGATGCGCTGGACGATGCCATGACGCGCGAAATCCTGACGGAGCGGCTGGCACCCCTGAGCCTGCGGCCGATGGGTATTCCCAGCCGGATCAGGACCTCGGGGTCTTCGCTGGTTCTGGTCAATGAGACGCCCGACCTGTTTTGTGTCGATCTGGCGCTGGATCTGGCGGGGGGTGAGTTGCACCGCGCTTGTGCGTGGTCAGCCACCATCGAGGGCGCGGCGCGGCTGATTTTGACGTCCGGACTGCCGCAAGGCGATATTGCAACATCCTTTTTTGATCTCGGGGGGCATTAGGAATGAGTGACCGTCCAATCAGATTCAACGCCAAGACCCATGTGGGCCGTGTGCGCAAGGTGAACGAGGATTCGATCCTGGTGCTGCCCGATCAGCAGATCTGGGTGGTGTCGGATGGCATGGGCGGCCATGAGGGTGGGGATTTTGCCAGCCGGATGGTGGTGGACAGCATTGCGGTGCTGCCACGGATGGAGGCCACCGAAAAGCTGGGGCAAATCCGGCAGGCCGTGCAGGCCGCCCACCGCACCATCCTGCGCGAGGCCGAGGCAAGGCACGCCGTGATGGGGGCGACGGTGGTGGCGCTCGTTCTGGCCGATGGGCATTTTGGCGCGCTGTGGGCCGGGGACAGCCGGCTTTACCGGCTGCGCGATGGGCGGATTGAGCTGTTGACGACCGACCATTCGGTGGTGGCCGCCCTGGTCGAGGCGGGTCAGCTGACCTGGGACGAGGCGGGCAAGCATCCGCAGGCCAATGCGATCACGCGGGCGGTGGGGGTGGGGCAGGAGCTGGAGCTGGACAAGATCCGTGGCGATGCACGGCCCGGCGACCGGTTTCTGCTGTGTTCAGACGGGTTGAACAAATATGGCACGATTGCCGAGTTGGGCGCGGCGATGTCGGGCGTGCC
Source organism: Pseudorhodobacter antarcticus (assembly GCA_945871285.1). Classification (GTDB taxonomy): domain Bacteria; phylum Pseudomonadota; class Alphaproteobacteria; order Rhodobacterales; family Rhodobacteraceae; genus Stagnihabitans. The sequence goes on along the minus strand of CAMBWO010000035.1, from coordinate 18,970 downwards.
GATCGAGGTGGTTACGGACCAATTGATCCAACTGGCCTTGGATGGTGGCGGGGCTGACAATGTGTCGGTCATCGTGGTGGACGTCGAATAGTCTATTTGGCCACCGTCGTGAGGATGCGGCTGTCGATCGAGCGGATTTGCAGATCCCCCGTCTGGACCGCCTTTTGCAGGGCGGTGGCATAACCGCCGACCGATTCCGTCGTGGGGCGCAGTTCGGCAAACAGGGGTTTGTCGCTGTTGACCACGATCACCTTGCTTTTGCCAAGGGTGGTGGCATCGACGGTAAAGGCCAGGGTCTGGGCGGTGTTTTCCCCCAGGGAAAAGGCCACGCGGACAGGCACGTCGCCCGTCGCCCCGGCCCGCAGGTTGGCCACATCGTTGTCGGGGCGGTTCATGTTGGGCAGCACGTGAAAGACGTTGCCCGACACGTCAATGATGGACACGGACACAAAGCCGGTCGTCACGTCGGCGGGGATCACCAGATCAATCGTCGGGTTTTCATCCACGAAATAGCGGCCGGATGGGTTGTCATCGGGCCGGTCGCCAAAGCCGAAGTCAAAGCGAAAGCCGCCAGACCGGGCAAAGGGCAGGGTGCTTTCAATCTGACACAGGGCCGGGTTCAGCAGTTCGATCCCCAGGCTGACCTTGCGGTTTTCGGCAATGGCGTTCAGCGCGTCGAACAGTTCGACCTGCTTGGGCGACCCGCTGAGGCGGCCGCGGATGGTCAGGGTGTCATCCTTGCCAAAGCCCAAGGTCGGCGGGTCTACCAGCGTCAAGGGGCCGCAATCGGCCTGTTCTTGCAAGATCGCATTCACGGTGTCGGCGGTCAGGAATTGCGGCGTCAGCGTGATGTCGGCGCGGCCCTGCAAGGTGCCGGGAAGGGCGCTGCCAAGGGCAGCCATCACGGCGTCATGCGTGGCGGGGTTGACAGTCTGGCCGGTCACGCTGGCCTGATTGCCGGTCAGGGCGACATTCCATTGGTCAAGCGGCGCGACCTGACGGATCACGGTCAGCACATCGGCCCCCCAGGTTTCACCGATGGCCCCCGAGGACAGCGTGAGGTCCGACGTGCCGCCGAGGTCGGCGACGATCTTGGTGATTTCGGCGGACACTTCGGCCGAGGGAACATTGCCGGTGGCGCGGGGGGCACCGGTTTCGGGTTTTTCGATGGTCAGGATATAGGGATCGGCGACGGGCAGGCTGGGGGCCAGGATGCCGTCAAACAGGCCGGCGACATAACCACCACCACCGGCAAGGCCCAAAAGGACAACGGCCAGAACGGCATAAAGACCGCCACGACCGCGCGGGGCGGCGGCGGGCGGTAGGGCAGCGGGCTTGGCGGCGGGCGCTGCGACCGGGGGACGGGGGGCGACGGTCTGGCGCGGCACGACAATGGTGCGGTCGCTGTCGGCGGGAATGTCGATGGCGGCCAGCAGTTCGTCCGCCGATTGATAGCGGTTGGCAGGGTCGGGCTGGCCCATCTTGTCGATCAGGGTTTTTAGCGGCTCGGGCACGCCTTGGGTGTCCAGCGGCAGGGCCTTTTTCTTCAGCACCTCCATCGGGTTCGCGCCGATGTCGGGGCGTTTGCCGCGATAGGTTGCAAGCAACAGCGCGCCCAGCGCGTAAAGGTCGGATCGTGCGTCGGTATGGCCGCTGAGCTGTTCAGGCGCCGCATAGGCGTACTTGCCGGCAAATTCGTTGCCGACGATGGTTTGCGCGCCGGGGTTGGCATCTTTGGCGATGCCAAAGTCGATGATCACCGCCTCGGACGGGACGCCGCCGCGCAGGATGATGTTGTCGGGCGACAGGTCCCGGTGGATGATGCGGCGGGAATGGGCAACCTTGAGCCCATCAGCGACACGGCGGCAGACCTGCACCAGATCAGGCGCCGACATGCCGCCCTGTTTCATCTTGAGGTCGAGTGCGGGACCGTCGACATAATCCATCACCAGATAGATCAGGCCGCTGGGGGTGCGGTGGTTTTCAGAATAGCGCACGATCGCGTCGTGCCGGATTTCGCGGATTTCCTCTTCGCGGCGCATCAGGGTCAGATAACCCTCATCGCCCGAAAACTCGGACTTCAGCACCTTGATCGCGGTGAATCGGCCCGAAATGTCGTTGCGGGCCTTGTAGACTTCTGAGGTGCCACCACGGCCGAGAATGCTCTCGATCCGGTAGGTGTTGTTCAGCAGGTCGCCGGGTTGAAAGATGTCGCTTGGCCTGGAGTCACCCATCCGGATCGCTTTCCCTTTTGCGTGGCGCCAGTCAGATCAGCTGCCGACCTGAAATTCAACGCGGCGGTTCACGTCGGCGCGGGGATCGTTGGGGTCCAGCGGAAACGCCTCGCCCACACCTTCGGCCAGAAGTTTGGTGTCGGGCACGCCGCAATCGTCCACAAGGTGACGCTTGACCTCTTCGGCGCGCAGGAGGGACAGGTTCTGGTTGTAGGTGTCGGTGCCCGCGGCATCGGTATGGCCGATGATCTTGAACTGCGGGATGTCAGAGGCCTTGATCACCTCGCACAGGGTGTCGAGTTTGGCGGCCTCCTCCTCGGCCAGGGCGGCGCTGTCAAAGGCGAACTTGATCTGGAAGTTGACCTGCGCGCTGGGATCGAGGGCGACAAAGGTGGTGTCGGCGGGCAGGGCGTTGGGGTCGGTCGCCTCGGCGGCGGCGTCGCCCGAGGGGGCGATCACGAGACCGCGGGTGGCCTGCTGGGCCATGAACTTGGCGGCCAGTTGTTCGGCCGTCAGGCTGGAATCGTCCTGAGCAAATACGCTGCCCGATGTCAGGGTAAGACCAAGTGCTGCAATGGGGAGAAAACCGATTTTCATGGCATTCCTTTCGCAATTGACGTGATTGCTATCGGTCAAGTCTAGTCCAAGGTCCCCAAGTTCACAACAGGTCTGCACGGGCGGGCTGCAACATGGCTTGCGTCCCGGCACGGTTGGGGCATTATTCGGGGCGCGGCGGTGAAGGATGAATGCGTGTTGCGACTGATTCCCGTGATCATTCTGTCCATCTCGATCCTGCTGGGTGCGCTGATTCTGGTCAGCATTCCGCTGTTCTTTCCGCCCAAGATGGCGGGCGAGGGGGGGGCGGTGGACAACAACGCCCGCATCGACATTGAACTGCTGCACGGCGATCTGGATGCCCAGCGGGAGATGATCAGCGAATTGCGTGATCAGGTTGACGCGTTGGAAAACCGGATCATCACGATGGAGGCGGGGGCGACGGGGCCTGCGGCGGATGGGGGGTTGCAGATCATCTCGCCCACCGGGGACAATGCCATCCTGGACCAGTATGCGCAGGTCGTGTTGGTGGCGGACCGGCGGGCGTTGAACTCTGGGTTGACGGTGCCGACCTCGCGGTGGCTGGTGGACACCTTTGGGCCGCCGGCGGACAATCTGGGCGACACCTGCGCCTCGATGACCAACCCCAGGCTTGCGTCGTTGCTGGAGACGCGGCAGGTCGGGCCGGTGCGGGTTCAGATGTTGAAGCCGGCGCTGGAGTCGTTGCAGGTCGTGCTGGACAAGGTGAAGCTGGCCGATCCTGACCTTTATGCCCGCATCAACACCGCGGGGGCCCTGTGTGTGCGGCTGGTGCGGGGGTCGGCGGCGTCGGTGTCGTCGCATTCGTTCGGGCTGTCGCTGGACCTGAACATCGACGGGGTTCTGGACACGCTGGGGGATGGGCGGACCCAGTTGGGGCTGACGATCCTGTCGGATTTCTTCAATGCGGACGGTTGGATCTGGGGGGCGGCCTTTGGGCGTGAGGATTCCATGCATTTCGAGGTCAGCAAGGATCAGATCGAAAAATGGATTGCCGAGGGCAAGATTTGAGAGTGTCCACGCGTGGACACTTTGGAGTTTCGTTTATTCTCAATGGCTTGGCGATTTTCATTAACCAGATGGAAAGGTTTGTCCGCAGGCGTCGGAATAGGTCGCCAGCACGCGGGTGATGGCGGCGCGGATCAGGGCGGGGGCGGTCGGCGCACAGTCGTCGGTCATCACGGCGGGATAGGACGCGGCCAGATATTGCGAGATCAGCGGTTCGGGCACGGCGCTGGTGCCGAACAGGGCCATCAGATCGGACACGGCGGCGGTCGCCTGCGGGTCGGCCCAGTAATAGCGGATCCGGTCGGAATAGCTGAAATGGCGTTGCAGGCGTTGGTGGGCGGGGGAGCCGGGATAGTATTTCGCCCAGTTGTCGGGCGCGGTCAGCATCAGCCGTTCCATCGTGCCGCGCAAGGTGGCGGGGCGGTCGGGGAACAGGGTTCCGGCGATGTGGTCCAGACCATAGAGCGCCTCACGCAGGGCAAAGGTCAGACCGGGGCCGACCTTGAGGATGGCAAAGCCGTCGCGGACAAGGGCGGCGAGGGCGGGGCCGGTCTGGTAATCGGTCGAGTGGGCCTCATAGACCAGCGGCAGGTCGGCAAGGGCGGCGGTCAGGGCGGGGGCGCCGGGATAGGGCACGACGTTTTCATTGCCGAATTCGACACCGGGTTGCACGACAAGGCCCACGATACGGTCAAAGGCGGTGAGGCCCAAGGCGGCAAAGGCGGTGCGGTGCAATTCGTAGGTGGCGCGGGCGGCGTCGGGGGTGGTGGGGGTCAGGTGTTCGACGGTTTCCAGCGCGCCACCGGGCACGGGCACCTCGGTTCCGATCACATAGACCGGGGGGGTGGGGGCGGCGGCTTCGGCCACGGCGGCAAGGCGGGCCGACCGGGCGGCGATGGTGGCATCGGGCAGGGGGGTGGGGTCGTCCGCGCAGGACATGCTGGCATCGAGGTGCAGTTTGGTGAAGCCTGCGGCGGCATAGGCGGCGATCATGGTGCAGGCCTTGGCCATGGCCGCCTCGGCGGGCAGGTGTTTCCACGGGTTCGGGCCAAGGTGGTCACCGCCGAGGATGAGGTTTGTCAGGTCAAAGCCTTCGACATCCGCGATGGCTTCGACAAAGCGGCGAAAGGCGGCGGGGGTCATGCCGGTATAGCCACCGTCCTGATTGACCTGATTGCAGGTCGCCTCGATCAGGACTTGCTTTCCTTGGGTTCGGCCAAGGGCGAGGGCGGCACCGATCACCTGTGGGTGGGCCGAGCAGACCGAGGTGATGCCGGTGGGGCGGCCAAGGCTGCGCAGTTTGGGCAGGGTCAGCAACAGGGACATGCGGTTCTCCGTGGTTTGGGGCAGCATAGGGGGGTGAGGTTCAATCGTCAACGATCAGGAATTTGATTGACATTGATCGTTTCGCGGTCGAATTTGGAGCGATCACTGGCAGAACAGGGTTTTCGTGTCTGATCCATCAGCAAGCTTTGAAATCCGGGCCGGGACCGGATCAGCGGCCCCCCAGTGGGGGGGCGCCCGTGTCCCATGCCGAGAGCCGCAAGGCGACGGCATTGCGGCCTCTCAGCGCAGGCCACGGGAAAAGCAAATCGGGACGCGGCTGCCTGGGGTGGGCGCGGAACGCGCCTGCCCGGGGGCAGGCAGGCGCGTCACGAATTGCTTTGGGCAATTCGTGGAAGACGGGTTGGGCAGGGTGGCTGCAGCGTGCTGTCCATGAAGCTGGACCGCATCACCGCCATTCGCCGGCATTTGTTCACCAAGGGATTTTCGTCCGTGGGCGAGATTGCCGAGGTGGTGGGGGTGTCCGAGCCGACGGTGCGGCGCGATCTGATGGAGTTGGAGGCGCAGGGCGTGATCCTGCGCAGCCATGGCGGGGCGCGAATTGCCGACGGGTCAGGCGCCGAGGTGGCGTTCGAGGTGCGCGAGCAGATCAACCTGGTGCAGAAAAGGGCAATTGGCGAGGCGGCCTATCAGATGCTGCGCCCCGGCAGTGCGGTGTTTCTGGATGCCGGAACTACCGTTTTGCAGCTGGCGCGGCGGGTGCGGCTGAACCCTATCCCCTTGCGAGTGTTCACCAATTGTCTGGCGGTGGCGCAGATGCTGATGGTGGTGCCCGAGGTGACGGTGACGCTGCTGGGCGGCAGTTTGCGGGCGCAAAACGCCTCGGTCGTGGGGCCGCTGGCGGAGGATGCGTTGGAGCGGCTGTGGTTTGATCAGTTGTTTCTGGGGGTGGGGGCGGTGGCGCTGGGGGGCGAAATGTCCAGTGCGGATGAACAGGAGGCGCGGCTGAACCGGGGGATGTTGGCGCGGACGGCAAGCCCGGTGATCCTGGCGGATGGGGCCAAGTTCGGGCGGCAGTTGACGTTTCAGGTGGCGCGGATTGGCGTGGGGATGCGGGTGGTGACGGACACGGGTTTGAGCGCGGCCTGGCAGGGGCGGTTGGCCGAGTTCGGCTGTGATCTGGTGTTGGCATGAGGGTGCTGGGGTTGGATGGCGGCGGGACCAAGACCGATGTCGCCGTGGTGGAACCGTCGGGTGAGGTCGTGGGGTTTGTGGCGGGGGCCGGGATGGACCCGACGGCGGGCGACGGCTGGGAAGACCGGCTGGCGGCAATGGTGGGGCCGTTGGGGGCGGTCGAGCGGGCGGTGCTGGGGCTGCCCTATTTCACCGAAGTGCCCGCGATTTCGGCGCGGCAATCGGCGGTGGCGGTGGCGGTGTTGGGGCCGGGGGCGCGGGTTTTGAATGACGTGGGCATGGCGTTCGAGGGGGCGTTGGGCGGGTCCGTGGGGGTGTTGATCCTGGCCGGGACCGGGTCGATGGCCTGGGCGCGGGGACCCAAGGGTGTGGTGCGGGCGGGCGGGTTTGGCGATGTGTTTGGCGATGAGGGATCGGCCTTCTGGATTGGGCGCGAGGCGTTGCGGATGGTCAGCCGGCATCTGGATGGGCGGAGCCGGGCTGCGGGGTTTGCGGCGGGGATTTTGGCGGGGTTGGGGATTGCGGGGGATCAGTTGATCGCGTGGACCTATGGGCAGCCGCGGGTGGCGGTGGCTGGGGTGGCGGTTTTGGTGGCGCGTCTGGCGGAGGAGGGGAACCGGGATGCGGTGGCGCTGCTGGGCCGGGCGGCGCGGGAGTTGGGCGATCTGACGCGGGCGGCGATGCGGGCGGCGGGGTTGGCGCGGGGCACGCGGTGGAGTTATGCGGGCGGGGTTTTGGGCAATAGGGCGGTGCGGGGGATGATCGAGGCGCGGCTGGGGGTTGCACCCACGCCGCCGATCTTGCCGCCGGTGGGCGGGGCGGTGCTGGTCGCGGCGCGGGATGCGGGCTGGGACACGGGTGCGGAATTTGTGGCGACGCTGGCGCGGTCGCTGAGGGAAAGGACAAGATGATGACGACGATGACCGAGACAGTGATCCGGGACCAGTTCCCCCATTGGCGGGCGGCGCTGGCGATGGAGGTGCCGGTGCTGCGGGCGGCGACGATTGTGGTGACGGGGTGCGGGACGTCCTATTACCTGGCCCAGTCGTTGGCCTGTGCGGATAACGCGGCGGGGCAGCGGGCGCTTGCGGTGCCGGGGGCGGAATGGGCGCGGCGGCCGGAGTCTTATCTGGCGGATATGACGGGGGTGTTGGTGCTGGGTCTGTCGCGGTCGGGCACGACGACCGAGACGGTGCAGGCGATCGGGGCGAGCCGGGCGCGGGGCTGGGCGACCTTTGCGCTGAGTTGCGAGGCGGGGTCGGAGATTCTGCTGGCGGCGGAGCGGGGGGTGCATGTGCCGACGGATCGCCGCGAGGGGATCGTGATGAGCGTCTCGGCCAGTTTGATGCTGCTGGTGGGGTTGCGGTTGGGCGGTGTGGCGGTGCCGGAGCGGGTTGTCGGGCAGGCGGAGGCGGCCTTGGCGGCGGTGGTGGCGGCGGTGCCGTTGCTGACGGGGCGGACGCATTTTGTCTATCTGGGGGCGGGGGCGAATTACGGGATTGCGACGGAGGGCGGGCTGAAGTTGCAGGAGATGAGCCTGAGCTACAGCCAGTCGTTTCACCCGATGGAATACCGGCACGGGCCGATTTCGCTGATTGATGACCGCAGTTTGGTGGTGATGATCTACAGCCCCGAGACGGCGGAGGAGGAGGCGCGGGTGGTGGCGGATGTGCGGGCCAAGGGGGCGAGGGTGATCGGCTTTGGGGGCCTCGGGGATTTGCGGATTGACGCCACGGGCCTTGCCTGCCTGCCCGCGTTGCAGATGCTGGGCGAGATGGTGGCGCAGCAAAAGGGCATCAACTCGGAAAGCCCGCGTCACCTGACCAAGGTTGTGGTGCTGGGCTAGGGCGCGCGGTAGCGTTGGCTCTTGTTTGTGGGGGCGCGGGCTGGCAACAGTGCCGCAAACCGAAATGAGGACAACATGACCAAGCGCATGGACCACAAACTGGCCCGCATTCAAAGCGGGGGCTATCGGCCCACGGATTTCATCCTGGCTGATGCCAAGGATGGCGACATGGCCTTTGGCGTGGCGACGCCGGGGCGGGCGGATGACGCGGGGCGGTTCAAGCCGCTGGCGGCCTACCGTGCCGACATGAAGGCGGTGATCGACAGCGATCTGGTCGACATCATGCTGACGTCGGTCTCGACCGCCGAGGTGCTGGCGGAGGGCGGGGCCTTTGGCACAAGCGACATCACCCCGGCGGTGCGCCTGAACGATACCAGCGACATCTGGCAGGCGCGGGGGGGCACCTATCCGCGCCGTCCGGCGGCACCGTTCCGCACGGCGCGGCTGGACCGGGCGCGGGCGGTGGCCGATCTGGGCCTGTATGCCATCACCTTTTACAACGATCTGGACCAGGACCGCGCCACGCTGGACGCCTATGCCCAGTTCCGGGATGAGGCGACGGCGGCGGGGATGCGGCATTTTCTGGAGGTGTTCAACCCGTTGTTCCCGGTGGCGACAGGCGACATCGCCTTTGCCGATTACAACAACGACTGCATCGCCCGCTGTCTGGCGGGGGTGTCGAAACTGGACCGGCCGGTGTTCCTGAAGGCCAGCTACAACGGGCCGCGGGCGACCGAGGATATTGCGTCCTATGACCCCGAACACCTGACCTTTGGCATTCTGGGCGGGGGTGCGGGCACGACGCGGGATTGTCTGGAGTTGATCCTGCAGGCCGAGAAGTATGGGGCGCGGGTGGCGCTGTTTGGCCGCAAGATCTACTACTCGGAAAACTCGGTCCTGATGCTGACCGCGATGCGGCGGGTGATTGAGGAGCGGATCACCTCGGAGGAGGGGGTCAAGGCCTATCATGCCGATCTGGAGAAGGCTGGCATCACGCCGCACCGAGAATTGGCGGTGGACATTGAACTGACGGACGCGCTGCTCGCGCAGCATGTGGCCTGAGGCGATGGCGCGGCGGGGGTTTTTGACGGCGGGCTGTTGGTGTTTGGACCGCAACATCACGGTGCCCTATTGGCCGGGCGAGGATGTGAATGTGACGGTGTCCGCCCAAAGCCGGGCAGGGGGCGGGCCGGGGTGCAATCTGGCGCTGGACATCCGGCGGCTGGACCCCAGTTTGCCGGTGGCGACCACGGGGCTGGTCGGCACGGATGAGGCGGGCGATTTTCTGCGGGCGGTGGCGGCAGAAAATGGGCTGGACCCGGCGGGGTTGGTGCAATCGCCGCTGGCCCCCACCCAAGTGACGGATGCCTATATGTCGCTTGCCTCGGGGCGGCGGACGCATGTGATGTTCACCGGGTCCAATGATGTCGTGACCCCTGCCGATCTGCGGGTCGAGGGCAGCAATGCCCGCATCTTCCACATCGGCCTGCCGGGGATTCATGCGGCGATGGATGCGCCCTGTGGCCCCCATGCCAATGGCTGGGTCGAGGTGCTGGCGCGGGCGCAGGCGGCGGGGATGCTGACCAATCTGGAACTGGTGACGATTGCGCCTGACCGCATCCGGGCGCTGGTGCGGCCCTGCCTGCCGCATCTGTCGATGCTGATCGTCAACGATTACGAGATTGGCGCGTTGGCGGATCGGGTCACGGTGCAGAACGGCGTGACCGACCGGGCGGCCTGCATGGCTGCGGCCGAGGACGTGCTGGCCATGGGCGCGATGCAGGCGGTGGTGGTGCATTACGTCACCGGGGCCACGCTGGTCGCGCGGGATGGGGCGCGGCTGTTCAAACCCTCGGTCAAGGTGCCGCCCGAGGCTGTTCTGGGGGTGAACGGCGCGGGCGATGCCTTTGCGGCGGGGTTCCTGTATGGGGTGCACGAGGGGTGGAGCCATGACGCCTGTCTGACGCTGGCCCATGCGACGGCTGCGGCCTGCATCAGGGTGCCGGGCGCCTATGACGGTGTGATGACGGCGGCGGCGTGTCTTGACCTAGCGGCAGAATGGGGATGGCGCTGACGCATCGCTGATTGACCGGTTTGGCAAACTGCGCCACCTTGGGGTCTGAACCGGGGGGTGGCGGATGCAAGGATTGCTGAGTGTCGCGAGGGCGATTGACGCGGTGGCGGAATGGATCGGCAAGTCGGTGGGCTGGCTGATCCTGGTGGCGGTGCTGCTGAGTGCGGGCAACGCGATTGTCCGCAAGACGCTGAACGTGTCATCCAATGCCTATCTGGAGGCGCAGTGGTATCTGTATGGCGCGGCCTTTCTGGGGGCGGCGGCCTATACGTTGCGGCAGAATGAACATATTCGGATCGACATCGTCTATGGCGCGTTTTCGCGGCGGGTGCAGCACTGGATCGACCTGTTTGGCCATGTGTTTTTCCTGATGCCCTTTGTGATCTTGATGGATTTCTATCTGTTGCCCTATGCCTTGCGGTCCTTTGCGACGGGTGAATATTCCAACAATTCGGGCGGGTTGATCCTGTGGCCGGCGAAGTTTTTGCTGTTGGCGGGGTTTGTTCTGCTGACGGTGCAGGGGGTGTCCGAGATCATCAAGAAGATCGCGGTGATGACGGGGCATATGGACGACCCGACGCCGTTCGTGTCGGCGCATCAGGCGGCCGAGTTGGAAGGTGAGCAATTGGCCGAGGCGATTGCCAAGGGGGTCAAGCCATGATGGAAATCATCGCGATGGACATGGCGCCGATCATGTTCGCATCTTTGGTCGTGTTCCTGCTGCTGGGCTATCCGGTGGCGTTTTCGCTGGCGGCCAATGGGCTGGTGTTCTTTGTGATCGGGGTGTGGCTGGCGCCGATGTCGGCGGGGCAGATCACGCTGGACTGGCCGCTGCTGTATGCGTTGCCCGAGCGGTTCTGGGGGGTGATGCAGAACGACACGCTGCTGGCCATTCCGTTTTTCACCTTCATGGGGATCGTGCTGGAGCGGTCTGGCATGGCCGAGGATCTGCTGGAGACGGTGGGCCAGTTGTTTGGCCGGGTGCGCGGGGGCCTCGCCTATGCGGTGATTTTCGTGGGGGCCTTGCTGGCGGCGACGACGGGGGTTGTGGCGGCGTCGGTGATTGCGATGGGGTTGATCTCGTTGCCGATCATGTTGCGCTATGGCTATGACCGGCGGTTGGCGAGTGGGGTGATTGCGGCGTCGGGGACCTTGGCGCAGATCATTCCGCCGTCGTTGGTTCTGATCATCCTGGCGGACCAGTTGGGTCGGTCGGTGGGCGACATGTACAAGGGCGCGATCATTCCGGGGTTGGTGCTGACGGCGTTTTACGTGGCCTATGTGCTGATCGTGACGCTGCTGCGGCCGAACTGGGCGCCGGCGCTGCCCAAGGAGGCGCGGACGCTGGGCACGGGGGTGACCTCGCTGGCCGTGGTGACGCTGGCGGGGGTGGCGCTGTCTTATGGCGCGACGCGGTATTTCAGCGCGGCGCATGGCGACAGTGCGGGGATTTTGGGCGCGGCGCTGGCGGTGGTGGTGATCTATCTGGCGGCCCTGTTGGACCGACGGCTGGGGGTGAACCTGATGTCGCGGCTGACCAGTCAGGTGATCATCGTGCTGGTGCCGCCGTTGGCGCTGATCTTTTTGGTGCTGGGAACGATCTTTCTGGGGATCGCCACGCCGACCGAGGGCGGGGCGATGGGGGCGGTGGGGTCGCTGATTCTGGCGGCGGCCAAGGGGCGGCTGAACATGACGGTGATCCGGCAGGCGCTGGCCGCGACGACGCGGCTGTCGTCGTTCGTGATGTTCATCCTGATCGGGGCACGGGTGTTTTCGCTGACCTTTTACGGCGTGAACGGCCATATCTGGGTCGAGCATCTGCTGACGTCGCTGCCCGGTGGGCAATTGGGGTTCCTGATTGCGGTGTCGGTGCTGGTGTTCCTGCTGGCGTTCTTTCTGGATTTCTTTGAGCTGGCGTTCATCATCGTGCCCTTGCTGGCGCCTGCGGCGATTGCGCTGGACATTGACCTGATCTGGTTCGGGGTCATTCTGGGGGTGAACATGCAGACCAGCTTCATGCATCCGCCGTTCGGGTTTTCGCTGTTTTATCTGCGGTCGGTGGCGCCGAAGCTGCCCTATCCCGACCGGGTGACGGGGCGGATGATGGCACCGGTGACGACGGGGCAGATTTATTGGGGGGCGGTGCCGTTTGTGATCATCCAGGTGGTGATGATTGCGGTGGTGATCGCGTTCCCGCAGATGGTGATGCACTACAAGGGGCCGGTGATCGACACGTCCAACGTCACCTTTACCACGCCGGATTCGGGGTTGGGTGGGGGATTGGGCGGGCTTGGCGGCCTGGGTGCGGGGTTGGGCGGGACGGCAGAGCCTGCGCCCCTGGGCGGTGGGTTGCTGTCCACGCCGCCCAAGATCGACGCGGCCCCGGCGCCCTGAGCAAAGAAAAACCCCCGCCGGTAAGCCGGCGGGGGTGGCATTCGTGGGCGGCGGGTTACAGGTTGCCGTCGCGCTGCTGGATCATCATGAAGGTGTCATAGTTGTATTCGGCGACCTGCATGATCTGATAGTAGTCGTTGCGGAAGGCCTTGATCGAGGACCAGATCTTCTTGAAGGGCTCGTTCGTGGCCTCCATCTCGGCATAGACCTCGTTCGCGGCGGCGAAGGAGGCTTGCAGGATCTCGGGGCTGAAGGGGCGCAGTTGCACACCCTGACCGACCAGGGACTTGATGGCGGTGGGGTTCTTGTAGTCATACTTTTGCAGCATGTCGGCATCGGCGGCGCGGGCTGCGGTGCGCAAAAGCGACTGATAGGCCGGGCTCAGGCCGTCATACTGCGCCTTGTTGAACATGAAGTGGACGGTCGGGCCACCTTCCCACCAGCCGGGATAGTAGTAGTAGGGCGCGACTTTGTAGAAGCCGAGCTTCTCGTCATCATAGGGGCCGACCCATTCGGCGGCGTCGATCGTGCCCTTTTCCAGCGCGGGATAGATGTCGCCGCCCGGAATTTGCTGCGGCACGACGCCGAGTTTGGACAGCACCGCCCCGGCAAAGCCGCCAACGCGGAATTTCAGGCCCTGAAGATCGGCCACGGTGTTGATTTCCTTGCGGAACCAGCCACCCATCTGCACGCCGGTGTTGCCGCCGGGCAGGGCCACGATGTTCTTGGGGGCCAGAAATTCGTTATAAAGGTCAATCCCGCCACCGTGATAATGCCAGGCGTTGATGCCGCGGGCGTTCAGCGAGAACGGCACGGCGGCGGCAAGCGCCCAGGTCGGGTCCTGGCCGAAGTTGTAATAGCCGACGGTGTGGCACGCCTCGACCGTGGCGGCGGAGACGGCATCGGCCGCGGCGGCGCCACCGGGGACCAGTTCACCTGCGGCAAAGACCTGGATCTGGAAATTGCCGTCGGTCGCCTCGGACAGCATTTTGGACAAAACCTCGGCCCCGCCATAGATCGTATCCAGCGACTTGGGGAAGGACGAGGTCATCCGCCAGGTCACCTTGGGGTTGGACTGGGCGATGGCGGGGGTGGCCAGAAGGGCGGCACCCACGCCCCCGACGCTGGCTTTGGTCAAGAATGAACGACGATCCATAAAGTCCTCCGGTTCACGTTGATTTGGCAACATGGGCAGGCTCTTGCGGCCTGTCCCGTCCGGGCAAGACTACACGCTGTGACGCCCCTGTCCAGATTGCCGTGGGGTGCGCAGGCAGCAAAAAGGCCGCACCCCGGGGGATGCGGCCTTTTCCAAGGGGCAGGGATCAGGCGATCAGGCGAAGATGAAGTCTTCGACCAGAAGCTGTTCTTCGGTGACAAGGCCGGTCATCAGGATCGTCAGATCGGTGGTGCCGTCGCCGTCAAAGTCCATGAACAGCGACCCTGCCTCCATCCGCGCTTCGGAGTTTGCCGAGCCGCCATTGAAGGCCACGGTGCCCAGATAGGCAAACTCGCCCACCAGCAGGGTACCTGCGAATTGCAGCAGGTCGCCCTCGGCCACGCCTGACACCAGACCGTTGAAGTCGGTGATCGTGTCGGTGCCGCTGTCAAGGCTGGTGAAGATGAACCGATCCGCGCCGGTGCCGCCGGTGATTGTGTCATCGCCATCCAGGCCGGTCAGCCGGTTGGTGTCGGTGTTGCCCACGATCACGTTGGCCGCCGCGTTGCCGGTGCCGTTCAGGCGGTTGCCGCCGGTCAGGGTCAGGTCTTCGACATTGGTGCCCAGGGTGTGGTGGACCGAGCTTTCGACGCGGTCGCGCCCGGTGCTGGCGGTTTCGTCCACGATATCGGTCAGCGAGTTCACGATGTAGACGTCGTTGCCATTGCCACCGGTCATGTTGTCGTTGCCGGTGCCGCCGTCCAGCGTGTCGGCCCCTGCGCCGCCGCCCATCGTGTCATTGCCGCCCATGCCCTTGAGCAGGTTGATGCCCGAGGTGCCGTCGAGGATGTTGGCGGCCGAGTTGCCGGTGCCGTCGATCGCGCCGGTGGTCAGGATCAGGTTTTCGACATAGGAGGCCAGGGTGAAGCTGACGGACGAGGTGACGGTGTCGATCTGCTTGGCCGAAACCTCTTTGACGGTGTCAAGCAGGCTGTCCACGACATAGCTGTCGGCGCCTTTGCCGCCCGCCATGGCATCATCCCCGGTGCCGCCGTTGAGGGCATCGTCGCCATCGCCGCCCAGCAGCGTGTCATTGCCGCCATCGCCGTTCAGGGCGTTGGTGCCGGCGTTGCCGATGATCACGTTGGCGACGGTGTTGCCGGTGCCGTCCGTGTTGTCGGGGCCGGTCAGGGTCAGGTTTTCGAAGTTGGTGGCCAGGGTAAAGCTGAAGCCGGCAAGGACGGTATCGGTGCCGGCGTCACCCGCCTCGACCATGATGTCGTCGGCGGAGCTGAGTTGATAGGTGTCATTGCCGGTGCCGCCGGTCATGCTGTCATTGCCGCCACCACCGTTCAGCGTGTCGTGGCCGTCGCCGCCGTTCAGGATGTCCGTGCCGCCCAGACCCGACAGCAGGTTTGCCCCGCTGGTGCCGGTGATTGTGTTGGCATCGCCGTTGCCGGTGCCAGACAGGCCCGAGGTGCCGGTCAGAACCAGGTTTTCGACAAATTCCGCCAGGGTCCAGCTGATCAGCGAAGACACCGTGTCGGTGCCCTCGCCCGAAACCTCGATGGTCAGGTCCAGGTCCTGGTCGACAAAATACAGATCGCCCCCGGCGCCCCCGGTCATGGAATCGACCCCGGTGCCGCCGTTCAGCGTGTCTGCGCCGTCATCGCCCAGCAGCGTATCGGCCCCCGAGCCGCCTGACAGCAGGTTGGCGCCGTGGTTGCCGCCGATCACGTTGTTGCGGGTGTTGCCGGTCAGGTCGATGTCGCCGAATTCATCGGTGGCAAACAGGTCTTCGACGTTCGAGCCAAGGGTATAATCGACGGTGGTCAGGACCGTGTCGAGACCCGCGTCAGAGCCCTCGATCGCCTGATCTGCCGCGTCGCCCACAAGGTAGAGGTCATCGCCCGCACCGCCGGCCATGGAATCCACCCCGAAGCCGCCGTCAAGGGAGTCGTTGCCAAGGCCGCCCGACAGCGTGTCGGTGTTGAAGCCGCCGCTGAGGTCGTTGTTGCCATCGTTGCCCGTGATCACGTTGGCCAGTTCGTTGCCAGCGCCTGCGAGGTCCGTCACGCCGGTCAGGATCAGGTTTTCGACGCCCGAACTCAGGCTATGGGTCTGGGTGCTGATCACCGTGTCATTTCCGGAGTCAAGGTTTTCGAGGATCAGGTCAAAGCCGGTGGTGACAAGGTAGGTGTCGTTGCCAAGGCCGCCGAACAGGACGTTGACGCCCGAGCCGCCGTCCAGCGTGTCATTGCCGCCCTTGAGCGTGCTGTCGGTCAGATCGCCGACGATCGTGTCGTCGCCGCCCAGGCCTTGCAGCAGGTTGCTGCCGATGTTGCCGTTGAGGATGTTGGCCAGGCCGTTTCCGGTGCCGCTGGCCCCGGTGGTGCCGAGCAGAGTCAGGTCCTCGAACTCGGCTGCAAGGGTCCAGTCGACCGAGGCGTTGACAAGGTCATCGCCCGTGGCGCCCACCTCGGTGATGACGTCCAGCAGGTTGTCGACGAAATAGACGTCGTCGCCATCGCCGCCGGCCATGGTGTCCAGGTTGGCGCCGCCGTTCAGGGTGTCATTGCCGGCATCGCCGGTGAGCGAGTCATTGCCGTTGCCGGCCGACAGGGTGTTGTTGCCGACGTTGCCGATCAGGATGTTGGCGCTGCTGTTGCCGGTGCCGTCGATGTTGGCGGTGCCAAGCAGGGTCAGGTTTTCGACCGCGAGTGACAGGGTGTAGGTGGCGGTCGACAGAACCTGGTCCGTGCCGCCGTTGCTGGAGGATTCCGAGATGCGGTCGTTGCTGCTGTCGACGATGTACAGATCGTCGCCCGTGCCGCCCGTCATCAGATCCGAACCTGCGCCGCCGTCCAGCGTGTCATTGCCGGCCCCGCCCAGCAGGCTGTCATTGTCGCCAAAGCCGCTGAGGACGTTGTCTGCCGAATCGCCTGTCAGCGAGTCGTTGAAGGCGGACCCGTTCACATCCTCGATCCCCAATAGAACATCGCCTTGGGCGACCGATCCGATGCCGGTGCCCGAGGTCAGGTTGACCTTTACGGCGCCGTCGGCACTGGTGTAATCGGCAAGGTCGATGCCGCCCGCGCCGTTCAGCGTGTCGGCCCCGGCGGCGCCGACCAGGATGTTGTCGCCGCCGTCGCCGGTCAGGCTGTCGTTGAAGGCCGACCCGATGATGGCGTGAACGTTCACGAGCGTGTCGATGCCCGCCGCCCCGCTGGTCAGGCCCGTCGTCAGGTTGACGCGCACGGCACCCGTGGCCGAGGTGTAATCGGCCGTGTTGAAGCCCAGACCGCCGTCCAGCGAATCGTTGCCCGCTCCGCCCACCAGCCAGTCGTCATTGTCGCCGCCGCTCAGCACGTCCGCGCCGTCACCGCCGTTCAGCGTGTCATTGCCCGCGCCGCCGGTCAGGATGTTGGCACCGGTGTTGCCGGTCAGACCATCGGCGAGGCCCGACCCTGACAGGTTTTCGATGGACACAAAGGTATCGTCCGCCGCATCGCCGCCGATCCCGACAGCCCCGGCCAGACTGACCGTGACGCCGCTGCCCGAGGTGCCGTAATCCGCCGTGTCCGTGTCATCCCCGCCGTCCATGACATCGGCCAGAGCCGAGCCGAACAGCGTATCGTCACCGGCAAGGCCCAAGAGCGTGTCAAGGCCAGTGGTGCCGTCCACCGGATCGTTGCCGGGGGTTCCTGAAATGACGGGCATAGGTATCTCCATGTCTGATGTTTGCTGAGGAAAGTCGCGTTGGGGGCAGCAGGTAGGGGAGGAATTGGACAACATTTGGGCACAACCGGGGCCTTGAAAATTTTCTGTTGAATTTTAGGAAACAGTCGCGGCCGTTGTTTCCGTTGGGCGGGCATCGCGAAACATCGGCACCCTTTGGCCGTGATTTGCCTTGGTATGGTCGCGATTTGCGGTTTGATGGGGCCGATCCTTGGGATTTTCACGCGGCGTTAATCTAGTTGCGGCAAGGGTTGGCCATGTCGATGTCAGACCCGAAACTTGCCCAGGACTTGGCGGCCCGTCAGCACCAGATGTCGGCCCTGAGGGCGACATTCCTGATTGCGTCGCACCATGGCGTTGCCTTGAAACCCGAGGAACTGCCGGGTTTGGGCGAGGTTGACCTGCTGCCTTCGGTCACGGCCTCGCTGGCGCGGGCGGGGTTTCGCACGCGGTTGATCCGGCGCTGCACCTGGGCCACGGCGGCGGGTCTGGGGTCGGCCTATCCGGCGCTGGTGCCGATGAAGGACGGGTCCTGGGTCATCCTGATTGTCACCATGGCCCCGGATACCGGCCCGGTGGCCGCCATTCTGGACCCGGCGCAAGAGGGGGCGGGCGTGCAGATGATGCCGATGCCCGAGTTTCTGGCGCGGTGGTCGGGGCGTTTGCTGCTGGTGCAGCGCAAGGCCGAGGGGACGTTTGAGCCGACGGAGTTTGGCCTGTCATGGTTCCTGCCGGCCCTGCGCACGCAGTCGGGGTTGCTGGCGGGGGTTGCGCTGGCGGTGGTGGCGGGCAATCTGATCAGCTTTGCCTTGCCTTTGTTGTTTCAAGTGCTGATTGACCGGGTGATTGCGCATCAGGCGTGGAACACGCTGTTTGCGATTGTCAGCATATTTGTGGTGTTGGCGCTGTTTGATGCGGGTTTTGCCTATGTCCGGCAAAGATTGATGCTGATTGCGGGGGGCAAGGTGGATGCGCTGATTGGCGCGCGGACCTTTGCGCATCTTTTAGCGCTGCCCCTGTCGGTGTTTGAAACTACGCCCTCGGGGGTGATGACGCGGCATATGCAGCAGACCGAAAAGATCAGGGCGTTTTTGACGGGGCGGTTGTTTCAGACGCTGCTGGATGCGGCGTTTTTGCCCTTGCTGCTGGGGATTTTGGCCCTGCTGTGCGGGCCTTTGACGGTGATTGTGCTGGGCTTTGCACTGGCGATTGCGGGATGTATCGGGGCGCTGTTGCCGACATTCCGCCGCCGCCTGAATGCGCTGTACGCGGCCGAGGGGGAACGGCAGGCCCATCTGGTTGAAACGCTGCACAATATGCGGGCGGTGAAGTCTCTGGTGCTGGAGCCCAGCCGCCGCCGGGTGTGGGAGGATAACCTGGCCCTGGCGCTGCGCCGGCAATGGGATGTCGGCACGATTGGCGCGCTGGCCGGGGCGGCGACGGGGCTC
>CAMBWO010000034.1 GCA_945871285.1 Pseudorhodobacter antarcticus | reverse complement strand
ACCGCGAGGATCAGTTCGCGGGCTGACACCCCGCAGATCAGACCCGGTGGCGCAAGCCGCCGGGTCTCTTCGTTGCCCCAGCGAGCTGGCGCGAAAGCCAGCTCGGAAGCAGACGGCGGGCCAAGCCGCACCCCGCCAAACTCAATCAGGCTTGGGTCAACTCAGACAATACCAAGGCTTTCTTTGCCCGCCGCTTGTTGGGCGTGTACCAGACGGTCTTGCGCTCGCCAGTTTGGCTGAACTCATAGGTCACTCCGAGGATCGTCTCGCGCCGATCTGGATCGACCATCCATTCGACGGGTGTGCCGATGTCAAATTCAGACGGCGGGATAGTCCGCTCGAGGGCAGGGGCTTTTGTGCTGGTCATTTCTTATCTCCCTCGTTTGTCATCTGAATTCTCGCCTTGGCTAGGGCTTCGTCGAAGGCCATTTGAAACCGCGCTCTGAAGGCAGGCCCCATCACGCGCCCAAGACCGACGATGCCGAGCGGATCGTGCTGTTTGGAAAGTGCTGCCGCGAACTGCGGCCGCAGTGTGAATGTCACGCTGGTCGGGTGCTTGCCGCGCGATCCACGGGGTTCATCGACGTCCGGCATGCCGTCGCGTTCCCAATCGTCGAAGACGTCCTCGCGCAGGCCTTGGGCGACGCGGCGGATTAGAAACTGCACGCTACACCGCGCCGCAGTTGCCCAAGCTTCTGCCAAGCGTGCTTGCCGAGTTGTGAGCGAAACGGCGACATAGACGACTTGCCCGCGCGCTGTCCCAACAGCAGTATCCACAGAATTCATCGGCGCCCTTGTCCGAGCGCCTTGGCCCGCTTTCTCTTTCCGGGCTTCTACTTGGACGCCGTGTCGCGGCTTATCGAGGTCAGCGTTGATGCCAGTTGATTGACCGACCATCTCGACAGCCGAAGCACTGGGTTTCACCACCGACACTACCTCACCCGAAGCCGGATGCACTTCGTCGGGTGTTTCATCTTTCGAACCGGCACCTGCAAATTCGCCAAACCCGAGCTTTGCCGAAAACCCCGCGTCCTGCCGGATAATCCGCATCATGTCCTTACGTGCTGCCATCATGCTACCTCCGCCGGTGAGAGGATCAGCTGGTCGATTTCCTCCAGAAGGTCCCCTGCCTCCTTCACGGCATTCTGGATGTGGGCAGCAAGTGCGCGGTTGGACGTCTTGTCCGCGATCACCCCAAGCAACCCTTCATTGTCCATTCGGCCATAAGCACTGCGAGAACCCAGATAGGCCTCAAGGGCGGGCAGGGACTGGAACAGTTCTTCCGCCACGGCGCGCTCTGTCTCCGACACCCGAACTGGCACACGGCTGAGCGTCACAGAAAACCCTGCAAGCTCGTCTGGCTTTTCGACCCGTCCGCGCAACTTCAAATACCAACTCGCCGTCTCAAGCGTTTCGTTGAGATCGCCGCGTGACAACATCATCGGGCAGATGATCCGGTGGGCTGCAACGGCCAGAACATCCTGTGCCTCTGACCCGCCGCCAAAGGTATCGATCAGGATCAGGTGTTCCTGATCGCGCTGTTCGTAAATCTGGTTAATGGCCTCAGCTACCCGGTGAGCGTCCAGCGTGTGGATCACTTCAACCAAGGGTGACCAGTTCCCCAGCTTTTGACCCGCCTGCATCCACTTCAGACAGGACCTCGAACTGTCAGTGTCGAAAATCGTCACCGTCTCACCTCGTGCAACAGCGGCAGAGGCCAAGGCGCGGCAGAGCGTACTCTTGCCCGATCCCCCCTTGCGGTTCATCACCAGCACAACACGTATCCCGTAACCCATACCACCTTCCTCACTTGTCTGACTGCGTTTCGCTTAATTCCGAACGCCGAAATCTTTTATCCTAATTCATATCGCGTAAGTCTGAATCCACACTGCGGATATTATAAAACGGCTCGCGCAAATCCTATTGCGCAAGGCGTATCTCTTTAATCATTTGTCTGATTACTGGATGCGTATGTCTTTTATCTGATCGCGCAATGCGTGTATCCCAAGGCGCAATCCTGAACACACATCCCTGATGCCACAAACCGCATCCCACACTTCCTTTCTCCGAACCCACAACACCAACAGGCTGGGTTCACACTTCAAACAAAACAAGGCGTTACCGCTAAACCACCGAGGAATCCCTTTGTTGCCAAGGGCCTCGAAGTTTGGCCTCCCCGTCTTTCCCTTGTGCATTCGGCGATCAGCGAAACGCGTTCGGTGGCGGGGGAGTTACCCAAGGTCAGCACAATCTGCAAGGGCATAAATCGCGCTTAGATTGCACTTGAAAGGGGAGTGAAGGAAGGGGTAGGAAGAGTGGCAGGAAATGCGATGTGTCTACAAATAATCGGTGGCAGAAGTTGGCGGTAAAATCAGACCCTCGCGGAAAAAGCCTTAAGTCGCGGTCCACGGTTTTGGCGGGTGTTGGCAATGAAGTTGCTGATTCTGCAGTGCAGCAAGGTGCTGGGCGCGGACGGCCTCGGTCGGAGGACAAAGGCCAGGTCGTAAGCTGTCGTTTGCCCGCCGAAGAACTTCATGCCTTCGATACGCTCTGCACCCAGCTTGGCGCGAAATCCCGCTCTGACGGGGTGCGGTCGGTGGTGCGGATGGCCTCAGGTTTCCTCGAGTTCAGCCGGGAGGACAGCGCCAAGCTGGAGGAAATCCGCTATGAGTTGGGTAAGATCGGCACCAACGTGAACCAGATTGCCCTGGCTGCGAACCGGGGCCGGGCACCGATGGTCAAGGCGCAGTGGGCGTCGGTGGATGAGTTGCGCCGGTCGCTGCCGATGGTGGCGAAGGCGCTGAGCCAGATCATCGCCGAACGCCGGCGGCAAGGCGTGGCGCTGTTCCGGAAATTTGTAGAAACTCAGGAGGGCGCGCGTCATGGTTAAGCTTGGCTCGCGTCCCATCGGGGTTGCAGAGGCCGTTCTTGGGGAGATCAACTTCCTGCGGCCGCAGCAGGGCAGGGTGAAGGCGGGCGGTTCGTCCTCGCCCAAGCGCGGGTTCAGCTTCTCGACTCGGGCCAGCCAGCTGTGGCGGTTCTCGCTGGGATCAAACGCAGCGGTGCTGAAGAAGATCGGCAAGGGCGGGACGGCGAACGCCAAGGAGCTGGCCGCCCAGATGGACTACCTCTTCTCAAAGTCGGCCTCGATCTTCGGCAACGGGGTCGTGCTGGATGCCTATGCTAAGGGTCTGACCATAGATGAGCGGAATGACATCGTCGACGACTGGGTCGAGGACTGGCGTGGCTCGCCGAAGAATGGGCACACCACCCATCTCTTGATGAGCTTCCCATCCCATGTGCGGCCGGAAAAGGCCAAGCTGATCGCTGAGGCCTGGGCTTTTGAGATGTTCCAGTCGGGCGAGCATCAGGACGATGTCTGGTCCTACGTGGCGGCCCTGCACACCGACAAGGCCCACCCGCATGTCCACATGGTCGTCAACAACCGGGGCACGGTGAACGACAGTTGGTTCTTCATGGCCAAGGAGCATGCCTTCAATCTGGAGGTCATGAAGGAGCGCATGGTGGAGATTGCGGCCGAGGAGGGCGTGTTTTTGGATGCCACTTCGCGCGCCGAGCGTGGGTTGCTGACCTATGGGCCGTCGCGGGCAGAGATCGAGCGGGCGCGGGTTGAAGGTCGTGCGCCCGAGGAACGGCCGCGTGAGGGCAAGGCGCTGGAGGATGCCTTGGCGACGATGGCGCGCACAGCGGATGTGATGCGCAGTCTGCAACATGTGGCGGCACTGACGGGCTTGCCCGAGATTGGTGATAAGATCGCCAAGGCAGAAGAGGTGCTGCGGCGGGGTGGGATGTTGCAGCCGTTTCCCGGCGATGCTGCGACGGCAGAGCGGGCCGATTTGGATCGGCACTTCAGCGGATGGATGGCAGAGGCCGAGGGCAAGATCCGCAAGGTGCCTTTCGCCGAGCGCAAGGAAATGCGGGACGAGCTTTATGGTTATGCTATCGATATCGCCAAAGGCTTGGGTGACGCGAGAGGTGCGCAACTTTTGCAGATGCTGCCGCAGACCAAACTCTATGGAACGGGACTTGAGGGTGATTGCCTGATACAGGGTAGGGAGGCCGTTGATCTGCAGCCAGGTGTCGCCGACCGGCTGAAAGCGGACATCGTCGGCAAAGCAATGACCTTGGGTCTCAGCAGTGACCGGATGGCCGAGCGGCTGGAAACGGGTGCCGCCAATGCCTGGGAAGAACGCGATTGGGTGCGCCGTGATATGTTGGTCCTGTCTGGGCGGCGGCATGCCGATCTTCGCAATCCGGAGCAGAGTCGGAAGGTCGTCGATGATCTTGAAGGCTTCTACGAAGCGGCAGCCAAGCTACTCGAGCATGCCCGCGAACATGATGTGGCACCGGAAAATGATCGGTTGCTGCGTGCCCTCGGGTCGATGGGCCGCATCATGCAGACGGATGGCAAGGTTGAGTTCCGGGGTGATGCGCATGCGGAGCGGTTCGCCGACGAGCTGCGCCATCGGTACGGCAAAGGGGTTGTGGCGGAACTCGCTAACGGGCGGACGGATGCGCTGAATGGTGACTTCGAGGATGCGGGCCAACGGACGTGGATCGCGCGCGCGGTTGTTTCGGCAGCCAAGTCGCATGTGGCGTTTGGGATGACGTTGAAAGAGGCAAGGCATGCTGAGCAGCGGTTGGCATCGCAGCCTGCTAGATCAGGGGAGCGAGACTGGGAGCGGTGATCGACTTGGTGGGCGAGAAGCGGACTTTCGCCACACCGGGAACGAACGACAGAGGTGCGCGAAACCTGCGGGCGCTTCTTGATACGCTTGGCAAGGCCAACGCAGCCTGAAACTAGGCCTCTAAGAGTTCGGAGGTACACGCTTTGGAGTCTGATCCCTTGATGCAGTTTTATAACAACCTTCCAATTGCATCGCACAATCGTGATGGCACCCTTTGTAAAAGAAATACTGGAGAAAAAGTCCGAAATCATGTCTAGAATTTCTACTACTCAGGAGTGTATTGTGGCCGTATCAGGCCACAGTATCGGTGCTTGTCCTTCAGTTGAAAAGGGGCCCAGAATCGTAAATCCTGATCCTGTATCCGATATCGAGGACGCATTCAGAGCAGCCTGGACTGGACATTTCTCAACTCCTTTCATCGCCGATCTCCACCTGCCAGCACCGTTGCTCGAAGCAGCAACAGCCATGGTGCGTAAAGTACGCTTGAAAGTCCTCTTCGCTCGCAGCCCGACTCTCGCGGTCTGGGCGGTTCTCTATCCACTTTCGAGAAATTACGGGGCGACGACATCGGATGTCTATCTCCATATCAGCCGGTTTACAGGCGAAGATTATTCCGACGTGGTTTCTCGCGATGCCCTCAAGAGCGATTTCCGCAGGGCAGCACGAAAGATAGGCCTTCCCGTCCACGGCAATGACCCGAGCACCCTGTTTTTTGCGCCGCTGGGACCTCCTCGCGCCCGCCATGGGGACCTAGCGCAAGCCTTCGTGGATGCGGCCCTCAAAATCGGACCGCCGGCAATCGAGGATACCTTGGCCGCGCGCAGCTGGCAGCGGCGCGCCGTGGACGAGCGATGCTCCAATCTACCGCGGCTCAGGGAAACCGTGCAATTCGACACATCAGCGCATTGCGCGCGCCAGTTCGAAGCATGGCGCCAAGGAAAACCTGCCCGTGGCGAGTCCGAGACGCACCTTTTCTCTGCCTATGACCGGGCCGCGAAGATGCATGGGCGCAGTCGGACCGACATTATCGGTCCTCCGCGGATTCTCTGGCTCAGCGATGATCTCGGTTTGGAGGCCGAGCCATCGCGGCTTCAACAATCGATGCGTCTAGGTGCTTTCCCCACCAGGATGCCAGCAGGACAGAAATTCCGGGTGCCCGCACCATGGCCGGAAAAGATATCTTGGAGTGCAGGAACAATCCGTCAGGAGGTCCCCTTTGCTCCGAGTCGGGACGAAGTACTCGTATTCGATGCTGACAGCGGCACCTGCTTCGCCCGCGTTGATGCGGACCAGGTAAGCCTCGATGTGCCTGCGGAAAACCTATTGATCTTGTCGCGGTCCGACTTTACGAGCCCATCTTTTGGAGCAGCCATTCCGACGAGAGATCCAGCCATCAAGGCCGCTTGGATCGCCCCGAATGAAACCCTCGAGTTCGAGGGCAGAGGCGACTTGCATTTGCTCAAGCCGCAGGAAAATGCAATCTGGCTTGACGGAGTTGTGCTCGGCCGCGATGGCGGGCGCGCCCTCTACGCCTCTGACGCCGCACTGGTCGTGCACATCAACCCTGAGATTGGCGGTGCAAGCCGGATAGTTAGGGCACGCTTTTGCGACATAGTCCGCTATATGAACCTTTCGGTGGCCCAAGATGGCTCCGCAAGGGTCGACCTTTCCACACTCGGCCTGTCCCAACCCAACGATCCATGCGAGGTCATCTTCGACATCCTCGCCCCTGGTGCAGCCGGAGACCTCGAGGCGCGCGCCGAACTCTCTACCCGGTGCTGGATTTGGCCGGGTGTCGCCACACCAGTATCGGAGATCGCAGGGGTTCGTCTGCCCGGAAACTTTAATGCGGCCCGCAGCGGCGGACTTCGCATAGAGGGCGACAAGCTTTCCATCGATCCGAGGTCTGACGTCGAGGTTCCCATCCTTGGACTGAAGGACGCTGACCGCGTCCGTGAATTTGCCCTCGCCGCGCGCAGCGAGAA
Organism: Pseudorhodobacter antarcticus; assembly: GCA_945871285.1. GTDB lineage: Bacteria > Pseudomonadota > Alphaproteobacteria > Rhodobacterales > Rhodobacteraceae > Stagnihabitans. The sequence continues at coordinate 19,487 of CAMBWO010000034.1, read as the reverse complement.
GCTCTGGCACTGCCGGATTCTCCCGGGCGACCGGGTATATGTTCCCCGAGGCAAGATTCTGTTGCTCGGGCCAGACAACAGGCACGACACACTGACCCTCAGGTCCCAAGATCGTGATGCAAGCCTGCTTATTCTCGGCGTTGAGAAGCGGCGACCCTTCTTCAAGAGAAACGTGATCGAGATCCCGGCCTCGGAACTCGAACCCGGCCCTGGCGGAGACGATCGCATCGCCGTACGGCGGCGGGACGGGCGTGTCGACATTCTCGCTCGGCTGCACAGAGTGCACGGGTTCGCAGACCTCACTCTCGATGAGGACGACCATACGATCCGCCTCTCCCTAGCGCCGCGGCGCCCGATGACCGGGCTTCGGGCCCGCATCGAAACCGTATCAGGCCAAGTCATTGAAGGGGATTACAGCTTCAATCACGACCCCGGAGAACTAGTGCCGCTGACGGGTATTTTTTCACGGATAAATCCTGCTACGGGCCGAGTTGATGTGGAGGTCGACCGCAGTATCCGGTCGGGCTCGAGCCGGATACTGTTTGACCTGCGCGTGCCGGGTGGCGCCCTAGTGCCGTTGACGGATGGCAATGGCACCCGCGTTGCGATCGGCCTTTCGGGACCTGCGGACAACCGCGATCTAAAGACTCTGACCGCTCTCGCCCGCTTCCTGGCCCAGCCCGAGCCCGAAGCCCTCTCGGGTCAGCTCAGCGCTGCCCTCATGCCGGCCTACCAGGCGACCTTCGATGTCGTCGGCGTGTCGCGGATGGCGGGCTCGATCAAACCGGTTCTTAACGTCGTGCGCGCCGATGGTGCGCCCCCGCGCCACGATCTTGTCGGTGTTGCCCCTTGGATTTTCGAGGCACCGGCAACAGCCTTTGCAGGACTGCACGATGACTCGGGGCTGGCGCCCTTGGCGCGGATGAGCGCAATGACGGCGCCCGATGCGTTGTCATCCCTGAACGGCGACAAGCCGCTTGTCGATTGGCTGAAACGGGTCGGTACCGACACGGATATTCCAGCCGAATTCGGGGTGGGGGTGCTCCAGCACGCCTTTCGCGCGCTACGCCACCGGTTGCGGGACAGCGATCTGCACGACCTCGTTTCCGATGGCCCACTAGGAAACATCGTGAAGGTGATCAGTGACTCCCACATTGAGGGGCTCGACGACATCAGGTCCTTTGACACGAATGGCGGCGGAAATCCGGTTCCGGCCCGCATCGCCGCACAGGTCGAGCGCTATGCTCGCGCCTGCGCCGAGAGACGCTCGGACGCTTTTGTCAACGATATCGTGTTCCGGACCGGGTTGTCCCGCGCAGATATCGGACGCGTTCTGACCATGATGCTGCGTGCAGCAATCGAGTTCTTTGTCTATTTCCGGGCTCTCTGGTCCCATGCCCTACATCAGCAGGCGGTGAATACATGACGATCCTGAACCCTAACCGCTTCCGCGCCCATCTCAACAGCACACTTGCCCGCTTCATCGCGACATCCTCTCCGATCAATGAAATTCGTGCGCCCCGCCTGGCCGAGGAACTGCGTCGCAAGATCGGCAGCCTCGATTTCGTGAAGGGGCCTTATGTCGAGACGCTGCCCGACTTCGAGAAGGGCAAGAGCCTTTCGGGTTTGAGAGACGAAGGTGCTCTGAGCGGCCCATGGCAATCCCTCGAGAGAAACAGCCCAGGCCTCTGGACGCGCCCCCTGCACACCCACCAAGAACAGGCAATCCGCCGCGACGAAAACTACCTAGTAGCCACGGGTACCGGTTCGGGAAAGACCGAAAGCTTCCTTTATCCCATGATCGAGGAAATCCTGTCGCAAGGCGACCTCGGCCGTCCGGGCGTGCGCGCCATCCTGGTCTATCCGTTGAACGCGCTTGCGAATGATCAGCTTGGCCGGATCGCGCAACTTCTGTTCCGCGATCTTGGCAATCCTGGCATCACACTCGGGCGCTACACCGGCCAGGTAAAGTCCCGCGCCACGCGGGACGAGGAAATCACCCGCCTGCGATCCAGCCCGAGTTTCGTGGAGGCTTTCGGTGAAGACGCCGATGTGCCGAAAAACTGGCTGTTGTCGCGCGCGGAGATGCGCGCCACGCCACCCCACATCCTGATCACAAACTACGCCATGCTCGAGCATATCCTCTTGCTGCCGACAAACCGGCAGCTTTTGGCAGGCGCGGACCTCAGGCGGATCGTTCTCGACGAAATCCACACCTATGCCGGTGCCCAGGCCATCGAAGTCGCCTTCCTGCTTCGGCGCCTTAAGGCGCATCTGGAACTGCCTGACGGCCAGCTGCGCTGCGTCGGCACGTCCGCCTCGCTGGACCCCAAGCGCAAGGGCGAATTGGCAGATTTTGCGTCGCGCCTATTTGGCGAACCCTTTCTGGGGGAGCGCGCAGTGATCACGGCGAAGCGGATGCCACATCCGAGCCTCAATCGCCCTTCATCGCCAAGTGGTTTGTCGCCCCAACACTGGGCGCAAGCTGCACAGCTTGCAGAAATCGCCCGCGAAGCGACCCAGAACGATACTCCACTTACCATCGAAGGCTGGAATTTCGAAGCCGAGCAGCTCGGCTTGCAGCAGCTCTCGCTCAATGATGGCGCGTCGGTTGGCGATGCACTGATCTCGCAACTTTCAGGTTTCGAAGAAGTCCAGCATCTTACACACCTCCTGGAGGGCGGCGCGATCGCCATGTCTGTCATTGCGAGCGACCTTTTCCCAGATTCCGACGACACTGCTGTCCCGGCCCTTGTCGGACTGATTTCGATCGGTGTCCTCGCTGTCAGCACCCATGCGCATGTCTTCCCGCTGTTGCCGGCGCGCTACCATCTGATCTCCCGGGCCCCGGACCGCACCGCTATCACGCTGAAAGCAGGCGAGCGGGACAATCTGGGCGAAGTCGTCATCGGCGCAGAGAAAGGCTCGGATGATCGTCCAGCATACGAGCTCTTTGTCTGTCGCAACTGCGGCGAGCCCTACATTGAGGCATGGGAGGGCCCGACCTCCCTAGAACCAACCGCCGGCGCCGGTCTGCGCCGTCTTCTACGGCTGGTGCCGGGCGGCGTCGCCGCCGAGGAAGAGGAGGACGAAGGCGATGCGGCGGATCCTGGACAGATGTTCTACATAGACCCTCTGACTGGCATGCCAATGGACGCCGATGACGCAGGCGCCGTGGCCCTGGAGAATATTGAGCTGCAGGAAGACCCGGACGAGGGCGCGCGTTACATGTCGCGCTGTGCGGCCTGCAATCATCGCTCGAGTCGCTTCAATGAACCGGTCGCCACAGTGCGCCCGGGAGACGAGGCCATCGCCGCCGTTGCCTCCCAGGCGCTTCTGGAATCCATGCCACCGCGCGAGACCGGAACTAACCCGCCGATGGGAGCCCGTAATCTCCTAGTGTTCTCGGACAATCGCCAAGATGCCGCCTTCTTTGCTCCGTTCTTCGAGCGAACTTCGCGAGAGCAGGCCGTGCGTAGCTCGATCCTGCGCACCATCGAGGCCGGTGGGCGCATGGATATCGACAATCTGGTAGGGACGGTTCTACGCGATCTTCGCGCCGATGGCCTGCGGCTATACCGTCCCGGCGTTCTTCCCGAAATCGAAACAGGGTCCAACGAGCTATTGCGCCTCAAGGCCCTAATCGTCGCCGAGTTCACCGTCTTCGGCCGCGGCCGGCTCAGTCTCGAAGGCTTCGGCTTAATCGGCATTGACTACGATCAGATACTGCACCTCGTGCAGGCGGTTAGGCAGGCCCTGCCTGCAGCAATGCAGAATTATTCTGAAGGTTACGTCCGGTATCTTCTGAAGATGATCCGCGAACACCGGGCCATTGCCGAGCGGGAGTCAGGCATGATCGACCTCACCGACGAGTCGATCTGGACCCGCATTGCTGCGCAACAGGCCCGCTGCGTCACGCGCGAACGCAACCCCCACACAACCCTGCCCCTCAGCTTATTACCGGTCGCCGGTCGTCAGAACAGATTCACAGCACTTCTTGGCAGGATGGCGACCACCTGCGGCACCGCCATCGACGACAACCAGGTGCGCGATGTGCTTACCCAATTCTGGAAAGCCATCGAGAATCCGCGGTCCATGACCGCGAAACATGGCGTCGGGCGCGGCCTGAAATTCGACCGCGGGCTTTTTGTAGTGCCCGGACGTGATGTCTCGCTTTTCCAGTGTCTCTCCTGTGGCAGCCGTACTCAGTTCGACACGGCCGGCATCTGCCAGGCCATGGGGTGCGACGGGCACCTGCAGAGGATTTCCGAGACCGACCGCAGCGATATGGCGCTGCGCAATCATTATGTCGCGCGCTACCGTGAACATCCGCGCATGGGCATCGCGCGCGAGCACACTGCAGCGATTTCCGGCGAAGTGCGCTCGGTCATCGAAGATGATTTCAAGGCAGGCGAAGTCAATCTTCTATCATGCACAACCACGATGGAAATGGGGGTCGACCTCGGGGATCTCGAAAGCGTGCTGTGCAAGAATGTCCCACCTTCCATTGCAAACTACCAGCAACGGGCGGGCCGGGCTGGCCGGCGGGCACAGGTTGCCCCGATCGTTCTTACCACCTCCCGGTCCGGCCGATATGACAGGGCCGTGTTCGAAAATTTTTCGGAATACTTGGCAGCTCAACCCATCATACCCTATCTCAGCCTCGACAATGCCGGCTTTTTCCAGAGGCATCAGATCTCGATGCTGCTGGCCCGTTTTCTCGAGCACAGGCTGGCAAACTATACCCGCCCCGGGTCCCCGCGCCTACGAGATGTATTCTCCGACGCCCTCACCGCCGACGCGCTTTTGCAGTTCACCGCGGATTTCGATGCCTGGCTCGCAGCGTCCACCCGCGACATCCAAACGGCGGCGCGCCTCGGCGATAGGCTTCCCTCCGAGCTTTCCGGCATCAGTCTCGACGAGGAAGGTCTGCGCCGCGTCATGCGCGAGAGGGTCATGCGCTTTGCGGAAAATGCCTGGGGCCGCTGGGGAATCATGCAAGAGGCCATCGACGATCTCGAAATCCAGCGCGCCGACATTGACAAGACAGCCTCAGAGAAGTTCCAAAAGATAGATCGCGCCCTGAATGCACTACGCACCCAGCAGCGATTGTATCTGAACCAGTTTATGATCGACCAGCTGTCTCGCCGTGCGGTCATTCCCACCTATTCCTTCCCAGTTCACTCGGTTTCTCTCGAAGTTCTCAACACCGCGGGGCAGACGGCAGAGTCCGCAGTCCTAGAACTGGATCGAGACGGATCGATCGGGATTTCGGAATATGCCCCGGGCGCAGAAGTTGTCGCCGGGGGGCGGGTCTGGACCAGCGACGGGATCTCGAAGCGATCCAAGTTCACCGGCGACGACGCATTCATCGAACGCGCTCGCTACCGGGTCTGCGAATCCTGTCGGTCTCCGCAAATCACCCCTCAGGGGATGGATCCAGAAACCACCTGTCAGCAATGCAATGCCCAGTTCACCAAGGTGAACGCGACACGATCCTTTCTCAGACCGAACAGTTTTCTGACCTCCGTTTCGGACGGACAGGGCCGGGACCCCGGGGCGAGCCGCATTCGCCCGACTGTCTCTGACGAAGCGCTTTTGCTCACCGAGGCGCCACAGTCGAAATACACCCCCACCGATCTGCCTGGCATCCTGACCTTCCATGCCCCCGGCTCGAACCGTCCCGAGCACGAACTCGGGCGCATTATTACCGTGAATCGCGGCCGGCACGGCGGTGGCTTTGCCTGGTGCCATTTCTGTGAGCACGCGGTGCCTGTCCATGGCCATGGTCCGGGACGGGCCTGGCAGCAGCCCTCCTTTCTAGGCAAGCACACAAATCCGCGTAGCGGCCAGGCCTGTCGCTTTGATCCCTCAAAACAGATCTACCCCATCGATCTCGCCCATGTTTTCGAAACCGATGTGCGCGGCCTTCTGTTCGACGGAGTTCCGCGCACACCCCAGGGGGGTACAATCGCGACGAGCGCCAGTCTTGACCGCACTCTGCAGGAGGCGTTGCGCCTCGGTGCCGCCGATCTCCTAGAGACCGACCCACGAGATCTTAAGGCTTTGGTTCAGAGGCTTGATGGCCACCTTGTTGTCGTGATCTACGACTCCGTATCCGGGGGCGCGGGCTACGCGACAAGGCTAACGAACGAAGACGGCTACCGAGCCCGCGATCTGCTGCTTGCAGCACGTAAAATCCTTGCCTGCGTCAACCCTGACTGCATTACCAGTTGCACAAGCTGCCTGAATGACTACTCAAACCAGCGTTTCTGGCTCGACTTCGAAAGGCGCCCGACCCTCGCATGGATTGAATCCATTCTCATTGATGCCGGACTGACCATCGACCCCCAGTGGGACGCCTGAGCTAAAGGAAAGACAGACAGAATGCCAGAAGATCTCAAGACGGATCACACCCCGCCCTCCGGACTAAGCCCATTTGGCCGCAAGAAGGTGATCCAAATAGCTGACACCGCTCCGGCCTGCGTAGTGATGTCAAGCTGGTTCGCCAAAGACTGGACCCCTCCCGAGGCTTTCGGCTCGCTTCCGATCCTTAAAATTTGTCCGAATGCCCCCGCCTACTTCGCTGAAGCGGGACACTTCACTGCCAGGGACCTGCGCGGGATCATATCCTTGCTGCGGCTCGACATGGACTTTCGCGATCCTGAAGCCGTCTATCGTGTGATCCTGTCTCGGGCAGAGGACAGCCCTTGGGTGCTTCCCATGCTCGAGACATTCGTGATCGAAAAGCGATACGGCAAGCACAGCCACAAGACCAACAGGTCGCACAAGTCGGGCATGATCGTTTCAAGGCTTCCTCTGAGCAAGCTTCGGCTGAAATCGCGTCCCGATCTGCATGATCGCCTGAATGAAATATGCACGACGCCGGTGGCTGCAGATATCGCGGTCGCAGCGTTCTGCGAATATGCCATCGAGGCCTATTATCACAGGCTCAAGTGTCAGGCGCCGGATGACATGCAGCACGAGGCACTGCGCATCCTCTGTTTCGATGCGCCCGCTACGATAGTCGAGGCGCATCTCGGGGAACTCGGCCAGGTCGACGACTGGATTTCCCACGCCGAGCAGATCGAAATCTTGGTCGAAAAGCACCCCGAGGCCAAAGCAGAGACCCTCCACATGCATGTTGTCGAAACTCTCCGCAAACTTGCGGCAGGGATTGGTGCAGGCGATGCGCCCGCCACCTTCGAAATGATCGCACGCATTGCGACCATTGGTGCAGAGCAGTCCGCGAAGCTGAACATTCCCCGCCGCACCTTGGTGCTGGGTGAGCTCGAAAAAATTGCGATCAGGGCAAACCCGGCGGCTATTTCGGATGAAGCGGTTTCCAAAGTCTCCACCCTCCTGGCGGAAGGATTAATTGCTGCGGTACGCGCGCGGGACATGGCAGTTCTGGAGCTTGAGGAAACTGCCGCCGAGTTGCGCCAGAACATCCAAGAGGCCACAACGCAAGAAGACTTCACTGCGCTTGGCACACTGGCGCCGCGGGCCGCCGCTGCCCGGGACTCGCTCGGGCAAGCCCGCTCTGCCGCTAGGCGCATGCGCGAACTTCTCGACGCATTGCTGTTCGAGGTCGCGATCGACTCCGATGATATAGCTGGCGACCTGCGCAAACTCGTCGCACAGACCCTCATCGAAAACGCCAGCGACGCCGTTAGCGGTGCCAGGGACCTGCGCCACGCGAACCTCTTAGAGGTTGGGCAGGAGGAGGATGACCGGCAGACCTCGAATTATGGCCATAGTGATTGCGAGGAGATCGCTGACCCAGACGGCAGTGCGATCGAGGACGTTAAAGTGGACATAGGGGATCAAAAGACCGCTGATGCAGCAAGCGCCGAAACTGAGACGGTGTTGGTCCAAGATTCATCAGTCATTGCAAGAGCAGAAGCGGCGCCGGACGAACCCGCCCGAACGGAGCCAGACGCGCGCGTCAGCCAACCGGAAAACACTTCCGAGCCATCGACCGACGACGTACCGGCGCTCGAAATGAAGTCGATTTTTAAGACAGTGCTACAGCTACCTGACCCGGTGGAGGCTGATGCCATGTGGGTTAGCGCCGGTGATCCTGACGACGCGTCTCCCTCCGATCCAGAAACCTGGGCAGTCATAGAACAAGACCAACAGAACGAAGCAGGTTTTGCGCACGAAGATGCCCCCGGGGATCCGTCGACGGAAACCGACTGCCAGGAGATCGAGCATGTAGTGGAGCCGGGCCTGCCGGTCGAAAATCTCGTAAACCTTATCGACCGTAACCTCGTCGGCATTGCCTGTGCCGCAGCAGAGGCATTTGAGGCGATAGGGCGAGGCTGGCCGATCAAATCGGTCGCCCTGCAAATTGCAGCGGCCAGTAGGGCCAAGTACCGCGAATACGGCCCGGACACGCAAAAGTTCCTCGCCATCGCCAGCCGCGCAACCGGAGAAGATCTCGACGATTTGAGTTCTGTCATGGTCCTGGGCGCATTGATCGGGCCGGCGATTTTCGATCGGTCTTCAGGATTTCGCGATACGCTTTCGAATCTATGCCGCGGCAATCTTGGTCAGCACATTCAGCATGTGACCGAGGCGATCTCTCAGCTGGACTACGACTTCCCGCCGGACACCGACGAGCTTGCAAGGCTGTCCGGAGCACAGCGGGTGCCCCTTAAGCAGCGCCTCAGCGCACGGATCATCCAGTGGTGCAACAGCAATGCAAATAAGAGTTCGCGCTGGCCCTTCGCCACAACCTTCATGCACCACATCGTATCGGAAAGCGGACTGATCGGGGCTGCGAGAGCCGCCATCGAAGCTGCATCCCCGGACGCGGTAAAGCTTGCAAAAAAGGCTTTGAGGAACCTGTCCACGCAATCCGAGATTGAAGATCGGTCTGTCGAATTTGCGTCATCCATCAATCGGTCCGATGTAAAGCTCTACCCCAAGGGAATCGAATATTTGCAGCGCCACTTCGATGAACCGCTCAATCTTTTGGCCGAATGGGTGCAGCTGGCCGAGCGGGATGGATCTCAGGGCCAGAAATCCGAAGCGCGATTACGCTCTACCATCGGCAGCCTGCAGTCCCGCCTGGAGAAGGCCATGCAGGGTTTGACGGAGGAAGGCGAAAAAAGCCATGATGCCCTAACGCGGGCCACGGCTCTTTGGATCACCCGTCGCATTAAGCAGGCGCTTCACGCGCTGCAGGGCGACGACGATGATACGTTTTCCACCCTCGACGAAGCCCTTACCGCCGAGCACGATCTGCTGCCGGCTGCTGCGCGTGAGGCGCTTGAGCAGCCCGATCTGCGTTATGCGGCCCTGCGAGACACGCTCGTCGAGAATGCAATCCTCGATCCAGCAGAGGCACTCAAGCGGGCTCGGGACGAAGGCGCTTTTGAAACAGCGACGCGGCTTTCCGACCGCTTCGCCATTGACGCTGACATGCAGCGTGACATGGTGGAGTTCTCCAGTACCTGGCTTGCCGAGGTCGAGCAGCGCGAGCGCAGTCTCAAGACGCTTGCCAAGCTCGACTACAAGCATCAGGACGAGATCAACCGTCACCTCAGCTGGTGCGAGATCGCCCTTGATCGATTGCGCGCGATCCAGAATGGCGGTCAAACTCACGATCTTGCGGATGTGCCGACGCAGACCCGCGCGCTCGATAAGATATGCACGTCCATTGAGGCCTACATCAGGCTCGATCAGTCCGCTCGCATCGGCCAATATCGCAACGAACAGAACACCGATGAGGCCGAGGCATTGTTGGGCGTCCTTAACAGCCTCAACATCGAAGCCATCGAGGACCGGATTGCACAGCTACGCGATGGCCGTTCAGCCGCCACTTTCGAGACCGACCTGCAAGGCGCGATGGTAGATTTCACACCCGGGTTTCTCGATGTGGCCTCTGCAAGTAGGTGGCCCGATTCCAACGATGGGTTTCGTCACGCCCTTGAGACGGAGGGACCGCTCTTCATCGAAGAGGATCGCCGCGCAGCCGGGCTCGATTTCATCGAGACCTATCGCAGCATCACCTCTTCCCTCGCGTTGAAAAAGCCTCTTGTTGCAGAAATCCGTGAGTTTTTCGAGGAAATAGGCTTCGAGCGGGTCAAGATGCACAATCTGATCCCGATCGGGCGCACAGGCGCCTGGCAGGGCACCCTTTCGGGTAGCATTCGCTCCGTGCGTTCGGACGATTGGTTCCTGCCTCCGGTCTTCGGCTCGCAGGCAACAGCGGGGTACAAGCTTCTTCTCGTCGGTCCTGACGTGTTGCCTGAGATTGTCACAAAGGCCTTGGTCTCCGAGACACCATCCATCCTGCTTCTGTCGGGCGTTGTCGATGCCGCGCGGCGTTATGAATTTGCCGAACGGCTGCGTGCCGGCGCCATCCCTGCCTTGCTGATAGACGAAGCCCTAGTCGCGTTTACTGCAACCCGGCGCCACACCCGCGCCCGCACGATCTTCGAATGCGGCTTGCCGTATGGCCGGGTCGATCCCTATACCACCGACGCGGGTGCCCTGCCGCCAGAGATGTTTTTCGGGCGCGAGGAGGAAATTCGCGGCATCATGTCAAAGACCGCAGATGGCTGCCTCGTCTATGGCGGTCGTCAGCTCGGCAAATCAGCACTTCTCGGGCATGTGGCACGCACCCGGCACGCAGTCGAAGATGACCAGATCATCGTCCGACGCGACGTGAAATCGCTCGGGAACTCCGAGAAGACCTCCGAGATCTGGACCCACCTAGCGAGCATGCTCTCGCCGGAAGTTGTGCGTGCCGGAAGCCGGACCGCAGAGGCGATTTCGCGCGACATCCATGCTTGGATAGCGAAGAAACCACAGGGCCGGATCGTGTGCATGTTTGACGAAGCCGACCATTTTATGGATGCCGATACGCGCGATGACTACCCCGAACTCAGCAAACTCAAGGAGCTGATGGAAGACACCGGCCGTGCCTTCAAGGTTGTCTTTGCCGGACTGCACAACGTTCAGCGCATGCATCGTCAGCCGAACTCGCCGCTGGCCCACCTCGGGGAGCCGATCTGCATTGGCCCCCTCAACCGGACTGAGGACGACAAGCGGGCCGCTCACCATCTCGTAGTCAATCCGATGCGCGCTGCGGGATTTTGCTTCGAGAGCAGCGAGGCCGTGGAGGAAATCCTATCCTGGGCGAATTACTATCCTTCTTTGGTGCAGGAATACATGAAGGGCCTTCTGACCACGCTCCACGGCGCGGGCAGTGGCAAGGCTTATACCCTGTCTCACGATGGTCCCTTGTGGCGGATTTCCAGCAAGACGCTTTTCACCCACCGCGGATTTAACCATATCGAGAACCGAATCCGCGAGAAGTTCCACCTGACGTTAAATCTCGACCCGCGCTATGCTTTGGTGGCTTATACTCTGGGGCGCCTCAATGCCGAAGGTAACGAACATAAAGCAAGAGTCACAGGCTTCCGCACCGATGAACTTCTCGAAGAGGCAAAAGTGTTCTGGCCCAAGGCATCCGAGCTGCCCTCTCTGGTCGCCTTCGAAGCATTGCTCGAGGAACTCTTCGATCTGGGCGTTCTCGGTCGAGTTCCAGTACCACAGACCAAGCGCTTCCAGTATCTCCTAGGGTCGCGGCAAGTTGTGGCCATGCTGGGCTCCGAGGAGGACATCTACCACGCCCTTGCAGAAATTGAGGAGAAGGACCCAGCGGTCGCATATGACCGCACGATCCACCGCCGTCGCTACACTTCCGTCAATGCTAGCCAGAGCGATGCACTTTATTCGCCGCTGACCGATCTGCAGATCGAACGAATACTGCAACAGGATGCAGATACGGTTCAGGTTGTTTGTGGCTTGGACCTCCTTGATCTCGGCAAGGTCGGCTCCGCACTCAAACGGATCGCAGAAACGGGCCGCCTGCCGGGTGCCGGCAGCGACGACATCGCCGTTCACCTAATGGCGTCGATGCGCGATCTGCGTTCCCATGTCGACGGCAAACGTTCCTCGGAGCAGCGGATGTCGCTGCTGGTCTACAGGCCGGAAACTGCAAAGGATGCCCACGACGTGATAAGTTGGCTCGAGCGGCAACCTCAGGTGCTCGGCAACAAGTTGCGTCCGCTCATCATCTTAGACTCCTCCGATGCGGACATGCGGGCTCTGGCCAACCGGCGACCCGACCAAAGCCAGTATCTCGCCGCCTGGGGTGCCGAGATGGTCCGGGTGCACTTGCATCACATCGAAAAGACAGACCTCGACACGCCTGCTTTGCGCAGCGCGATCCTCGAAGCGGCCGGCGGGATACCCCTCGAGACAGTCAGGCTGATCAAGGCGATGCGCACGGCAACGAATCCAACCGAAACGGCAAAAACGTGGGAGGTATCCCTCTCCGTTCCGAAAAGCATCCTGAACGGATATCTTGGCCAATGCCTTGTTCTGATTGAACTCTTTGAAGGGGAAGACTACAAGACCTGCAATGATTTGATGCGCGAACAGACGGGACATGACCTCGTCGACGTCGGTCCGGACTTGATCTCGACCGGACTTGTCACAGGCTGGAAGCCGAAGTCGGCGCAAATACGTTACTCTGCCCTTGGCGCTCTTGTTGCCAGTAAGATCGAGGATTGAATAGGTGTGTCATGGGACCCAAGCTCAAATCACCAATGACGCAACTCATGCTGCGCTTGGCCAGATTTTCCGCTACACGAACGTGCCGACGCAGACGATTGGCACGAACGTCTGCAAAGGGCTGGGGATCGGACTTGCACTACGTGCGGTATTGAGCGCATCTGTGGTCCGAGCGCGTTGGCGACACCACCAGCGACGCAAGGGGCGGGAAGCTTACTTTCGCTGCGCCGCGAGTGTATCGGTTATGGGTGCGCAGTCCAACCGCTTCATGAACGAATAGCGCCTCCCTGAATTTTCAAGGTTCTGTTTTGCGTTGAGTAAGAAGGACCAACGATATAGTCCTCTTGTGCCAAGGCGGGGTTCAACGTCGAAGTCGTCATAATGATCTGATAAGGCAAACTTTCTTGATCCATCAAGTCGGCAATCGCCTTCTGAAAGTTCCTAACGCGATCGCCGACCATTCCTTTGTCCTCAACGTTGTCTAGAAGCAAAAAACGAGGGTACATCATCTGGAGGTCCTGAGTAACCGGCCGGTTGCTAGCGCGGTGACTGGGCCTTGATGCGGGCGACGAGTTCTGCGTCATCGACGAAGTCGTCAAGGAAGGCGAGCCAGGTTTCGGTGGTGATACGCGCGTCCCTGAGCATGTCTTTTAGCTCATCGATGCCATCGTCGGTCAGGGCGGTGATGGTGTCATTCGGGCTGGTATAGACACTGATGATCGAGCCGTAGGTCAGGTTATCGTCGTTATAGACGATGGCTTCGAGAAGCTCGGGGTCTTCGCCCAGCATCTTGGCGACGTAGTCGAGGGTGCAGACATGGGTAACGGTTGCCATCAGGCGGCCTCGGGCAGAGCGGTGGGCAGCGGCGACCAGTTCCAGGGCAGCAGGTCATCAAGGCGGTTTATCTTGTGATCGTTGATGCGGGCCAGGATGTCTTCGAGGTAGGCCTGCGGATCGAGGCTGTTCATCTTGGCCGTTTCGATGATGGTCATCGCGCGGGCCAGCGTTTCGGCACCGGTGTCCGCCCCTGCAAAGAGCCAGTTCTTCCGTCCGATGCCAATCGGGCGCAGGGCGCGCTCGGCCGGATTGTTGTCGATAGCCACGCGACCGTCAGACAGGAACAGGCTGAAGGCGTCCTTGCGGCTGAGCCCGTAGCGGAAGGCCTTGGCCAGATCGCCCTTGCCCGGGATCAGGGCGAGTTGGCTTTCAGACCATGCGAAGAATGCCGCGACCTTCGGGGCACTGTGTTTCTGGCGTGCGGCAAGGCGGATGTCGGCGGGACGGCCGGTGATCTCGCGCTCGATGTCATAGAGCGCGCCGATGCTGTCGAGCGCCTCGCGGGCGATCGCGGATTTCGTCTTGTCCCATTCGTCGTGGAAGTCACGCCGAAGGTGGGCCCAGCAGGCTGCCTCCCGCAGGCGGGGCGTCCCGTCGGGGTCCGGATCGTAAAGCTTGGCATAACCCTTGTAGCCGTCGGCTTGGAGGATGCCGCGGGTCTTGGCCAGATGGCGATGGACGTGTTCTTCCTTCCAGTCTGGCGCGAAGGCATAGACCGCACCGGGTGGCGCGATGCCTGCCCAAGGGCGCTGATCGCGGATATAGGCCCAGATCCGCCCCTTCTTCACGCCCTTGCCCAGCCCTTTATCGCGGCTCGCACGGTCCAGCACACGGATCGGCGTGTCATCGGCATGCAGCAGGTCACTGGCCATGACATCCGCCTCGATCCGTTCGATCAGCGGAGCCAGCACCTTCATGGCGCGACCGCACCAGTCGACCAAGGTGCTGTCGGGAATGTCTGCACCCATGCGGGCAAAGATCTCCTGCTGGCGATACAAGGGAAGATGATCGTCAAACTTGGACACAAGGATATGCGCCAGCAGGCCCGCGCCGGCCATGCTGCCCGGGATCGGTCGGCTGGGTGCAGGCACCTGCACCATGCGTTCGCAGCGGCGGCAGGATTTCTTCAGGCGGGCGATCTGGACAACCTTCATCTGCGCCGCGATCAGATCCAGCATCTCGCTGACATCTTCCCCCACCACACGCAGATCACCACCGCAATCGGGGCAGCAAGTGCCGGGGTCCAGCTCCCGCCGCTCGCGCGGCGTGTTGTCCGAGACCCGGGGACGGCGGCGGGACAGGCGGTCGGCAGTGCCCTCGGCGGGTTCAAAGCTGCTAGCTTCCAGCGCGCCATCCAGAACCGCCGTCTCGCTTTCGGCCGAGGCGATCAGCAGATCCTCCAGCGCCAGTTCCAGCTGTTCGATCTCGCGTTCGATCTTTTCCGAAGACTGGCCGAAGACCTGTTTCTTCAGCTTGGCAATGCGCAGCCGCAGGGTCTGGATCAACTGATCATGGGCGCGCAACGTGGCCGAGATCTTGGCGTTTTCCGCCTGCAACGCCGCGATCAGCGCCTTCAGAAGCGCCGGATCATCGGTGAGGGGCAGGGTCAAATGCGACATGCGCCCGACTACCACAAGGCAGGCGGAATTGCCATAAAAACAAGGGTTTTCGGCAGGATAATTCAGCCAACACGGGCCGGTGGCGCGCCCCAATCCGGCCTGCGCCAATCGATCCCCTCCCACAGCATTGCCAGTTGCGCCGAGGTCAGCCGCACCGCGCCGTCACCGCGCGCGGGCCAGGGAAAGCGGCCCTTTTGCAGCACCTTGTAATAGAGGCAGAAGCCTTGCCCGTCCCAGTAAAGCAGCTTCAGCCTGTCGCCTTGGCGACCACGGAACGCGAACACTGCCCCACCGGTCGGCTTCTGGCGCAGATGATCCTGCGCAAGAGCGGCCAACCCCTCGATGCCTTTCCTCATGTCCGTCACGCCGCAGGCAAGATAGACGCGAACACCAGTGCCCGGCCCAATCATGCCGCCTCCACCGCCCGGATCAGCTGCGTCAGCGTCACTGCGTCCAGAGCAGGATCAAAGCGCAGGCAGCGTCCGTTGCCCAGTTGCAACTCGATCTGGGCCGGGCGCGCCGCTTCTACTTCGCTGGCAACCGCCGGCATCGCCAGTTCCATCGGCCTGTCCAGGTCCACCGGAAGAAACAGCGCCTCCGGCAAGGCCGAAAGCAGGCCCTTCTTCTTCAACTCATGCCGCCAAGCGTAAATCTGCTGCCGCGTCACATCATGCCGCTGCGCAACCTGCGTCACCGTCGCGCCGCCCACGCCGACCGACAAAACGATCTCAAGCTTCTCCTCGTCTCCCCACCGTCGCCGACGCTCCAGCCCAAGAATATCGCCACGCATCAACAGCCCCGCATAAGACACGTCGTTAACGACGTCGTTATGCACGTGCCTTAAACCATCACCACGCCATCAGGCAGGCGGTGCCAACCGGTCGGTTACGGTCCTGAAGAGAAGCTAGCAACATCCCCAAGAAAAGGCTGTTTTTCACAACGACCATGCCACTTGCACTAGCAGTGATGTTGGGGTCGCCATTGATGGCAAACCAATCGTCTTCAAAGCTAAAGTCAAATTTATCCAACGCCTCGAAGTCATTATGTTCTTTTAGGTCTTTCTCCAATACTCGCTTAGTCTGGGTCGCAATTTCGGTTTTCACTATGAGCCGTCGCGTTTCTCGGGTCAGCTCCAGGGCTTCAATTTCGTTCCGAAGTTTCGCCACCTCCCCTGATGCCAGTTCTTTGGCTTCCTTGATATCGTTGATTTGCTTTCGAAGGTCCGTAAATTTGTTGAGCTCGTCCAATCGTGCATCAATTTTACCTAGCTCGCGGCTCTTTTCTGAGACCAACGCGGTCCTTCCATCAACCGATGCATTCCTCAGTTCGTCAAACTGCTTCATTGATCGCGTCATACGTGTTTTGAGACCAGTTGCTGATTTTTTATCGGCTTCGAGCTTCTCTTCGCGCCTCTTTTGAAGCCGTTTACTCTCAACTATCTGGCCTTCGATATCCATTCGAAGCTCAAATAGTTTTGTATTCTTTTCATCTTTAGGCAACGTCTCTTTGCAAAGATGGCAGTTCTTATCGTCTGTACCGGTCAGAGGCCGCAGGCACGCAGGGCACAATTCGAAAGGAACTTCGCCTATTGCCGTATATGTGACCGCTGTACGATCAAAATCTCTCAGCAGTTGTTCCAAATGCACCAGAAAGTGATCACTATCCTTGACTTCAAATTGTAGCGCTGCGATCTCTTGCTCAATCGACACAAGTGAGTCGCGATCCTTGGTGATAGATTGGTACAGCTTTCGACGGCCATCCTCTGCAGACTTTGCAACCTGCGAACTGTCGATATCATCGTTGTGCAGGCCAATGACTTCATTTTGTAATTTTTCTCTCCGAGCGGAAAGATTACTTAATTCCGTTTCGAACGCGCCTTGATTAAAGTTCTCCCCTAAATTAGAGGTGGCTCTCATCAGGCTGGTTAGCTTGGCTCCAAGCTCGCTTTCAAGCTTTTTCTTCTCTCGAAATGCAATGCGTTTCGAGTACAGCTCATTGTTACCAATGCCGCAAAGCAGTTCCGAAACGGCCTCCCGTGTATCTCGTGGGTCAAAGTCTTCGCTGCGAAAAATTCTTTGAAAAGGGGTGGTTTGATCGACATACATCAGCCGCAGTATCTGATGCATTGTTATGTTTGATCCTTCATCACCGGGAATTTCGGGGAGGCCCAGAGCCTTAAACAACACTTGGCTGAATGTTTGAGAATGCTCGTTGCGTGCGTATGGATATCTTTGCCAGCCGTCCGCAGCACTTTTCAATCCGTCTTCCAGTTTTCCGAAGTAAATCGACATCGGACGGCTGTTTTCTTTTGAAATCTCACGTTTCAGGGTGAGTATTGTCCCATTGGCCGAGATCTCCGCAAAAACGGTTTCGCAATATTGAGCATACTGCTTCCAGTCAGTCAGATTGCCACCCATCGCGTAGAAAATGAAATCGAGTATCGTTGACTTACCTGATCCGTTTGTTCCATGAATAATATTTAGTCCAGAGTGGAATTTCTCGTCATATGCCCTCTGGCCGCTCTTCATTACCACAAGCTGGTTCAGCTTCAAAATCGATGGCATTATCTGAACCTACCTCCCATCTCTAGATTGGTTCGACGAAACAATCCGGTTGGCCCATCAAGTGGAATGACGTTTAGGTCATCAACAATAAAGGCCAATCGAGCAGAGTTCTCGGTAACAAAAGCTCGTATCGTTCGGTCGAGCTCGCTGGGAATTCCTTTGTCAGATAGCCGAAGTTCGTTATTTTTGAATGCGAAAGATGTGAGGATATTTCTCGCAACCAACTGGTGTAATGCCGCTTTCTGAAACACCTGAAGCTCACGATAAATAGTGCGAATGTCTGGAAGGTTGAGGAAGCTTTCCTTCGGCTTTGGAAGGTTCAGTCGCCCCAAAGAGCTTCTCAGTTCTCCAAAGCCTGTATATTGGACGTCGTGGAGGTATTCAGGAAACAATAAAAAAGTATCCAGCAATGAGGCCCGAGATACCGATAGGCCCTTCTGAGAAACAATCATGAGAGCTAAGATCCTAAAGCAGCAATGATGCGGGTCGCGCATCGGGTGCCATATTCTAATCATGTTGTTTTGCCCAATCGATATGACAATTCCCGGTCAGGTAGTAGATTGCACTATGTATATCTGCGATGTTGAAGAGATCATTAATTCCCACTTTCTTGCTCAACGGATCAAGCATTTTTGCTTGTATCACATCGTTAATGACTAATTCATCGGCACCAGATCGGATTAGTGGGGAAACGTTCAATCTAAAAAGGGTAAGCACTTCACTCAAAAACTGCCGATACTTTTTTCTGGCACTTGCGGACACTGCGTTGCGTCGCACAAGCTTATGAATCCGTTCCTTTTCGGCCTCAGCGTCGTATATTTCGCTTGCGCCCTTTGCTCCAATCTTTAGTTTTTCAGCTAAGGTTAGACGGTCGCCCTTAACAGAACTAATATAGTACTCCAAATCATCAACGCTAGAGAGATCAGTGGTATTAATCCCCTCAATGTCGAAAATTTCTTCAAGAAAATTCAAGATCGCTAGATACCCCAAATCTTCCTTTGTCTTGAACTTGCAGATATTGCTGTGGTTTGCGTCAATCGGAATCGGGTCGCAGTGCGGAACACCCGGATTGGCGGATCCCGCATCAACCACAATTACACCCTTTGTTGCTATCGTTTCATAAAGTGCGCACGTAGATATCCCTGATACCGGGGCTTTGTTCTGATACCATCCATAAAGATCAACCAATATAGCTCCAGCCTTCTCCAATTCTGCGGTTTGCTTGGAGGCAACTCCGGGGATCAGGGAAAGGACTGAAGCCAAAGATGAACCTGAGTGAGGACTGGCAATAAAGACCACGCCCTTGCAATTTTCGAATATTGCTTTCTTGGAAGACGTAGTTGTGCTCTCACAAACTCGTAGCATAGCCTTTGCTATGACCCCACCTAGGCTGTGGCATACAAACACCACAGGTCGTTTTCCAATTTTCTTAGCCCTTAACAGCTCAGAAAGACTTGCTGCGACAGTTAGAAGGGAAAGGTCCGGCTTGCTTAGAAGGGTACTAAATTTGGAAGTAGGGTAGTCCACGCCCCAGATGGAGATCCCCGGAAATGCCTCTGACAGCCACACAGGCCAGATGGTTTCTTCCGAACTTGAGAAGCTTTGCCAACAGCTTTCGAATGCGTCGCTTAGTCCGTGAAGGAACACGATGTCAGCGGCAGGCAATCCATTCGGGGGCGTGTAAATTACGTTAAGGTGAAAGTTTGACAAGTAGTACCCGCACTGGGAGTGTCCTGAACTCTGTGTATCTGAGCTGGCCCATGCGGGTTTCAGATATGGTCACGCATTGAAGCGATCCTCGAACATGATAGCGAATTGATTACGGGCGGCAAACCATTCTCGAACATTTCTGCCGCCTTTCTCAAAGTTGCGG
>CAMBWO010000033.1 GCA_945871285.1 Pseudorhodobacter antarcticus | reverse complement strand
GCCAGCGGTTTCACCGCACCGCCGGTGGTGCTCACCACGACCATGACCCGCAACGATACGCGGCCAACCGACAGTGCGTCGACAGCCGTGACCAAGAACGGCTTCTCGGTCGCCTTGCAGGTTGAACAGAAAGGGGTCACGACGCATGGCACGGAAACGGTCGGGTACATCGCCATGTCGGCCGGCGGATCGGTTCAGTCAGGCTTTTCCACCTCGCTGAATGTGTCAAGCACGGCATCGACTTGGACCCCGCCCGCAGGGAGCGCGGCCATGGTCTACCTGGCCGATACCCAGACGCGCAACAAGGCGGCCGCCGTTTCGGTCAAGCTGTCGGCTGTCGCCTCGACCGGGGTAAAGCTGCTCTTGGAAAAGGAAGCATCTGCCAGCTTTGATGTGACCCACCCGGTCGAGACAGTTGGCCTCATTGCCTTCCTTCAGGGTCTGATCTATGGCCGCAAGTTCTGAGGCTCGGCTTCTGACGGGGTTTGACCCCTGTCGATGGGCAGGCGCCGTTGCCAAATCCACTGGCAATGGCGCCCGCCCGATCTTCCCAAGCGACACATCGACCTACGCATCCGGTTGCTTGGGTTGAACAAGGAACACTACGATGGATACAGCCTCCGATGGGCGGTCGATCTCGACCGACTTCTGGGATCTTTCAAATGCGCTTCAGTCGGACGACCGTCTTTCTGCAGTGCTGGTCTCCTTGTCCGTGGCCCTGACCTTGCCGGGCCGGCTGAAGCCTCTGCGCCTGTCGCTGGAGGTCAAGGGACAGCCCGAAGTGGTCTGGCCCAAGGCTCGCCTGCCGTCCGAGACAGCACGGCGCGCCGCAACAGAGGCGTTGCAACGGGCCCGTCCGGCCTTGGCCGGGCACCTTCCGGGACATGGCACCTCGGCTCAGGGGCCAACCGCGATTGCCATTCCGATTGCAGTCCCCGACGATACCACCGCCGTCCTGACGCTGGAGGCAGAGATCGCCGACCCCGAGGCGCTGAGCCTGGCCATGGCCACCCTCTCTTTGGCGATGGGATGGATTCCCGCGACCCTGCTGGCCGGGCGCCGCAGTGACGAGGGCAATGCTGAACACTCCGCCCTGTTATCCCTGCGGGCCTTGACAGCCTTTGTGGCCCATCGCCGCTTTTCGGAAGCCGCACGCGCCCTGATGACTCATCTGGCCGACCGCTATGGCTGCGACCGCGTGGCCCTGGGCCTCACACAGCGGGCGCGGGTCCGGCTGGAAGCAATTTCGCACACTGGAACCTTCTCGCGGGCCTTGGGTCTGTCGCGCCGGATTCAGGCCGCGATGGAAGAGGCGTTTGATCAGGAGCGGGTGATCCACTGGCCCCTGCCCCCAGGCGAGCAGCCTGATCTGGTCGTGACGGCGCAAGCCGATCTTGTGGCGGGGGTCTCTGATCGCTGCGTCCTGTCGGTGCCCCTGTTCGATGGCACGGCCTACCGCGGCGTCATTCTGTTTGAACGCACGGGCCGCCACTTTGGCGCCGAAGAATTGCGGCGGATCGAGGCCCTCTGCGGCCTGATGACGCCCATCCTTCTGGAAAAGCGCGAGAATGACCGCTGGCTCGCACTCCGGGCCGCCAAGTCGGTCCAGCGCCTTGCGCACCAAACGTTTGGCCGCAGCCATCTGGTCATCAAGGTTTCTATCCTGTCGGTCCTGCTGATGATGGGCGCGCTTTTGGTCCTCCACGGGGATCGGACGGTCGTCGCCGAGGCGGTTGTGCAGGGCTCCGAAATCCGCACCATCGCGGCCCCCTTCGCCGGCTTCATCGCCGAGGCTCCGTTCCGGGAGGGCGACACAGTGTCACGCGGGGATCTTCTGGTGCGGCTGGATGACCGTGATTTCATGCTGGAACTGACGCGCCTGACGGCCGTGCGCGGCCAGACCGAACTGGAACTGGACAAGGCCATGTCGGAACACAACCGCTCCGAAGCGGCCTTGGCGGAATCGCGCATCCGCCAGAACGACGCCGAAATCGCCCTGACCCAACAGCAGATCGCCCGCAGCAAGATCATCGCCACCTTCGACGGAACTGTGATTTCAGGCGATCTGAGCAACAACATCGGCGGCTCGGTCGATCAGGGCCAACCCCTGCTCGTCGTGGCCCCACTGACCGATTTCCGCGTGGATCTGATGGTCCCGGAAGATGCGGTGGACAAGATCAAGGCGGACCAGTCGGCAGCCCTGAAAGTCGCGCCCCTGCCGGAACGGTCCTTTGCCCTGACCCTGCGCCAGACCATGCCGGTGGCCCGTTATGAAAACGGCCAGACCCGCTATCAGGTTGAAGGCCGCTTTGTCACAAGGCCCGAGGGTCTGGTTCCCGGAATGACCGGAATTGCCCGGATCAGTCTTGGCCGGGCCTCTCTGGCGGAACTTTGGCTCGGCCCGATTGTCGATCGTCTGCGTCTGTGGTTCTGGCGAAACGTGGCGATCTGAGATGGCAACGGCCTTTCTATCCTCGGACTGGTATCGCGTGGCGGACCTTCGGCTGCGCCGCCAAAGCCATATCCGCACGGTCCGACATGTCTATCGCGGCGAGGCGTGGCACGTTTTGCAAGACCCGCAGAACGGCAAGGTCCACCGGCTGGCCGACGCCGCCTATGCGTTCTTTGCGCGGCTCGACGGCACGCGAACTGTGCAGGATATCTGGCTTCGGCTGTGCGAACTGTTTCCCGAGCGACCGCCCTCTCAAACCGAAATCCTTCGGCTTCTGGCCCAGTTGCATGACAGTGACCTCATCATCGGCGACCGCATGCCGAACCTTGCCGAAATCGACCGGCGCGCCCGCGCCGAAGAACGGCGCACCCTGCTCAGTTATGTGAAAAACCCCCTTTCGCTGCGCTTTCCGCTGTTTGACCCCGAGCCCCTGCTGTCGCGCACCGGCTGGATCGGCCGCGCTGTCTTTTCATTTTGGGGCGGGGTGATCTGGGTCCTGCTGCTGCTGACCGCGATGACGCAAGCCTTCCTGCATTTTGGAACCGAGCGGCTGCCGACGTTCGAACAGGTCTCGACCGCGTCGAACCTCGGCTATCTGGCGGTGGCCTATATCGTGATGAAGGCCCTGCACGAACTGGGGCATGGCTGGGCTGTGAAACGCTGGGGCGGCGAAGTGCGCGAGTTCGGCGTCATGATGCTGGTGTTCTTCCCGGTGCCCTATGTCGATGCCTCGCAGGCCACCTTCTTTCCCAGCAAATGGCAGCGCATGGTGGTCAGTGCTGCGGGCATCATGGTGGAACTTGCCGTGGCGTCCGGTGCCTTTCTGGTCTGGCTGGCGGCAGACCCCGGCACGTTGCGCACACTGGCTTACAACCTGATGATGATCGGCGGCGTCTCGACCCTTTTGTTCAACGGCAATCCGCTGTTGCGCTTTGATGGCTATTTCGTGTTTGCCGATTTTTTCGAAAGCCCCAACCTTGGCCAGCGCAGCAACCAGTATTTCTGGTATCTGGTCCGCCGCACCGTTCTGCGCGACCACGAGACTCAGCCCCCCGTCATAGCCCCGCGCGAGGGGCTGTTCCTGTTCCTCTATGCCACGATTTCGTTCGTTTACAGGATGATGGTCCTGTTCTTCATCTCGATCTTCCTCGCCCTGACGATGCCGCTGATGGGCACCTTGATGGTGGCGTGGAGCCTGTTCACCGCAGTGGTCATGCCCTCGGCCAAGGGCCTGCGTTACCTCCTTTCCGATCCCTCAATTGACCTGATCCGAAGTCAGGTCCTTTTGAAGGTGGGTGGTGCACTTTGCTTGGTCTTTGCCGCGCTCTTCGTCTTGCCGCTGCCCAACGTGACCGTCGCCGATGCGGTGCTGGAGCCGGGGCCGGGCGCTCTGGTGCGGGTGGAGGGGCGCGGCTTTGTAGAGCATGTTCTGGTGACGGAGGGCCAAGCCGTAATCCCGGGCACCCCCGTCATGGTGCTCAGCGATCCCCTTGTGTCGCTGCAGCGCAAGCAGGCCGAGGCCGACCGCGATGATGCCGTTGTCCGGCTGGGTGCCTTGCCGCTGTCAGACCAGAATGGCCGTCAGCTTTGGCAGGATCAGGTGACCTATGCCGAAGCAAAACTGGCTGATCTGACCCAACGCGAGGCCGGTCTGATCGTTCGGGCCGATGCAGCGGGCCAGATCTTCGTGCCGAGCCAATCAGAGTTGCCCGGCCGCCTCGTCCAGCAAGGAGAGGTCGTCGCGGTGATCCTTTCGCCCGGTGCCACCCGCTGGAAGGTCGCCATTCCGGCCACCGAAGCCCGATCTGTTGACGCCGGCAACCGGTCCATCGAGCTTGTGCCCCGTCCCAGCCATGACCTGCGGCTGCAAGCCCAGATCGTGACGCGCGCGCCCGAGGTGACGACCACCCTGCCTTCCTTCGGCCTGACCACCAAAGGCGGCGGCATGCTGCTGGTCGATCCGTCCTCCGAGACCCCGGTCAGCCTCGAACCCGTTGTCAATTACCGGCTTGAGGTGGCGCAGATCGACCACGCGCCCTTCCCGCAAGGGTCGCGGGCCCGTGTGCGCTTTGTGCATGACCCCTCGCCGATCGGGCCACGCCTGTGGCGGGCCGTCGAACGCACCTTCCTGCGGCAATTCGGCAGCTGACCCATGGCATTGCGCATCCTGCCCCAGATCGAGGACTATCCCGAACGCCAGGCGGCGGCGTTCACCGATTGGGACGCCCGCATCCTGCGCCTTTTGTCCCGCCTTGACCCGCGCCGCTTGGTGCGGCGCAGCTGGGGTGGGGCGCACAGGTTCGCCCGGATCGTCGCCGCCGAAAGCGACAAGATCCGCGACGAGCCCTTTGACCCCGACCGCTTGCGCCGGAAATCCGTGGTGCTGCGCCGCTCCACCCGGCGTGGGCGGGTGCCTGATGCCGTGCTCGCCCCGGTTCTTGCCGAGGTCTGCGAGGCCGCGTTCCGCGTTCTGGGCAAACGCCCGTTCGATGTGCAAGTGGTGGTGATCCGCACGTTGTTTGACGGCGAAGTGGCCGAGATGGGCACCGGAGAAGGCAAAAGCCTGACCGCCGCCATCGGAGCTGCCACCTTGGCCCTTTCGGGCCGCCGTGTTCATGTGATGACCGTGAACGACTACCTCGCCGCGCGCGATGCCGAAACCTTTGGCGCCCTGTTCGTGGAACTGGGCCTGAGGGCCGCGCATGTGACCGATGAAACCGCCCTTGACGGCCGCAAGGAGGAGTATCGGGCCGATGTGGTCTTTTCCGCCGCCAAGAATATCCTGTTCGACTACCTGCGCGACAAGACCGGTCCAGAGGCCGACCAACTTCACGGCCTGCCGCGCAAGCTCTTGAATCTGGTGCGGCCCGAAGGCGCCGGAGAAGTGTCGATCCTGCAAGGACTGGACGCGGTGATCGTCGATGAAGCGGACTCCGTGCTGATTGACCAGGCCGCAACGCCCTTCATCCTGTCGGCGGGTGAAGCGGCCTTGGGCGGGCTGGACACCGCGACGCTGCTCAAGACGCTGGAAATGTCGCGGACTTTGGGCGAGGGCGCTGATTTTCGGCGCTCCGACGCTCTGCGGCGGGTGACCCTGACGGACACCGGCCGCAGCCGTCTGGCCGCGTTGGCCAAGGGTTCGGTGGGTCTGGCCTCCGTGGCTCCGGTGCGCGAACACCTCGCCGCTCAGGCCTTGGTCGCGCTGAACATGCTGGAAAGGAACCGCGACTATGTGGTGACCGAAAAGGGCCTCGCCATCATCGACGAAAGCACCGGACGTCTGATGCCAGACCGTCAATGGTCCGAGGGCCTGCACCAGTTCGTGGAACTGAAAGAAGGGCTGGAGCCAAGCGAGATCCGCCGAACCCTTGGGCGCATCACTTTCCAGCGATTCTTCCCGCGCTATCGCCATGTCTGCGGCATGACCGGCACCGCCCGCGCCGCAGCCCGGGAACTGGATGAGGTCTATGGCCTGAAAGTCAGGCGCATCCTGCCGCGCCGGCCGGACATCCGCCGCTGGACCAAGATTGCCATTCTGCCCGATGCCCAGACCAAATGGGCCGAAGTGGCCAAACTGGCGGCGGCGCTCAGTCTAAGCGGGACCCCGGTCCTGATCGGCACCCGCAGCCTTGATGCCTCGCAAGACTGCTCGGCGGTCCTGCGCGAAAGCGGCCTGACGCATGCGCTTTTGACCGCAGAAAATGTGGCGCAAGAGGCGGAAATCATTTCCAACGCGGGGCAATCGGGTTGCATCACCGTGGCCACAAACATGGCCGGGCGCGGCACCGACATTCTTCTGTCGGATGCCTCACGCCAGGTCGGCGGCCTGCAGGTGATCTTGACCGAATTGCATGGCAACAGCCGGATCGACCGCCAGCTTTGCGGTCGCTGCGGACGGCAAGGCGACCCCGGTGCCGTGCATCGGGTGCTGAGTCTTGAGGACGAGATCGTCACCTCGGAGGGGCCCATGGCCACCGCCTTTCTGGGTGTCCTGCTAAAGGTGGGCGGGGCGCGCCTTTGTCATGCGGGCATGGTATTGCTGCAAATGCGCCAGACGCGGCGTGCCGAGCGGGGCAGGGCCGATCTGGCGCGACAGGAACGGCGGCGGGAACAGCAATTGGCCCTGTCAGGGCGAATGGAATGAGGGTTTTCATGGCAAAATGGTGGGTTGGATCTGGTCGCGCCGTGCCTGCGGCAGTGGCGCTTGTGGCCAGCGTGGCGGGCCTTCAGGCGCAAGAGCTTCCCGCCCACTCGGTCACGTTCGATCCCGCCAAGGCCGCCTGCCGGATCGTGCTTGAACCTGACGGAGTGACGGGCACCGGTCCGGCGCGGCTGGTCTTTGTCTCGGACATGCTGCAACCCGCACTCGCCTTCGGGCTGGATGGCAGCGGAATCGCCGATGCCATCCTGATCAGCAACGGCGAAAGGCATCCGTTCATCAGCCAGAACGGCCTTTCCCCCGCCGATCTGCGCGCCGATCCGATCTGGGCGCTGTTTGGGGCAGCCGCTGATGGCGCGGGCAGTCTTTACCTGACCGTGCGCAACGACGATGGCGGCTATTCCAGCGCCCGGTATGACAGGCTCAGCCAGGACGGTATCCTGCGCCTTCTGACCTTGGCCTGCGGGGCTGAGGGGCTGGACGCCGCTGCGCTGACCCCCCTCGAGTTTCGCGCGGCCGAGGCAAGGCTGGCGCTGTCCGACGCCAACCGCCTGCACATCCGCAAGGTTCTGTCAGAGCTTTACGGGACACCGGGCACCGATGTCGGCGACAGTGGTGTCTTCACCGTGACAGACCGCCGCTTCATCGCGCAATTCAACGCGGACGAGGAAAATCCCTCCGGGGACTACCTTTGGCCGGCAGCCGTGCCCGACCTGCTGAAGTTGACCGTCAAACAGGTGGCCGCCACCACGCCCGCACCGCCCGGTGAAACGGAGCTGGCCCGCCATGGCGACTGGTCGGTCTTCGCCGACACCGACCGCAGCGTATGCCGCATCGCCACCATGGCCACGGCGGCAGAGGGGCTCGACACCGGGTTTCGCATGGAGTTTTCGGTGGCTGCAAAGGGAACCGGCGGGATGATGGCCATCAACCTTGTAACGCCAAACCCGTTTCAGGCCGACGCCTCGCTGGGGGTCATCATCGACGGCAAGGGCTTTGGCTTGCTGGTCGAGCCGAAGACCGGCGCCGTGATCCCACAGCCGCTTGCCGACGGGACCCTGTCCAACGACCTTACCAAAGCACTGAGGTCTGGCAAGGGCGCGGAACTTCGCGGCTTGGCGACGGCGACAAAGGCACCGGCCCGCCTGAGCTTCAGCTTGGCGGGCTTCTCGGCCGCCTTCAAGGACATGGCAGGCGCCTGCAACAGACCCGGAATCATGGGATGGATCGAATGATGCGCAGGCTTTTTCTCTGGGCCGCCCTTCTGCTGGCGGGGCCCGCCTTGTCCGACGCCGTGCTGCCACGGCTCGGCCCCCTGCCTGTGCTGGCGGAAGATGGCAGCGTCAATGGCGTCGCCGCTATCCCGTTCGGCACAAGGCTGACCCTTCTGTCCAAGGATGGCGCGGTTCTGACCGTTCAGGCGGACGGCGGCCAACCCCTGCGCGTGCGGGCGACCGACGTGATTGCCGCGCCGAAGGTTGGCCTGACCCTGATGCCGTCAGACCAAGGCGCGGGGGCGGCCACCGGCCGCCCTGACCTGCAACTGTGGGACAGCGCCTTGCAGCTGCGGGTATTCCTTGGGGGCGCAGGCTCCGGACAACGGCTGGCCTCCATGCGGATCCCAGGGGAAAGCGATCTTGCCATGGCCCGATTGCCCGTCTTGTCGATCGACACGGCGGAAACCACGGTCGGGACACCGGTCACGATGGTGCAGGCGCTATTCCCGCTGATGCTCAAGGCACTTGATCCTGCGGGCCAAGGCCAGGGACAGAAACTTGTCCTGCATGTGCTGGTGGACGGCAGCGACTACGCCAGACCCTTCCTGCTGGAAACGCTGCGCCTTCTATCGCGCACTCTGGCCGAGCAGCCGACCGTGCTGGCCGAAGATGTTCACTTCACCCGGCAGGTGCTGTTTGACTCCGGGACCCTGCGCGATGACGGCGCGGTTTCGGCCAGTGGCCTGCGTTCGGAATGGCCCGCGTCCGAGGTTTCCAAAAAGAAGGCCAGCATGACCCAGACACTGTCGGCCGCGCTGCAGGATGTGGCTGACGGTATCGACCCTTCCGATCCGGCAACCCATCTGGTGTTGATCCTGACTGGCCCGGGGCTTTCGGATGACCCGATGGCGTTGAAATCCGCCCGTGCGGCGGGTGCCCGTCTGGCAAAGGCAGGGCGGATCGGCGGCATCGTGATGGCGCAAGGCACGCCAGAGCCGAACCCTGCCAATGCCGCCGTTCTGGCAGCCCTGGCAGGTGACGCCCCAACCGGGCTTGCCGATTTCGGCGCGGACCTGCTGTCCGACCTGACGGCGCTGTCAAAAGCCAAGACGCAGGACCCGAACGACAACCTCGTCACGGCGATCTGCGCGGATGCCGCCCTTGCCAGTATTCCGTGCCTGATACCCACAGGCTCGACAGTGCCGCCCGAGACCTCCAGTTCCATGGCCGTTCAGGACCAGACGATCTGGGTTGCGCTGCCGCTTTGGGTGGTCTCGGAATCCGCACCGTTGGATCTGGTGCCCGATGGTTCGGTCGCGGCGGATGTGCACGAGGTCCAGCCCGAGCTTCGGGCCTGCGGGGCGATAGGCCTTGTCTGGGATACGGCCAACAACGCCTGCGGACCTACTGCCGAAATCCAAGGCCTTGAACTTTCAAATCAACTCAATGCCGCTCAGGCGGAAATCAACGCCACCTTGCAAGACCGCGACGCCGCGCGAGAGGCGCTTGCCGCGATTGAAGACACGATTGCCAGCCAGACAGCGGCGCTTTCCGAGGCGCAGGCCATCGCAGCGGCACAGGCAGACCAACTGACCCGACTGGCGGCAGAAGATCGGACGGTGAAAGAGGCGCTTCTGGCCGCACAAAACCGGGCGGCGGACCTGTCCGCCAGCTTGGACCAACGCAATGCTGACCTGCTGGTGGCAACGGAACAGATCACCACGCTTGGCCAGCAAGAGGATCAGATCATCGCGGCCCTGAACGCGGCCGAGACCAAACTCGCCGCGCTGGAAGTGACGGCGGCGGCCCTGAGCCAATCGCTTGACGACGAAGCGGCGCTGAAGGCCGCCAGCGCAGCCAAAGCCGTTCAGACGGAAGCGGACTGGCAGGCCCGCCTGACCTCAATCGAGGCTGATGCCGCCGAACGGGACCATACCATCGCCGCTCTCTCGCAGTCCCTTGACGCCGAACGGGATGCGAAGGCCGACAGCGAGGCCAGCGCCGCGCAGGCGCAAACCGATCTGCAAGATCGCCTGACGGCCGGCGCGGCCAGTTCCGCCGCCCTTCAGGCGCAAATCGCACAGGCGCAGACCACGGTCAGCGCATTGCAGAGTGCCAGGGATGATGTCTCTGCACGCTTGGCCACGGCCGAAGCCGCGCTTGCCGCAGCGGAACAGGCCCTGCTGGAAAAGGACGCACAGATTGCCGAGCTTGATCGGCAGATCGGGAACCTTGTAACGTCCATGCAAGACCGCGCGCAAAAGCTTGCCGATCTGGACGCCGCGCTGGCTCAGGAGCGCCAGACATCGGAAACGCTGCAGGCCGCTGTAGCGGAACAGTCCCGGCTTGAGGGTGAAATCGCGGATCTGATCAAGACAGACGACCTCAATGCAACGCTTTTGACCCAGTTCGACGCAGCAAAGGTCAATCTCGCCGCCCTCCAGACGCAAAACGATGCGCTCGCCAGGGCCAATGCGGCTGCGGCGTCGCAACTGATGGCTCTGTCCGGCGCCGCAGACGAGGCCGATGCCAGACTTGCCGCAGTCACTCAGGATCTCGCGGCGACACGCGCGACCGTGGAAAAGGTGCAGGCCGATAATCAGGAGCTTTCCACAGCGAACGCGACCGCGATTTCGCAGCTGACGGTCCTGTCGGGTGCCAGCGAAAGCAGCGATGCCATGCTGGCCCAAGTCAGTCAGGATCTCGCGGCGGCCCGCCTCAGGCTGGAAACGGTTCAGACCGAACACGCCGGCCAAATTGCGACGCTGCACAGCCAGGTCGCGGACCTGACCACGACGCGCGGCGATCTGTCGGATCAAGTGGCGCAATTGACTGCCGAAAAGACCAGCCTTGCGGCCGCCCTGCAAGCCGAGCGGGATGCCCTGGCTGTGCAGGTCAGCGGTGCTGAGCAGCAAGTGCCGGCCCTGCCACGGGTTGCGCAGGCCCCGGTCGTGGCGGCTGATCTTGCTACGGCACCGGAACCCCCGCTTTTCGCGGACGCTGCCGCCCCCCGGCCAAAGTTGCGGCCGACGGGCTTGGCGGAAACGGGCGGCCAACTCGTCGCCCGCACCCCAACTGCGACGGCTCCACCCAAGGTGACATCCCGGCAGGTCGCTCCGTCCCTCAAGGCTCCAAGGTTGAACGGCTGCAAGTTCCAGTGGACGGGTCAGGCCGGCAAACTGATCTGCCCCTGAGGCGCCTCACAGCGGAGCAATCTCCAGCCGACAGCGCATCCCGGCGACGATATGGCCGTCGGCATTCGGCAGCGAGATGCGCACCCCGAAGGTCCGCGAGGCGGAATCGAACATGGCGTCCACCATGCGGATCTCGGCCACGATCACCGAACCCACCGGATATTCCGGATGAATCCGCACAGGTGTCCCCGGATGAACGCTGTCGTAAAGCGCAACCGGAAAATAGGCGTCGACATAGATCGGGTCCGTCTGCGCAAGGACGGCGACATGGCGGTCCGCGGTGGCAAATTCGCCCGCCGACAGTGTCAGCTCGGTGACGACCCCGTCAACCGGTGCCCTGATGTTGGTATTTTCGACAGCGACGCGCGCCCGCTCGGTCTCGGCCCGCAAGGCCATGGCATCCACCTGCGCCTGGCGCAGTTGCGATGTCGCCAGTGTGTAATCGTTTTCCAACGCTTCCAGCTTTTCCGGACTTTGCGCCTCGCGCAGGACCAAAGCCTGAGCGCGGTCCAGTTGCGCCTTGCTGAAGGTGACCCGGGCCGTCTGCGCATCAATCGCCGCAGTCGAGCCGACACGAGCCTCCAATACCTGCAAGGTGCCGGATTCCATGGAGGAGTCGATGCGGGCAATCACCTCGCCCTTGGTCACCCTTTGTCCCTTTTCGACCTCGATCGACTGGATCACGCCGGGCGTGCGGGGGCTGAGTTCGACAATGTTCGCGGCCTCCATCACGCAGTCGAAATCGGCTTCGGCTTGCAGTGGAGAGGCCACCACTGCCAGGACTCCCATGGTGAAAAGCGTGCGCCGCAGGGCGGCCGTTGGGGCGGGAACTGGTGTCATGGGGATACTCTATTCAGGTTCGGTCAGGGTGGTCGCCTCGGCAAACGGTCGAAGCATCCGGGCCTCATCGCCAAAACGGCGCACATAGGCAGTCGTCAGGCCAAGGCACTCGCCAGAGGTGCAGATCGCCCGATGCGGGCAGGAATGAAAACCGTTGCGGTCAAAGCCGGTCCAGAAGTCTTCGTCGATGATCAACTGCGGCTGCCTGTTGATCAAGACCGCCCGGTCGTTGCCGAGCAGACATTCCGGAATGTGCTTGACCTCGACCAGCCGCCCCGCAGCATGGGCGGCTGCGATTGCGGCCCGCAGGGGCGGCATCACCTCTGCCAAGGGGACGCACAAGCTGTTCCGGTCGATCTCCTCCATCGGAAAGAAGTTCCAGAACTCGTGCTGCACAACGGTGCGGTGGTCGGCAAAGGCCGCCACCACTCCCGGCAGATCCAGAAAGCTTTCCGCAGTGATGACCGTATTCGTGATGACGGCCAGTTCGGGGTAATGCGTCTCGATCAGATCAAGACCTGCCCTCATCCGCCGCCATGACCCGGAAACCTTGGTGATCGCATCGTGTCTGGCTTCACTCGCAGCCGTCACCGACACAAAGAACTCGGTCACACCGGCTTCGACCAGCCGGTCCAGATAGGCTCGGCGCTGCAGTTGCATGCCGTGGGTCTGCACGCGAATGCGCTGAAACCCGGCATCGCGGGCCCGCGTGGCGATCTCAGGCAGGTCGCTTCGCAGTGTGATCTCGGCACCGGTCAGGACAATGCCAATCCAGCGGCCTTCGTCTCTCTGGGTCTGCAGCACCGCTTCAAACTGATCGTCATCGGTGGGCCGCAGATGCGACATCGTGCCTTCGATCATGCAATGGGTGCAG
Source organism: Pseudorhodobacter antarcticus (assembly GCA_945871285.1). Lineage (GTDB taxonomy): Bacteria > Pseudomonadota > Alphaproteobacteria > Rhodobacterales > Rhodobacteraceae > Stagnihabitans. The sequence goes on along the minus strand of CAMBWO010000033.1, from coordinate 13,665 downwards.
CGCAGATTACAGCGGAATTCCATGGTCACTGAAACCCAACTGGCGCTGTCGTTAGAAAACTCTCGCCGCGCGCGGATCGTGATGGGTCGTGATTGGCCTTCATCAGGGTGCGGAATGATCGTATCCCCTACGGTAAAACCAAAAACAGTGCAGCAAGTTCATGACAGCCTGCCCGCACCAAGATAAGTCCTCCATCGGACCGCATCGATCACCCATTCGATAAAATGGAAACTCTTTTGAGAGTTCGCAAATCTCTTTGGCGTTTTTTTGCAAATTGAAGGACAGGCGACTGCCGCCATTGCGTGCTTGCCTTGGTCGGCGCGACAATGACAGGGTCTTTCCTGCCAACCGGACACAAAATCGGATGCGTTGCGCCATGAAGCGAATAATCTTGAAAGCGGGGCTTGTGGCCCTGATTGGGTGGATGCCTTCAACCGCACCGGCTGCGGACCTTCCGGCCCCGGTGGCGGCAGCGGCGGCGACACTGTCGAACATGGGCTACTCCGAGGTTGGCGTCAGCCTGCGTGTCTTCGGCGGATATGTCCTGCACGGCCAGAAGGAGGGTGTCTTCGTCACGATCGCCCTGTCCTCCGACGCAAAGACCCTCGTCAGCGCCATGTTGTTCCGCGACCTTGATGGCAACGGTGTGTTTGGGCAGGACGAGTCCCTTGGGCCAAGCGAGACGCGACCTCTGACAATCCTGATCAAGACGGCCCTGTCCGATCCGGCCTCGGTTGCCGCGCCGACCGGAACTGCCGCGCCAGAGGAGAATGTCGCAAGGGATGTGGATATTCCGGGCTTTACCCAGATATTCCAAACCCTTCCCATAGGTCCGATCTTGCAGATAACGGCGAGTGAACGGCTCGGCGTCGGAACACCGGTCTTGGAGGAAACCCGGACCGAGATCTCTGCCACATCGGACGGCGGCCAGGATAACGGCCAGCATGTCACACAAGTCACCTCTGTCGCCGGTTTGCATCTTCGCGACCGCAACACCGCGGTCAGCGGATCCGGCGTCACATCGGTGACGCTATCGCAAGTTGACGTTGCGGCAATCCGGGCCAGCGTGACAAGTGCCGCGCCGGACGGAAACGTCCTCCGCGAGTCGATCCTGGCTTCTGTGCCCACGTCGGACTCCATTCGCGCGGGCATTGCAGCGCCCCCGTGACGGGCCCGTATCCAAAGATAGTCTTGCCGATGCGATATAGCGCTAACGCACAATCGCCATCGTTGGACCAGAGTCCTATACGATTGTGAAAACCCGAGGCGAGTCTTGCAAAGCCGCGGCAGATCAGGACCTTTCCACCGCAGTTTTCTCGTCTCGAGGCGCGGTCGCATGGCTTGAATGACGTCAAGGCAAGCCAAACCGATCCAGCGATGAAATAGGAGATCCCTGTGTCCAAACAGCTTTTGATTTACGAGCGCGTCAGCCCGTTGTCGTCGGACCTGCACCGCGACGTTTCCGTGAAGGCGACGGACAAATTCGACTTTGCGCGGGACCTGAATTCCGTGCCGCTCCTGGCCGCAGAATTCACCTCGGCAGTTCCCAATCACCCGATCGTCTTTGCAGGCGAAGGAGAGGCCACCTTTCCGGCGGTCCTGCTTGGGTTGCAAGACGGCGCCAATCAGGCGGTGGATGCCGAGGGCAACTGGACCGAAGGCTATGTTCCCGCCTTTCTGCGCCGCTATCCCTTCATCTTCTCGCAAAGCGAGGGCAACTTCACGCTCTGCATCGACGAGACCTATCCCGGGATCAACCGCGAAGGCCGCGGCGAACGCCTGTTTGACGCCGATGGCGAGCGGACCCAATATCTGCAAAGCATGCTGACCTTCGTCTCGCAGTTTCAGGCTCAGTTCGAACGCACCCGCCTGTTTTGCAAACGTCTGAACGATCTGAACCTGCTGGAGCCGGCACAGGCGCGCTACAACGCCGCCGACGGCCGTTCGGGCACGCTGAGCGGCTTCATGACGATCAACCGCGACCGCCTGAAGGCGATCCCGGAGGCGGCCTTGAAAGAAATGTTCGCCACCGACGAGCTGGAGCTGTGCTACGTCCACCTGCACTCCTTGCAGAACGTCTCACGTTTGGGAACCAAGACCGCGACGCCGCTTCCTGCCGAAGCCGCGTGACAGGCTGTGACATGACCGCATGGGCAGATATTCTGCCCATGCATATTCCTGCGGTTCAGGTGCTGGACCGTCTTGTGCGCTGTGGCTGGCCAAAGACTGCGGCACCGGAGGGTTTGATGGGCGAAGCCCGACACTTCCTGCCGGACCTCGTGGGCAACGACCCCAAGGCCGCCGCGCGGCGCGACTTTCTGGCAACCGAGATGGCGCAGGACCACGAGGGGATTCTTGCCCGACTGTCCTTCTTGCGTTCGGCCTGCCGGGATGTGGCGCTGTTTGGCGATCTGATCTTCGCCGATCCTGACGCATTCATGGCGCAGTCCGAGACCTTTTCGCTGTTCAACTACCACCTCGCCCGCGACCTGTCGGAAGGGGCGATCGAGGCCACACGTCCCTGGGTGGCCTATGTCTCCAACCTGACCCGCACCGAAGCGCCCTTTCTGGTGCCCCTGATCACCGTGGCCGAAGGTGCACAAGTTCTGGAGCCGGGCGGCAACAGTGGCGTCTTCGCCCGTGCGCTGATCGATACCTTTCATCCCCTGCAATACGTGGTGATGGACTTGCCCGCCGTCTGCGCCTTGGGGCGCGACCGTGGCGCGGTGCCGGGGCTAAGCTTCGTGGCCGCCGACATGCGCAAAGGCGACTGGCGCACGGCTGCCGGGTTTGCGCCGGATGTCATCCTCTTCAAATCCGTCCTGCACGATTGGCCCGAGGCCGAGGCAGGCAACCTGCTGACCGAAGCGCTCCGGGCGCTGGCCCCCGGCGGGCAGATCGTCATTGCCGAACGGACTGCCTTTCGCGGCATGACCGGCGGCACGTCGATGGATTATGCCAACCTCGTCTTCGCCGCCTTCTACCGCGATCCGGACCTGTATCAGGCCATGCTGCAACGCCTTGCCCCCGATCTGGCGGTGACGGTGTCGCGGACCGTGATCGACACGGAATGGTTCGTCCTGACCGCAAGACGCACCTCATGAGCCGCCCGCATCCGGTCATCGCCATCAGCGGCATTCCCGGCGCGGGCAAGTCTCGCGCCGCCCTTGGTCTGGCCCGGCGTCTGGGCGCCACCTACCTGCCCTTCGATGATTTCGAAACCCTGACCCAGCGCGATGCCGCCCATGCGCTGGACTGGTTGTCGCGTGACGCCCCCTGGGCCGAAATGTATGATCCCGCGCTGGATGGCATTCTGACGGCGCTGGCCGTTCAGGGCCCGGTGGTGTTCGAAACCCCATTGGGCCGCATACCGCCCAACCATTCCGCCGTGATCACCTGTGCCATCTGGATCGACGTGGATCTTGACATCGCCCTGGCGCGCCAGCTGACCAAGGCGCTGGCCCCGGGCGAATGGGCTTCCCCGACAGAGATGTCGGACTGGCTTGGCCCGTTTTTGGAAAACTACCAAGGCGTGGTGCGTCCCTGCCTCGCCAAGCAGGCCGAACAGGTGCGCCCCCTGTCGGATCATATCCTTGACGGAACCCTGTCCAGCAGCGCCGTGGACGCGGCAATCGACCGGATCGTCGGCTGCCTCACGCCACCCCGATCAGAGCTGACCCCACCAAGCGCCATGGCAATGGAGAGATGATGACACTGCGGCGACACAACACCGGGCTGCGCGTGCTTTGCTTGCTCGCCGCTCTGGGCGGCCTTGCCAGTCCGGGCCTGGCCTGTTCTTCCGATCAGATGGCCCGCACGGCCGAAGGCTTTGTTCGCAAGGTCGTTGCCGGTTCGGACCGGATCACCGCGCAGGCCGAGGCAGGCAGCGGCGACACGGTGTTCACCCTTGAACTGATGAAGCCCTACTATGTGATCTGCGAAGAAGACGGCTATCTGAAGGTGTCCGACCTTGCCGCCCTGACCGTGGCCGAGGCGGAAAGCGGGCTGACCGGCTATGTCCAGACCGGACAGATCTATGAATGGCCCACCGCCGAGGGGCTTGGCTTCTCGGATCTCGCCTTTCTGGGCAGCCGCCCCGAGGTTACCGCCTGGGACGATCGCGACACCTTGTTGCGCTACATGGACAGCGGGGACGACACCGCCAATCCCCCGACCTTCCGCGAAAATATCGACGCCACCCTAAAGCGCGAGAACAGCGCACGGCCCTATCCGGTGCTCGCCTCGGGCGATGGCAAGATCCTTGGGCGGACGGACCGGCGGTATTTCGACGTGCTGCTTCCGGCGGCCATCCGCAAATCGGATGCAGTGGTTCTAAAGGAGGGCGACTTGGCAGCGGTCACGCGTGCCCTGACGACGGCCACCATCGTCATCGCCTTTGATGCCACCGGCTCAATGGAGGACTTTGCCCGCGCCGTGGCCACCAGCCTGTCCGACGCCATCGACAAGCTGCCGCCAGACACGCTGGATTCCCTGCGTATCGGCTTCGTCTTCTACCGTGATGCCGGTGATGCCGTGCCGGTGCTGGCTGTGCCCGCAGTGCCGCTGAAGGACGCCTCGGCCGAGTTGGAAAAGCAATCCGTCACGATGTCGGGCGGCGGCGATGACGCCGAACCCGTGCTGGACGCCGTGCAATATGCCGCACAGCTGTATGATTGGCCCGCAGATGCCGGCAAAAAGATCATTGTCGCCGTGCTGAATGACGACGCCCATCCCGCGACCACCGGGGTGCTTGACCCGCAAGGCCGCATCCCGGTTGGCATAGACGCTGTCGGCGTGGCCCGGGGCCTGTTCGAAAAGGGCATCCCGGTGATCTCGGTGCAGGCCGGTCCCAAGGCCGGCCAGCATCTGGCCGAAATTCTCGGCACCCTTGCCCGCGAAACCTCGGGCACCTTCGTGCCTTGGGACAATGGCGTAGACGTGGCAACCATCGCCGACGCCTTCTCGACCGTCCTGCAGGAACGCATGCAAAAAGAGATCGACGCCGGCAAAGAGGTCGTCGACACGGTCTATGACTTCAACGGCTCTCCTGCCATCCCGCTCGACGTGATCGACGGCGAGAAGCTGGAGCGCCTGCGCGACTCTGGTGTGGCCTTCAACATCGCCAAGGGCGAGGACGGGATTCTGGTCCAGCCCGGCTACATGATCGAAACACCCGATCTTCTGGACCCGCGCTTCCAGATCTCCAAGGAAACCTTGCTGGACCTCATCAACCTGATGTCGGTTCTGGCCGTGACAGGCGTGGATTCGGAATCGTTGCACCGGTCGGTGGCGGAATCGCTGGCGGCCATGGCCGGAGAAAAGGGCGACCCGACCGAGACCATCGCACAGACCCTGACGCGCCAGCTTGGGGTCAAGTTCCGCTCTGGACTTCTGGAGTTCAACCTTGAATATCTCGACGCCCTGACCCCGGCCGAGCGGGTCAGCTTTGCCAAACGCCTGCAAGACGCCTCGGCCGCACTTGATGCATTTCTCAACGCCAACATGGCCACTTTCGATGCCGGTGACGCCGTCTGGATGCCAGTCGCGTCCCTGCCATGACCGGGGACTCGACGGCAAACCTCGTCGAAATCCGGGGCCTTGGCAGAACCTTCGCCGGGGCTGCCAGCGTTCTGGATCAGATCGACCTTGTGATCCCCTACAACAGCTTCATGGTCATCCGCGGCCCAAGCGGCGCAGGCAAGACGACACTGTTGCGCATCCTTGGCCTTCTGGATGCGGGCTTCAGCGGGTCAATGCGTCTTGCGGGCAAGGATGTGGCGCGGCTGACGACCGCCGGGCGCGACGCCCTGCGGACCGCCGCCATCGGTCTGGTGTTTCAGGAGGGCAGGCTTCTTCCGCACCTGACCCTGGCCGAGAACATCGCTTCCCCCCTGCAATTCACCGACCTGACGGCGACTGAGGCAGCCGCCCGCGCTCAACAGGCCGAAACCTTCGCCTTCCGCCCGGAGGAGCGTGCCGCAGGCGTCACACACCTTCGCCCCGGCGCGGCCTCGGGCGGGCAGCGGCAAAGGGCGGCCTTGGCCCGGGCGATGATTGGACAGCCCGCACTCATCCTCTGCGACGAGCCGACCTCCAGCCTTGATGCCGCCTCCAAGGCCCAGGTCATCGACCGTCTGCGCGCCTTGCACGCGCAAGGCGCGACGGTGGTCATCGTCAGCCACGACGAGGCGCTGTTCGGCTTCGGCCGCCAGTTCAGTCTGGAGGGCGGACGGCTCGTCGAACTGCCAGGGTCCGACACGCCCATCGCTCCCGCCGCACACAGACCACCTCCCGTGCCGCGCCCGGCCCCTTTGGCGGGCTGGTGGCCCAGCTTGGGCCCAGCCCGCCTGTTGGCCAACGCCAGCCGCGATTTGCTGCGACGGCCCCTGTTCACCCTGCTGATGCTGATCGCGGTCATCGCGGGCACGGCGCAATCGGCGGTCTTCGCCTCGCTGGTCAGCGGTCTGGATCACTTTGTCGAACAGACGATGGCGGACGGAACGCGCCTGACCCGCATCACCCTCAAACCCCGCAAGGCCGATCTGGCCAAGGGCGGCGACCGTTTTCCCGACTCGGCCGCGCTCTCGGCACAGCCCGATGTCGCGGCGGTGCAACCGCGGCGGGCCACCACGGTTTCCGTCACCGTCGCCGACGGCTCCTCCCGGCCCTATCCGGCATTGGGCCTTTATCCCAACGACCCGGAACTCGGCATGTTCACCTTCGCCGCCGGAGCGGGCTTTGACGCCGCCAGCCCCCAGCTGCAAATGATCGCCACCACCGACTTCCTGATCGAGGCCCTCGGACCGCCCCCCGCAAGCGGCGACAAGGTCTGGGCCGGATACATCGGGCGGCAGGTCACGGCGACGATCCCTCGGTTCGGGACCTCGGGCTCCGTGATCGGCACCGAACCTTTGACCCTGACCATCACCGGCGTTCTGCTGAAGGGCGAGGCGGACCGTCAGTTCTACCTGCCCAACACCCTGATCATCGCCATCGACGCGATCAAACGCGACCGGACCGGCATGCTGCAACTGCCCTTGACCACCGACCGCGCCGCCTGGGTCAAGGGGGCGGACATGTCCCCGCTGCTCGATTGGCCGTGGCAGGACATGCTGCACCTTTACCTGACCTCCATCGACGCCGTGATCCCCAAGATCGCCGCGCTGTCGGGGCAGGGCTACCGCCCTGAAGCCGAGATCTGGACCTACGCCTGGATCCTCAACCTCAAATCCGCCGCTTACGGCATCGTGGCACCCCTTTTGGCCTTGCTGACCGGCGTCGTCGGGCTGGTGCTGTTTGCCAACATCGTGATCTCCACCCGCCTGCGCGAGGCCGAGATTGCCCTGATGAAAGTGCTGGGCATGCGGCGCGGCGACATTCTGGCGATCGAGATCATCGGAACGCTGATCACCACCACCCTTGGCCTCGCCGCTGGCTTTGCCATCGCGGACCGCTTGACCAAGTCCCTTGCCCGGCAGTTCGAGGACAGCGCCCGAATCGCGGCGCAGATTACTGGCGGCCAAAGCGGTGTCAGCATGGGGTTTTTGTTCCAGCCGGTCTGGTCGGTTGCCACGGCGATTGCCGGGGGCACGTTCCTTTTGGTGCTGCTCGCCGTCCTGTGGCCGACCTGTCGGGCCGCCAGCACCGACCCGGCCCGCGTCTTCTCGCGCGGCTGAGGCCGGGTAGGGCTGAGAATCCCAAGGCGACGCGAGCATCGCATTTGCGCAAAACCTATCCAACGATAGACGTTGTGCGGCGCATGACTATCCTTGGGGTAAAGAGTGCTCCACGCAAATACTGGAACTATCTTTCGAAAGATAATATATATCTTTCGAAAGATAATATATATCTTACGATTTTAACGCGACCAACACTTGCCGGCGCAGGCCCAGGCAACTCTATCGATGCCTATTTGCAGAGCAATTCGAAAGATTTATACTTTGTCCATGTGTTTCAGATGTTTACAGAATTACAACCCTAGATAGAAGTACAAAAAAACCAGTGTCACGCGGAAAGATTCATTATAAACCTCTAGTCACTTGACAGGGAAATGCGGCACCAACTAACACGTACCGTGATGATGTGCTGATTCAGCCAGCATCTAAACGACACATAGCATGAGGCTAGAAAATGAACTTCAAAATCTCCACGAGCATGCTCGCGATTGCTGCTCTGATGGGCACGACCAGCTTGGTCAATGCCGGCGGCAGCAGCACGTTCGACGCCGCTGTTTCGGTTCTCTCGCCCGACCAAACGGGCTTCATCATCGGCGGCCAAGTGTCGGTGAATGGCCTGGGTTCGGGCGCCCTCACCCTGTCGCGTTCGGCCGCTGAAATGGCCGTCACCGGCACCGCCTCTTCGCTTCTGGACCCGGTTTCGGTCGGTTCGGCTTACCTGAAGGGTGTGAGCTCGACCTCCGACATCTCCTCGTCCTTGAACTTCGATCGTAACATCTTGACCGCTGGCTCGCTGGTTGGCCAAGGTTCCGTGATCGCACGCGGCGAAGCAATTGCCTCGATGGGCACCGCCGGTGCTGCAACCGCCGACACCACCACCGCTGGCGTCCGTGAAGACTTCACTGCGGCCGGTACGTATCCGGGCGGCGAAGGCAGTGCGTCTGCATCGGCCTCCTCGCAGGGTTCGCTGAACGGTTCGGTTTCGACCGCCAACACGCTGCAACTTCTGGGCACCTCCGGCCTGTTCGCCGGTTCCAACAGCCTGGACGTTGGCGAAACCAACAGGGCGCTCGCGTTCGGTTCGTCGCTGGTTAACGCTGATGGCGTAACCGGCATCGACCTGAGCACCGCCGGCTACACGGGTACTTCGGGCGCCCTTCTGGCTGGCACGGGCAACGGCGCCTTGTTCGTCGTCGAGTCCACGCTGACCTCTGGCACCGGCTCAACCATCGACATGGCCGTTTCGAACGCTGGCAACGGCACCATCTCGCTCACCACCTCGACCGGTGGCTTCTTCACCGGTGGCGGTGCTGCGGGCGGTTCGGCAACCCACGTCGACAACGGGTCGTTCTTCAACCCGACGGTCAACCCGTAATCACGACCAAGCACGACGGGTCAGGCCTTTGGGCCTGACCCACCCAAAACACGACTTATGAGGAAACGAGTTGGAAAACTCAAAGACAATCATAAAAAAGATCGCAGCAGTTTGCCTGATAGCTTCGTTGACGACCCTCGCAGGGTTTGCGGTCCAGGCCCAAGACACCACGAACTCGGGATCGAACCAGCTTGACGGCAGTGCGACGAACTCCAACTCGGGGGCAAGTGTCTCTGGCATCACCGCGTCCAACAGTGTCGGCAACGATGCAAGCTCGCAGTCGGGCGGCAATGTGTTCGACTTTTCAAGCGGTGGCGGCAAATCCATGGGCTATGCGCCCGGATTGCCCAGTTTCGCCGGCGGGCCCTGCATGGGCGTGTCGGGCGGCGTCTCGGCGTCGTTGCCGGGCTTTGGCATCGGCGGCGGACGGTCGTTCGACGACATCTCCTGCCAGCGCCGCAACTGGGTCAACACCCTTCTGGGCGCGGCCAGCCTGATGCCTGAAACCGAGGGCCGCGAGCTCAAGCGCGTGGCCATCGTGGTGATGATGCAAGACCCCATCCTTGGGCCAGCCTTCGCGCAGCTTGGCTACGATGTCGAACAACCGGGCAACGAAGTCAGCTCTGCCAAGGGCAATGTCATGGTGGCTGCCACCGGACTGGCGGCCACGCCGCGCAGCGCCGCGCCCTCCGTCGGGGCGATGTCGCGTGAGTGCAGCACCGTGGTGCCGAAAAATGCCACGCCTGCCTTCATCAAACTGATAGAGCAGCGCGGGTGCACTGTGGATGTAAGGAAATGACGAAGCAGGTTCTGGGCGCTGCGCTGATGCTGCCGCTGATGGTGACCTGTGCGTTGGCCGAGACCGGCACGACGGCCCAGCTGTCGTCAGACTTGACCCTGACCCCGTTGGCCTACGCGCAAGCGCCGCTTCACGTCGTGATGGCCAACACGCCCTACGCCCTGCCGCTGGTCCCGCTGCTGTCGGCCAACCGCGTCGACGTGTTGAACATCATCTCGGCCATGCGCGATCAGCTTGCCGATTTTGGCAGCCTGGCGATGGACAACGGGATCAGCCAGACGGCCGATGCCTTCGTCGACCACTGGGCCCTGGCGGTGGACAACAATGTGGCGGCGCAAAGCGCATCGTTGCTGGTCATGATCGACGACATGGCGAACCAAAACTCCTTCCTGATCCAGGAATTTCTGCAGACGCCGTCGATTCCGATAGGCGACTCGCTGTTCTCTGACGTGTCGTTCCGCGATTCCTTCGTCAGCGTGCCCACTGGGGGCTTCTTTGAAGAGTGACCCCGCCTCGACTGACCTGCACCCAATTCTGTCCTCGGAGCTAGCATGACCTTCAAACCCACGTTGACCGTTCTCCTTTTTGCGGGCCTCATCTCCGGATGCACGACACAAGCCCCCGTCATCCAGGCGGCGGCCCCGCTGGCCCCCCTCGCCGGAAAAATCGTCCCCGCTGGTGTGCCGTGTGAACAGCTGCTGGAAACGCTCGTCAACAAGATCGCCGGGTGCGAGGCCTTCATCCCGATGCGAACGCTCAGTTCCGATCAGGCGGCCGAGATCGCCCTGCTGAACGCCAAACTGGCGGCCGCGGCGTCGCCCATCGTCAACTTCGACTTCAACAAGGACTTTCTGACGCCCAAGGCGGCGGCTGTGGTCGATGCGCAGGCCGACTGGATGCTGCGCTACCCGCAGATCCGCTTTTCGGTGTACGGCCACACCGACCTCGTGGGGTCGGAAGGCTACAACTTCGATCTGTCCAAGCGCCGCGCCGAAACCGTTGTCGCCCGTCTGATCAGCCAGGGTGTCGATGATGCGCAACTTGACGCGCTGGTTTCCTACGGCAAGACCCGTCCGCTGATCGAGACGGCCCTTCCCGAAGAGACCAACCGTCGCACCCGGACCGAGGTGACAGGCTATCTCGACATGCCCCGCTTCTTCACCACCGGTCCGGTAAGCTGCGCCTGGATCAAGATGACCTATCTGCCAAGCCATCCGATCTGCGTGGAGGAGCCGAAATACACGGTACAGCCGCCGGCTCCCCCGCCGCCGTTGCCCGATCCCATTGACACGCAAAGCTGGGAAACGGACGCAGACCGGCCCACAACATCGACCTCTGCTTCGATCATTTATGATGACACCTCCAAGACTTCCTCGGCCGACGCTTGGGCCGAAGATCAGAAGACCAGCGTCAAGGTGGTCGAGACCGACACTGGCCGCAAGGTCTACATAAACGACAAGCTTGTTGCCACGAGCAATCTTGACGGAAGCAATCTGCAGGCAGTGCCCAAGCCACGTTAAGCTGGACGGTCCATCGGCGCTTGTGCAGAAAGAGGATAAAATGAACTGGCTGAAAGTTTGCCTTGCTCTATCGCTCGCAGCGGTGGTTGGCGGGTGCGCGGACACGCAAAACGTCCGCGGGAAACCGGTGCCGACGGCATTCTTCGTGTTCTTCGACGAGGGCAGCGCCGCGCCAACTGCCGATTCCCTGGTCGTTCTCGATGAGGCTGCCGCCTATCTCAAGCAATACGACAACACGGCGGTTCGGGTCGTTGGCCACGTGTCGCCCGACGAGACGCAAGCGAACCTCGATCAGGAACGCGCAAGCCGTGTCGCTGAAGAACTGGTGAAACGCGGCGCCCAACCCGTCCGCATGCAATTGGTCGGGGCCGGCAGCACGGAGAATGTCTCCGGCACCGCCGGGATCGACGACACATCGGTTGATCACCGCGTGGACATCCTGTTCAGCGCGATGTGACGCCGCCGCGCGGGGCCGGGCCCATCCCCAAAGGTGATGAGAACTGGTTACGGGCCGGGGCAACAGCCTCGGCCCAAGGCATTCAAAGGGGGCACCAAAAGGGCCGCGTTGCCCCCGCGGGCGCCTGTCGACCACCCGATTTGCGTGGGAGTATCCTAGTAAGGATCCCGGATATCTTTAGCGCGTCCGAATCAACCTTGGAGCATTTGCTTGGTGCCACGTTGGGTATTACGACAAATTCAAACGGGAGTATTCTTCATGCAGGCGCTGCGGCCGTCGATTGAGATCTCTGGAATATCCAGGTGGGCCAGCGACTGTGTCCGCTCCCGTAGGGCGGATCATTTGAGTGCCGACCTTGAGACACCGCCAATGAATTCCGGGTTTCCCTGGAACGGGTCAGTGCGGCCTGACTCCTTGAATGCCAAGGCGGTCAAGGTGGATGCCAGACACTCACCGTCAACAACAGCGCATGGCGCTACAGGAAAGCGGTGCTTCGGTCGAACGCGACCGCACTCGCTGTGTGATCTCTTCAAAGCTGAACAGGAAACCGGGAGTACGCGAATGCTGATGAGAACAATCCAGGTTGGCAGCTACCAACTGGTTCAGGGTGAGTTTCTGAAAGAGGTCGGCGATGGCCAGATCAGTGTTCAGGTTTATGACAGGGTCTTTGTGGGACGGCCCGTCGACCCCTACCTGCGCAGCGCCGAACCCGCCGCGCCTGATGCCCCATGGGACGGGGCTCATCTGGCTGGTTGACGCGAGCCCCTCGAAACGCAGACAACATCCGGAATGGGGCAACCAAACACCACAAGGTCTTGGGCACCCGATCTTCAGATCGATTGCATGACCGATGCCAAACCGTGGACGTGACCCATCTCGACGGCTCCATGAACCGTGGGGAACTCTGACAGGATTTCCACGACCATTCCGTGATCTCCTGTCAGCCCAAGGTAGCTTCCGGGATGCAATGGGCGGAAAACGGCGGAAATGGCGCACCTCATGGCCTCAACGGCACGCCTGCGACCGTTGAGGCCATAGGGCGTGTCCTCGCCGCTACCAGATGAAAAGGTCCGTGACAGCAAGGGCCGGATGCCCATCCAGAACCGCGATTTCGACCGCCGCCTTGGCGCCCGTGCCATCGGGGTCATAAAACACCTGTCCGGTGACGGCGTTGTAGATCACCCGGTCCGAGGCATCATGGGCAGCGGCCGCCACCCAGAAGGCATCCGCCGTCAAGGTTCCCACCGGGCCAAGGTCGGACATCACTGATTTGGCCAGGGCGAGGCGGTCAAAACCCGAGGTGAAGTCGGTCACATGATCGATACCGCTCAATCGGTCAAAGACAAAGCGATCCGCCCCGGCCCCTCCGGTCAGCAGGTCATCGCCCGCGCCGCCGGTGATCGTGTCGTTCCCTGCTCCGCCCCGCAAGCTGTCGTTCCCCGCGCCCCCCAGCAGCGTATCTGCGAACTTCGAGCCCACCACTGTCGTGGCGCCGCCGGTGTTGGTGACGCCATAACCGCGGGGTCCGACGGCGGCGCTCAGGTCCACGGCGTGACCGGCTGTGGTCAACAGGACCGTCCCGCCATTGACACTGCCGCTGTTTGCCGTCCAGGGCCCGGCCACCGTGGCCAGCGCCGTCGCGCCTGAACTGACCAGCAGCAGATCCAAGCTGCCGAGGTCGCTGATGCTGTCGGTTCCGGCGCTGACCGCGAAGGTGTCCTTCCCCGCGCCGCCGGTCAGGCTGTCGTTGCTGGCCCCGCCCACCAGCATGTCATTGCCCGCCCCACCGATCAGCGTGTCGGCAAAGGCTGTGCCGGACAGCGAGGTTCCCGCCCCCG
>CAMBWO010000032.1 GCA_945871285.1 Pseudorhodobacter antarcticus | reverse complement strand
GCGTCAGTTACATGCTGGAATCCCGCGAGATGATGATGCGGATGTTTCCCGATCTCTTCCGCGAAAACCGCATCCAACCCGTTGACCGCTATCACAGCCTGCTGCGCCGCACCCTCAACTCGGTCGCCCCAGCCAAATGCACGGGCGAGCCGACGGTGGTGATCCTGACGCCCGGTCATTTCAACTCGGCCTACTACGAACACTCGTTCCTGGCCGATCTGATGGGCGTCGAACTGGTCGAAGGGGCCGACCTGTTCGTGGACGGTGCCTTTGTCTACATGCGCACCACCGAAGGCCCGCGCAAAGTGGACGTGATCTACCGCCGCATCGACGACGCCTACCTTGACCCGCTGTGCTTTCGTGCCGACTCGATGCTGGGCATTCCGGGGCTGATGGATGTCTACCGCTCGGGCGGGGTGTCGATCTGTTCGGCACCGGGGGCAGGGGTGGCGGATGACAAGGCGGTTTACACCTATGTCCCGGAAATGGTGCGCTTCTATCTGGGCGAAGAACCCATCCTGAACAACGTCCCCACCTGGCAATGCAGCAAGGCCGATGATGTCAAATACGTTCTGGAAAACCTGCCCGAACTGGTGGTGAAAGAGGTTCACGGCTCGGGCGGTTACGGCATGCTGGTCGGTCCCAAATCGACCAAGGCCGAGGTCGAGGATTTTCGGCACAAGATCCTGGCCAATCCCGGCAATTACATCGCCCAACCGACGCTTGCCCTGTCCGCCACGCCGACCTTTGTGGATGAAGGCATCGCCCCCCGCCATGTCGATTTGCGGCCCTATTGCCTGGTGGGCGAGACGATCGAACTGGTGCCGGGGGGCCTGACGCGGGTGGCGCTGCGTGAAGGGTCGCTGGTGGTGAACTCGTCGCAGGGCGGTGGGGTCAAGGACACTTGGGTATTGGCGGAATAGCATGCTTTCCAGAACCGCAGACAACCTCTACTGGCTCGCCCGCTATTTGGAGCGCGCCGAAACCGCCGCCCGGTTGTTGGAGGTCGGGGCGCGGATATCGCTCTTGCCCACAGAACAGGGCTATCGCAACGAATGGGACAGCCTGCTGCGGTCGATCGGGTCTGCCGACGCTTTCGCCAGGAAATATGGGCAGGCGGTGCAGCGCAACATCGAAAGCTTTCTGTTCTTTGACCGCGACAACCCCTCATCCGTCGCCAGTTCCATCACGGCGGCCCGCGAAAATGGTCGCATCGTGCGCACGGCGCTGACCACGCAGGTGTGGGACGCGCTGAACACCGCGTTTCAGGAACTGCGCCAGATCGAACGCACCCCGCGCAGCGAGTTGGAACTGTCGCAGCTGACCGACTGGACGATGCGCCATGCCGCCATGGTGCGCGGGTCGATTGACGCGACCCTGCTGCGCGGGGATGGCTATAACTTCTTGAACCTTGGCTATTATCTGGAACGCGGCGATGCCACGGCGCGGCTGATGGATGTGAAATACTATGTCCTGCTGCCGCGTGCGGGCTATGTCGGCACCGGGGCGGACAATGACCAGTGGATGATGCTGCTGCGGGCGCTGTCCTCCAACCGGGCCTTCCATTGGGCCTATGGCGGCGAAATCACGGCCGCCAAGATCGCGCATTTCCTGATACTGAATCCGCAATGCCCCCGCTCGCTGATCACCTGTGTAGCGGGCGCCAACAACCACCTGTCCCGCGTCGCCACCCTTTATGGCCGCGCTTCGCAGCCGCAAACCTGTGCTGCGTCCCTGCTGACCATGCTGGAAAACTCCACCCCCGAGACGATCTTTGACGAGGGGCTGCACGATTTTCTGACCCGCTTCATTGGCCTGACCGCCGATCTGGCGCACAGCATCAACGACACCTACCTCAGCGGGGATATGGCCTGATGTTGCTCAAAGTGGATCACGTCACGGTCTATGCCTATGACCGCCCGGTGCGCGGCGTGGCGCAAAGCCACCGTCTGACCCCCTCGCGGTTCGAGGGGCAAAGGACCATCGAATGGTCCGTCACCGTCACCGATGGCACGCGGGGCGGGTCGTTTCGGGATGGCGCGGGCGACTGGATCGAGGGGTGGACGGTCAAGGGCCCCGTCGCCGACATCTCGGTGCGGGTGGCGGGGCTGGTCGAGACGGCCGATCTGGCGGGCGTGCTGCGCGGCCACCGCGAGATGGTGCCGCCCGAATGCTATCTGCGCGAAAGCCCGGCGACGCGGATGGACACGGCCCTGTCGAAACTGGCCCAAGCGGCCGCAAGCGCGCCCGATCCGCTGTCGGCCGCCCATGCGCTGTCGCTGGCCGTGTCGGACGCGATTGCCTACCGCCCCGGCGCGACCCATGCCAAGACCACCGCCTCCGAAGCCTTGGCCCAGGGCGAGGGTGTCTGTCAGGACCACGCCCATGTGCTGTGCGCCATCGCCCGCACGGCGGGACTGCCCGCGCGCTATGTCTCGGGCTATCTTTTCGCCACGGCGGACGGCGTCCCGCATGAGGCGGCCCATGCCTGGGCCGAGGTGTTCTTGCCCGGTCTGGGCTGGGTCGGGTTCGATGCGGCCAACCGCTGCTGCCCCGACGACCGCTATATAAGGTTGGGCTCGGGGCTGGATGCCCAAGAGGCAGCCCCCATCCGGGGTTCCGCACGGTCAGCGGGCAAAGAAAGCCTGACAGTGCAGGTTGCAGTCCAATCGGTGCAGCAATAGGGTCGCGCGGAACTGGAGGGACCTTATGACCTATTGCGTGGGCCTGCTGCTGAGCGAGGGGATGGTGCTGCTGTCCGACACCCGCACCAATGCGGGTCTGGACAACATCTCGACCTATCGCAAGATGTTCTTCTTTGAGGAACCGGGCGAGCGGGTGATCTGCATCCTGACCGCTGGCAGCCTGTCGGTGACGCAAACCACCCTGGCCCGTCTGCGCGACGCCATCGCCTCCCCCGATGCCTCCGAGGAAACCTCGATCATGAAGGCGCCGACGATGCTGAAGGTCGCCCATATCATCGGCGATACGCTGGCACAGGTCCGGCGCGAGGTTGACGTGAAACTGACGATGATGGAACAGGGTGCCACCGCGTCGATGATCATGGCCGGGCAACGCCGGGGCGGCGAGATGCGGCTGTTCTTGATATACCCCGAAGGCAATTTCATCGAGGCGACCGAGGACACCCCCTTTTTGCAGATCGGCGAGCATAAATACGGCAAGCCGATCCTGGACCGGGTCATGAAACGCTCCACCTCGCTGACCGATGGGCAAAAGGCCGTGCTGTTGTCGATGGATTCTACCCTGCGGTCGAACCTGTCGGTGGGGATGCCCCTGGACCTGTGCGTCATCGAAAAGGACGCCTGCCGCGTCACCTCGAAACGCCGGATCGAATCGGGCGACGAAAGCTTTCGCGCCATGTCCGAGACGTGGAGCCGGGCACTGCGCGACGGGTTCACCCAGATCAAACTTTAGGGCCGATTTTCTTCGCTCTGAATCAGACGAAAGGAAATCCAAGACAGGCAAGCCGTTGGTTATGTTGCGCATCGCCATCGACCCTGATCAAAGGCGACACGCCCTAGCGATTCGCCTCGAACAGGGCGACGGCGCGGGTCACAAAGGCATCGCGCAGGGCAGGGCGCTCCATCAGCACCTCGTGCTCGGCGCCGTCATACAGATCCAACCTCGCCCCCGGCCACCGCGCCACGCGGTCCTGGATCGGCTGCACCTCGACGATCCGCTCCAGTCGGCCCAGGCCGCACAGCATGGGATAGGGGGGTGAGGGCAGGCCTGCCAGCGCCGCACATTCCCGCAGCGCCGCCCGCATCCAGCCCAGACTGGGGCCACCCAGCGTCAGGTCGGGATGCGCCATGGCCTGGGCGCGCATGTAATCCCACATCCCTGCGTCCGTGGTCAGGTCGTTGCCGGCAAAGGGCGCGTCAATCACCAACGTGCGCTTGGGCGTCGTGGGCATCCGCAGATGATCCAGCCCGACCCACCGCGCCGCCGTCGTCGCCACCCGCACCAACGGCCCGGCACCCTTGGGCAGCACGATCCCCCACATCGGCGATGAAAACACCGCCGCCCGCACCGGAATCCCCCGCATCAAGCTGCGCAACCCAATGCACCCGCCCATCGAATGGGCCATCAAGTACCAGGGCTGTGGCAGCCCTGCCGAGGCGGCAAACGCCAGCAGCGCCGTCATATCCGCCTGATATTCCGCAAAATCCCCGACATGACCCACCGACGCGTCCCGCAAAGGCCGGTCCGCCAACCCCTGACCGCGCCAGTCTACCGACAACGTCGCATACCCCGCCGCCGCCAGACTGGCAGCGGTGCGGCCGTATTTCTCGATATATTCCGTCCGGCCCGGCAGCAGGATCACCGTCCCCCGCGCCCCGGCCGCGTTCCAGACAGCGGCCCGTATCCGCACCCCATCCGCCGCCGTCAGCCAGACCGCCCGACCCTCTCCCGGCCCCTCGGCCACGTCGCCATAAAGTGGCGCGTCGCTCACCCCAGGGCCCCGCCCAGCTTCATCGCCATCCCCATGTTGCCATCAACTAACAGCTTGCCCGACATGAAGGCGCTCGCCGCACTCAGATCGCCGGCCAGAATCTGCTCGAACACCTCGGTGCTGGCGGTCAGGGTCACATCCGCGTCGTCATCCCCGGCGCGCACCCCCGCGCCATCGACCATGATCGCCCCCTCGCCGGGGATCACGAACTTGGCCACACCGTCAAACCCGTCCGCCAGACGCACCGACAGCGCCTTGACTGCCGTCTCGATTACCTTGCTCATCGCTATCTCCTTCGTGATCGGGCCCCACTGGCGTTTTGCCACGGTTGCGTTACCTTGATGTTATGAAAGCCCTGCGCGCCCTGCACAACCTTATCGTTGCGACACTTCTGGTTTTGTCGCTGGGCGCCCCGGTTCGGGCGGATGAGGCGCGTCTGGACGACCTGTTTCAGCAGCTGCAAACCGCAACCGAGGAAGAAGCCCGCGCCATCACCGACAACATCTGGATGGAATGGTCGAAATCGGGCTCGCCTGCGATGGATTTGCTGCTCAAACGCGGGCGGGATGCCATGAATGCGGGCTTTCCCATGGTGGCGATCGACCATTTCACCGCGCTGATCGACCATGACCCCGAATTTGCCGAAGGCTACAACGCCCGCGCCACGGCCTATTTCCAGACCGGCGACTTGGGGCCTTCGGTGGCCGACATTGCCAAGACGCTGACGCTGAACCCCCGCCACTTTGGTGCCCTGTCCGGCCTTGGCATGATCTTTGAACAGTTGGATGAACCGGAAAAGGCGCTTGAGGTCTATCAGGCCGCTTTGGCTATCAATCCGCACATGTCCGATGTAAGGGACGCTGTGAAACGGCTGGAAATCAGCGTCGGCGGGCAGAACCTTTAGGGCGGAACATGGACTTGAATCCACGCGATCCCGGCAGGGTCACGGCGGTGCTTGGGCCAACCAACACCGGCAAGACCCATTTCGCCATCGAACGGATGCTGTCGCACCGCACCGGCATCATCGGCCTGCCGCTCCGCCTGCTCGCGCGTGAGGTTTATGACCGCATCGTCGCCCTGCGCGGCCCGTCTGTCGTGGCGCTGATCACCGGCGAAGAGCGTATCCTGCCCCCCCGCGCCACCTATTACGTCTGCACCGTCGAGGCGATGCCCCCCGAGATTGGCGCCGATTTTCTGGCAGTGGACGAGATCCAGCTTTGCGGCGACCCCGAACGCGGCCATGTCTTTACCGATCGCCTGCTGCACTCGCGGGGCCTCTTGGAAACGCTGTTCCTGGGCTCAGACACCATGCGCCCGGCCATCGCGGGCCTGATCCCCGGCGTCCAGTTCATGAAGCGTGAACGGCTGTCGACCCTGACCTATTCAGGTTCGAAAAAGATAAGCCGGATGCCCGAACGCAGCGCAATCGTCGGGTTTTCTGTTGAAAATGTCTATGCAATCGCCGAACTGATCCGCCGCACCAAGGGCGGTTGCGCGGTGGTGATGGGCGCGCTCAGCCCCCGCACCCGCAACGCGCAGGTTGCGCTCTATCAAAACGGCGATGTCGATTATCTGGTGGCCACCGATGCCATCGGCATGGGCCTGAACCTCGATATCAAACACGTCGCCTTTGCGTCGATGTCCAAATTCGACGGCCGCCGGATGCGCGCCCTCTATCCGCAGGAACTGGGCCAGATCGCGGGCCGGGCCGGGCGCCACATCGAAAACGGCACCTTTGGCGTCACCGGCGAGGCGCGGCCCTTTGACGAGGACGAGATCGAGGCGATTGAAACCCATACATTCGAACCCGTCCGCAAACTGCAATGGCGCAACGCCCGGCTGGAGTTCGGCACGGTGGACCGCCTGATCCGCAGCCTTGAGGCGCCAACTTCGGACCCTTGGCTCTCCCGCGCCCGCGACGCCGATGATGTCCTGGCGCTGAAAGCCCTCAGCGCCCTGCCCGAGGTCCATGACAAACTGACCAGCCCCGCCCGCGTGCAACTGCTGTGGGATGTCTGCCGCGTGCCCGATTTCCGCAATGCGTCGGAAAATGAACATCTGACCCTGCTGGCCCGGATCTATGAATTTCTGACCGGGCGTGGTTTGGCCCAGACCCGAATCCCCTCGGACTGGATGGCAAAGTCGGTCGAACGCATCGACAAACCGGGCGGCGACATTGACACCATATCAAAACGACTGGCCTATATCCGCACCTGGACCTATGTTGCCCAACGGAATGGCTGGGTTGATGACGAAAGTCATTGGCGCGACGAAACCCGCGCTGTAGAAGACCGCTTGTCAGATGCGCTGCATGTGGCATTGACGCAAAGATTTGTTGACCGGCGCACATCGGTTCTGATGCGGCGGTTGAAGCAGAAGGAGACCCTCGTGGCCGAGGTGAATGACAAAGGCGAAGTGACGGTCGAAGGCGAGTTCGTCGGGCGTCTCGAAGGGTTTCGTTTCCAGCAGGATGGCACGGGGTCCGAAGGGGCAACGCTGCGGCAGGCCGCCATGGCGGCGCTGAAACCGGAATTCCATCTGCGGGCGGACAAGTTTTACAACGCGCCCGACACCGAGATGGATTTCACCACCCAAGGCGGGCTGATGTGGGGCAACTCCGCCATCGGCAAGCTGGTCAAGGGTGGCGAGGCCGCAAGGCCCCTGGTCGAAGTGTTCGTCGAGGAAGAGGCGGGCCCCGACATCGCCGACAAGGTGCGCCGCCGCGCCCAGCACTTCATCGATCGCAAGATTTCGGCGCAGTTCGAACCCTTGATGGCGATGGCCCGCGATGAAACCTTGCAGGGCCTGGCCCGCGGTTTCGCCTTCCGTCTGGTCGAGGCGATGGGCGTGATCTCCCGCGATCAGGTCGCGACCGAGGTCAAGGAACTGGATCAGGACACCCGGTCCGCCCTGCGCAAGCATGGCGTGCGGTTCGGTCAGTTCACGGTGTTCTTGCCCTTGCTCCTCAAACCCGCCGCCACGCGTCTGCGTCTGGTGCTGTGGTCGCTGTGGAACGGCCTGCAAGACTTCCCCGAAAGCCCCCCGCCCGGCCTTGTGACCATCCCCAACCTGCCCGAGGTTCCGCGCAGCCATTACACGCTGGCGGGCTATCACCCCGCGGGTGCCCGCGCGATCCGCATCGACATGCTGGAACGTCTGGCCGACCTCTTGCGCGCCAAGGACAGCCGTGCGGGATTCGAGGCGAGCCCCGAGATGCTGTCGATCACCGGCATGACGCTGGAACAGTTCGTCGGCCTGATGGCGGGCATCGGCTACAAGGGTGAAAAGGCCGAACGCGTCAAGGTCAAGACCCCCGTGGTCGCCGCCCCCGTTGCGGCAGAACCGACCGAACCCGTCAACCTGAACCCGGTTCCCGAAGAAGTCTCGCTGATCAATCCGGTCCCCGAACCCGAACCCGAACCCGAGGCGGAACCCGCGCCCGCGGCAGCGCCCGAGATGGAGGCTTTCTACACCTTCACCTGGGCCCCCAAGCCCCGCGAACGCCCCGCCCGCCCCGAACGCCCGGCCCGCCCGGAGCGCAGCCCGCGTCCACCGCGCCGCGATGCGCCCGCCGCTGCCCCGGTTGCCGACGGCGAAGCCGCCCCCGTGGCCGATGCTGCGCCGCAGGAACGCCCCCAACGCGACCGCCGCCCCGACCGCAAAGAGGGCGAAAGCCGCCGCGAAGGCTATCAGGGCAAGCCGAAAGAGGGCGGCAAACCCGCTGGCCGCCCCTATGAGGGCAGCAAACCGCGCCACGACGGCAAACCCGGCGACCGCCCGCCGCGCAAGGACGACGCCAAAGGCAAAACCTTCGAGGCCCGCCCGCCCCGCGTGGAAAAGCCGATCGACCCCGACAACCCCTTTGCGGCCCTTTTGGCCCTGAAGGCCAAGCTCTGATTGGCCGGTCCCGGCGCCAAGCCGGACCTTGATGTCCAGCCGAAACTTCGGCTGGACAAATGGCTGTGGCAGGCCCGCTTCTTCAAAGGCCGTGGCGATGCCGCCGAGATGATCAGCGCCGGCAGCCTGCGCCTCAACAGCCAGCACTGCCGCAAGCCGGGCCACGCCGTCGCCATCGGCGATGTCCTGACCTTCGCCCAGGGCAACGCCATCCGGGTTGTCCGCATCAGGGCCCTGGGGTTTCGGCGCGGCCCCGCGCCCGAGGCGCAGGATCTGTATGACGACCTTGCGCCGACTGACCTTGAATGATCCCGGCCGCTCAATTACTCAGGCGGCGTTGAACGAAGAATAGGACGGCAAGCCGATGACTTATGTGGTGGTCGATAACTGCATCGCCTGCAAATACACCGACTGTGTCGAGGTCTGCCCCGTGGATTGCTTCTACGAGGGCGAAAACATGCTGGTCATTCATCCCGATGAATGCATCGACTGCGGCGTGTGCGAACCCGAATGCCCGGCCGACGCGATCCGCCCCGACACCGAGCCGGATCTGGAACACTGGGTGACGTTCAACCGCAAATACTCCGAAATGTGGCCGGTGATCGTGACCAAGAAAGACGCCCTGCCCGACGCGGAAGAGCGGGACGGCGAAAAGGACAAGGTCAAGAAGTACTTTTCCGAAGCAGCGGGCAAGGGCGGCTGATTCGCGGCCAGCCCTGCCATGCGTGCGCTGCATAACGGATTTCGGCACCGATCCGTTCCAAACTTACCGATTCTGCCGCGTAACCGGTTGCAAGTCAGTTGGAATCAGTCGGTTTTTGTGTTATGAATTCTTCACAATCAATGAAGGATGCCAACACCCACACTCGGCGCTGCTCGCCTGGGTGGGGTTTTCACGACGCAACGGCCAACCCCCGACGACACGGTGATGCGCCGTGATCGTGCTATAATCGTGTGCAACGGGCTTTGCCCCTGAGGAAGCGACTGAATGACCAAGATCAAGAAGCTTGAATTCCACCCCAACGAGTTTGTGGTGTATCCTGCGCATGGCGTGGGTCGCATCATCTCGATCGAAGAGCAAGAGATCGCCGGGATGCGGCTTGAACTTTTTGTCATCTCCTTTGAAAAGGACAAGATGACGCTCCGGGTTCCGACCCACAAGGCGACCGAAATAGGCATGCGCTCGCTGTCCACCCCAGATGTGGTGACCAAGGCGCTGGATACCCTCAAGGGCAAGGCCCGCGTCAAGCGGGCGATGTGGTCGCGCCGGGCGCAGGAATATGAGCAAAAGATCAACTCGGGTGATCTGATGGCGATTGCCGAGGTTGTCCGCGACCTGCACCGCAACGACGATCAGCGCGAACAAAGCTATTCCGAGCGTCAGCTGTATGAGGCTGCGCTGGAGCGTCTGACGCGCGAAGTGGCCGCCGTCGCAGGCTCCGACGAGGCTGGCGCCCAGCGCCGCGTGGGTGAGGTTCTGGTCGGCCGCGCCGCCTGAACCGGGTTTGGCTCTGCACAAACGGCGGTCCCTTGCGGGCCGCCGTTTTCATGTGTCGCGAACGCGCCCCGGATGGTCTGCGCCGTCTGGCAAACCGGGGCGGGCCGGGCTAGCAACGGGGGCAGACCTTTGCAGTTGGACATCATGACCCTGACCACACCCCAAGATTTTCGCGCCCTTCTGACCCAGTTGCCCAGTGCCGACCCTGCGGCCACCGCTGCCGCGACGGTGCGCAACGGCCTGCTGACCAAACCGCCGGGCGCCTTGGGGCGGCTTGAAACCATCGCGATCTGGCTGGCGGGATGGCAGGGCACTGAGCGCCCGCGCATCGAACGGCCGCAAGTCGCGATCTTTGCAGGAAATCATGGGGTTGTCGCGCAGGGCGTCTCGGCCTTTCCGGCCGAGGTCACGGTGCAGATGGTCGCGAACTTTCGCAGCGGTGGCGCGGCGATCAACCAATTGGCCCAATGCTTTGGGGCCAGCATGACCGTGGCAGAGATTGACCTTGACCGCCCCACCCAGGACTTCACCCAAGCCGAGGCGATGAACGCCGAAGACCTGGCCTATGCCCTGCGCGTGGGTTGGGACGCCGTGGACGACAGCGCCGATCTGCTGATTCCCGGCGAAATGGGCATCGGCAACACCACCTCCGCCGCCGCCATCGCCTGCGCCCTGTTCGGCGGCACCGCGCAGGATTGGGTCGGGCGTGGCACGGGCGTGGATGATGCCGGTCTGGCACGCAAGGCCGCTGCCGTGACCGCAGGTCTGGCGCGGCACGTCTCCCGCGAGCCCTTCGAGGTGCTGCGCTGTCTGGGCGGGCGCGAAATTGCCGCGATGACCGGGGCCATGCTGCGGGCGCGGACTCTGCGGATTCCGGTGCTGCTGGACGGGTTCATCGCCTGTGCGGCGGCGTCGGTGCTGCACGCGGCCAACCCGGCCGCACTGGACCACTGCATCGCCGCCCATGTCAGCGCCGAATCGGGCCATGCCCGCCTGCTGACCGCCCTGGGCAAGCCGCCGCTCCTCAGCCTGGGCCTGCGTTTGGGCGAGGGGTCGGGTGCGGCGCTTGCCATCGGCATCCTCAAGGCCGCTGCCGCCTGTCATTCCGGCATGGCCAGCTTTGCCGAAGCCGGCGTGGCCGAGGGCTAATATCCCATCGCCTTTGATCAGGTTCACCAGGTCAAAGGCGACAGGCAGGTCAGGCGCTTTTGGGCTGCGCGTCGTCCAGTTCCTTGCTCAGCTCGATCTCCATCTCGCGGTCCAGTTCCTTGGCCCGCGCGATATAGGCCGGGTTCTGGTCGGACGGCAGACCCGGCACCCAGACCTCGGCCAGGGCGCGCATCCCCGCCCGGTCCAGCCGGTAAAAAGCCTGCGACAGCGCCGACGCTTCATAGTCGGAAAATCCCATGTTTTCCAGAACATAGCGCCCGGCACGCACCGAGCTGTCGAAGGTTTCGCGCACGATGTCATTCGCTCCGGCCTGAAACAATTCATACACATGCACCCTGTCCCGCGCCCGGGCGACGATGTGGATGTCGGGCCGGATGGCCCGGACATGGCGCACGATCGTGATCGCCTTTTCCTTGTTATCGACAGCTACGACCAGAACCTGCGCCTTCATGATGCCCGCCGCCTCCAGCAGTTCGGGGCGCGACGGGTCGCCGAAAAAGCCCTTCACGCCAAAGCGGCGCATGGTCTCGACAATGCCGATGTCGCTGTCCAGAACCACCGTCTTCAGCCCCGAATGGCGCACCAGGCGGTTGACGACCTGACCAAACCGACCAATTCCGGCGATGATGACGGTGCCTTGTTCGTCGATCTCATCGGCGGGCAGTTCGGGTTGCAGGGCTGTGAACCGGTTCGACAGCGTTTCATACCCCAGAAACAGCAGCGGGGTCAGCAGCATCGACAGCCCGATCACCAGTTGCGCAATCTGCGCCACCTCCAGCGGCAAGGCGCCCTCGCTCAGGCCGACGGTCAAAATCAGGAACCCGAACTCGCCGCCCTGCGCCATGCCCAAGGTCAGCAGCATCCGGTCCCGGCCCTTCATCCCGAACGTCAGGGCCACCACAAACAACACCGCCGCCTTCAGCGCCATCAACCCCAGCACCAACCCGATGATCATCAAGGGTTTTTCGATCAGCAGCACAAAGTTGATGCCCACCCCCACCGTCATGAAGAACAACCCCAGCAGCAGCCCCTTGAACGGCTGCAAATCCGCCTCCAGCTGATGCCGGAACTCCGAGTTGGCCAGAACCACGCCGGCAACAAAGGTGCCAAGCGCGGGTGACAAACCGACCAGCATCATCAAGAACGCAATCCCCATCACCAGCAGCAACGAGATGAACGTCGACATTTCCGGCAGGTGGGCCGCATGGACAAAGTGGAACACCGGACGGCTCAGATAGTGGCCCGCCAGAATGATGCCCGCCACAATCGCCAGCGTCAGCAGGGTCACGGCCCAGGCCGGCAAGGTCTGGACCAGCGTGATGATCGGCTCTGCCATGCCGTTGCCCGCGCCATGCGTGTCAATCCCTCCCGCGGACAGCGCCAGCAGCGGCATCACCGCCAGGATCGGCACCACCGCCAGATCCTGCGCCAACAGCACCGCAAACGACGCCCGCCCGCCACCCGTGCGCATCAGCTCCTTTTCCGACAGCGTTTGCAGCACGATGGCGGTCGAGGACATCGCCCCCATCATGCCAATGATCAGCGCCACCCGCCAATCCAGACCCATTGCCAGCAGCGCCGCCGCTACCGCCATGATCGTGAACCCGACTTGCAGCCCGCCCATCCCCAACAGCTTGTGCCGCATGTCCCACAGCGCGCGCGGCTCCAACTCAAGCCCGATCAGGAACAGCATCAGCACCACGCCAAATTCCGCGAAATGCTGCAAATCGCTTGCCTCTGCGCCAGCCAGACCCATCACCGGGCCCATCAGGATGCCCGCCGCCAGATAGCCCAGCACAGACCCCAGACCCAGCCGGATCGACAGGGGAACGATCAAAACGGCAGCCCCCAGATAGATCGACGCCTGCAACAGGAAGTTTTCCATCGTGACCCTTCAACGCAACAGGGGCCGCGGGAACGCGACCCGTAACGAAAACTATTTCATTGCATGTCTGAAATGGAAAGGCGAATTGCGCGCCCTCGGCGTCAGCCGGTCGGCAAGGACAAGGTCACCATGCGGCCACCCTTTTGATACTCGACCGCCGTCGCCGTGATGGACGCAACCCGCCCCCCGTCGATCGTATCGCCGACCCTAATCTTTTTGACACCCCCGCCCGGTTGACGGATCATCGCATAGCGCCCCGAGGAGGTGCCGAATATCCCCAGCAAGGCCACCCGCGACAGGTTCAGCGCGTCCTTCGTTGTGGCCTGCTTGGCGACCGAGGCATTGCTGGGCACACGCGGCACCGCGCTTTCAACTTCGGGTTCGGCATCCGCTTCGGGGGCGGCGGCAGCGGCCTTCTGCTCGGGTTCGGGTTCCGGGGCCTGCACGGCGGCGGCAACGGCGGCATCCACCGCCTGCTCCATGCCACTGGGCCGCGCGGCGGGCTTTCTGGACACCGAGACTGCCAGGGCACTGGTGCTGGCCTGAATGCCGTTGGCGGCAAGGGATGCCGCACTGGCGTCGGCCACGGCCTCCGCCTCGGGCGCCACCACCGCTGCGACCTGGGTCAGCGCCTCGGGGCGGCCCCTTGGGCGCAACGAGGCAAAGCGGCTGTTCGGGTCGGGGGCCAGAACCTCGCCCTGCCGTTCGGCAGTGGCGGCGTCTTCCACCAGACCGGGGGGGCGCGAGCGCGGTTTCTTGCCGGCCAAGGCCGGGTCCGGCGTCGCAGGCTCCTCAGGCGCGGCCTCCGTGGGGGCCACGGGGGCGGCCACAGACGGGGTCGCCTCGACCGCAGGGGCGGCAGCCACCAGCGCGGCGGGGCGCACGGGGGGCACCTGCGGCGGCGGGCCCGCAATAAGCAGAACGCCCTCGGGCGTCAGGATCCCCTCGGGCGTTGGTTGGATGCGTCCAGCGGCATCGAAGGTGTAAACGGTGCCAAAGGGCGGCGGCGGCGGCGCCGCTTGGGGCGGTGGATCGCTGCCCGCCGCGACCTGCGGCAGGATCAACGGGTCCGAGCTTTGCGGTGGGGTGTCGGCTGCGGCCAGAAAGATCTCGTCTTGCGGGTCGTTTCCGGGGGCGGCGGCCACGGCCGCTTCGATGGCCACCTCGGTTTCCGGTGCGGGCTCGGGCTTGGGCAGGGCGGCCGCTTCGACCGGGGCGGCGGGCGTCGCAACGGCAACTTCGGCGGGTGCAGGCTCCTCGATGGGGGGCTCGGCCGCAAGGGCCGGGTCCTGACCATCGGCCAGGCTTTCATCCTCGATCGTCGGCAAAGCCTCGGTCACGGCCAGATCCGTGGCGCTTTCGACCGGGGCCACCGGGGCCGCGTTTTCGGCAAGGCCAGTCTCGGCCGGTGCCGCGTTCGGGTCACCCTCGTTGGAACTGAGGTAAAAGCTGGACCAGGCCGCCACCAGCGCAAGGGCAATCAGCAAAATGCCGGTCAGGACCAGCCCCAGATAGCGCGGCTTGCCCCGAACGGGCATGGGGCGTCCATCCAGACCCGTCAGCCCCTTGGCACGCGCGCCGGGTTTGGCGTCACCAGCCTCGCCGGCAGCAGCCGCCTTGGGCAAGGGCACGACGTTGCGGTCGCGCAGGTTGCCTGCGGGGGCGGCACCGGGCTTGGCGCCCTTGCCGGGGATGAACTTGTTGGCCACACCCTTTGAGGGAAAGGGGACGGCTTCTCGTGGCCCGGCTGCGGCGGGCGGTGGTGTCCGCGCCAAGGCAGGGCGCGCGACCGAGGGGCGCTGCGTTGGGGCAGAGCCGACCGTCGGGGCCTTCTTGGCCTTGGCCGCTGCCGCTGCTGCCGCGAAATCGGTCGTGCTCGCAACGCTTGCCACACCCAGGGAAGGCGTGACGACGGCTTCCGCCGGGGCAGGGGGGCTGGCTTCGGCGGCCGCGCCGCGCCGGCTGGCAAAACCCACACCGGGCGGCATTTCGGGCACCGAATCAGCCGGCGAGGCGGGTCGGTCCTTGTCGCGCTGAACGATCGCTTCCTTGGGCTCATCGGTGACGTCCACCGCCATCGGCGCCTCGTCAACCAGTTCGATCGCCATTGCCTTGGGATCAAAACTGCTGGCCCCGGCGGCAGGTGCACGGGCGGCACGGAAATCGGGCAGCGGGTCCGGCTCTGCCTCTGGCGCGAGAGCGGGTTTGACCACGGGTTCAGGCTGGGGCTCTTTCACAGGGGCGACGGCAACGGGCGGCTCTGGCGGTGGCTGCGGCCTCACGGGCTCGGGTTCGGGGGCCGCCACAGGCTCGGGTGCGGCCACTGCGACCGGCTCGGGCGCCGGTTCTGCGACGGGTTCCGGCTCTGGTGCGGCTTCAGGTTCTGCGCGCGGATATTCCCGTGCCACAACCGCAATCGGGTCCTGATCGCGTTCGACCTTTTCCCCCTCGGCCAACAGGCTGGCGGCAAGGGCCGTCGGGCCAAAAAACGGCTCGCCCGCGGCGGTGTCGGGTGACGAGACAAAGGAAACCGGGTTCAAGCGATGTTCCACCGCAAACGCCTCGGCCTCGGCCAAGGTCTCGTGGGCGACGATGGCGACATTGACCATCGGCCCGTTGCCCCACCAGTCATAAACCAGATCATCCACCTTGTAGGGCGTCAAACCCTCCAGCGCGGCCTTGATCTGGCGCTTGCGCTTGGCCGCTTCGGGGCCGGGGGCGTGGACCTGGGTGTACAGGATCTGGTCGTTCGGGATGACCAGTTTGGTGGTCATCCCCCGTGGCGACAGGCCCAGCGCAGTCGAGCGCATGTAGCTCAGCGCCTCGCTCAGGTCGGGGGCGTCAAGCGGAGTTGACCCGACCTGTTGCCAGCCACGTGAGGTGCGGTGCAACAGCGCGATGACGCCGTCACGAAAGTCCAAGGCGAAAGAAGGTTTCATGAATTCGGTCTTACACAGCCATCCGAGCGACGGGAACGCCGTCCCTGCTTTGGCCGCCTTCCTACAGCAGCTTTTTGCCGAATGAAAGAAAAACACCTTTCACCGCCAAGGACAGGCCTGCAACAAGCGTCTGACAGGTTGACGACCCCTTTTTGCAGCCAGAGGTATCCCATGCGTCTCGTCTCTCCGCTTTTCCTTGCCGCGACCCTGTCGCTGTTCCCGCTTGCCTCCGCCCTTGCCGAAACCGGACCCACCCTGACGGTGACCGGCACCGGATCGGTCGAAACCACACCGGACCTGGCGACGGTGTCGCTGGGCCTGACGACCAACGGCGCCACCGCCGGTGCGGCCATGTCGGCCAACACCGAGGCCCTGACCGCCGTGATCGCCCGGATCAAGGCGGCGGGAGTCGAGGACCGCGACATCCAGACCTCGAACCTGTCGCTGAACCCGAACTGGGTGACCAATGCGATAGGCACGGCCAGCGAGATCCAGGGCTATGTCGCCACCAACATGGTCACGGTGCGCATCCGCGATCTGGCCAAGACCGGCACCGTGCTGGATGCCGCCATTGCCGATGGGGCCAATGCGCTGAACGGTCTGACCTTTGGCCTGCAAGACCCCCGCCCGCAGCAAGACGAGGCGCGCCGCCGCGCCGTGGCCGATGCCGTGGCCATCGCCACCCTGCTGTCGCAGGCGGCCGGCGCCAAGCTTGGGCCCATTGTGTCGATACACGAAGGCGGAGCCATGGCACCAATCCCCGGCCCGATGTACCGCAGCATGGCCGAAGCCGCCCCTGTGCCGGTCGAGGCCGGGTCGCTGGACGTATCGGCCTCGGTCACCCTGGTGTTCTCGATCGGCGAGTGACCAAGATGGGCAAACCGCCTTTCCCATTTGGGAAAGGCGAACTGCCCATCCTACAAGGGCCTCAGGCCGTGGCCGCCGCCATGGCCTGATCCAGATCCGCGATGATGTCGCGCACATCCTCGATTCCGATCGACAGGCGCACCACATTCGGCCCCGCTCCAGCCGCGATCCGCTGCTCATCCGACAACTGCCGGTGGGTGGTTGATGCCGAGTGGATGACCAGCGACCGCGTGTCACCCAAGTTCGCTACATGGCTGAACAGCTTCAGGTTATCCACGAACTTGACGCAGGCCTCATATCCGCCCTTCATCGCAAATGTGAACAGCCCCCCCGCCCCCTTGGGCACGATCATCTTGGCCAGGTTGTGATAGGGCGAGGATTTCAGCCCCGGATAGGTCACGAACTCGACCCGCGGGTCATTCTCCAGCCATTCGGCCACGGTTTGCGCATTCTCGATATGGCGCTGCATCCGCAAGCTCAGCGTCTCGATACCCATCAGGGTATAGTGCGCGCCCTGCGGGTTCATCGTCATGCCCAGATCGCGCAGACCCACGGCGATGGAGTGGAAGGTGAAGGCCATAGCGCCAAGGGCCGCATGGAAAGTCAGCCCGTGATAAGCGGGTTCCGGTTCGGACAGCGAGGGGAACTTGCCCGAAGCCGACCAGTCGAACTTGCCCGAATCAACGACGATACCTCCAGTGACGGTACCATTGCCGGTCAGGTATTTCGTGGCCGAATGCACGACCAGCGTCGCCCCATGTTCGATCGGTCGGCACAGGTACGGCGTGGCGGTGGTATTGTCCACGATCAGCGGCAGGCCCGCGTGGTTGGCGACCCGTGCAATCGCGTCCAGATCGGAAATCGCCCCGCCCGGGTTGCAGATCGTCTCGCAGAACAGGGCGCGGGTGTTGTCGTCAATCGCCGCCGCAATCGCCTTGGGGTCGTCAAAATCCACCAGCTTGGCCGACCAGCCGAACTTGCGGATCGTGTTGGTGAACTGCTGGATCGTGCCGCCATAAAGCTTGGACGACGCCACCACATTGCACCCCGGCGCCATCAGCGGAAACAGTGCCATCAGCTGCGCCGCATGGCCTGACGAACAGCACACCCCGCCCGCCCCACCTTCCAGCGCCACAACCCGGTTGGCCAGTGCCATCACGGTCGGGTTGGTCAGGCGGGAATAGATGTAGCCCACCTGTTGCAGGTTGAACAACTTGGCCGCGTGATCGCTGTCGCGGAACACATAGGCCGTGGTCTGATAGATGGGCACCTGCCGCGCGCCCGTGGCCGCGTCTGGTGCTGTGCCAGCATGGATGGCAAGTGTGTCAAAGCCCTGAGTCATGGAAACCTCCCGATTTTCTCAGCGCACGCTAGGGCAGAGGCGGCATTCGGGCAACGTCAAACTGCAGCCCTTTCGCTGCTTGCCTGGCCCTGCTAGCCTGATCACGCCATAGGAGACCATGATGCTGACCCCATTTCACCTGGCTATCCACGTCCATGATCTTGACGCCGCTCGCGTGTTTTACCGCGATGTCCTTGGCTGTGCCGAGGGCCGCTCTGCCCCGACCTGGGTGGATTTCAGCTTCTTTGGCCATCAACTCAGCCTGCACTTGGGGCCGCCCTTTGCCAATGCAAAGACCGGAAAGGTGGGCGATGCCATGGTGCCGATGCCGCATTTTGGTCTTGTGCTGCTGCTTTCGGATTGGCAGGAATTGGCGGCGCGGCTGCGCGCTGCCGGGGTGCAGTTTGAACTGGAACCCTCGGCGCGCTTTCTTGGGCAGCCCGGCGAGCAATGGACCATGTTCTTTCGTGACCCCTCAGGAAACCCGATTGAAATCAAGGGGTTGCCGGGCCTCGACGGCGTCTTTGCCCACTGAGCCACTGGGCTGACCTCAGGCCCGGTCATCCTTGGGGCTGTCCATCACCACAAAGGTCGTGATGGCATGGACCTGAGGCAAGACCCCCAGCACATCCGTGTGCCAGTGCTTGTAATCGGCTAGATCGGCCGCTTCGACCCGCAGCAGATACTCGACCGTTCCCGTGACATTGTGGCATTCCCGCACCTCGGGGGCGCGGGCGATGGCGCGTTCAAAGGCCTCCTGTGCCGCCTTGGTATGGCTGTTCAGACCTACAGTCACATAAGCCACAAAGCCAATGCCAATCTTGGCCGGGTCAATGACGGCGCGGTAGCCTTTGATGACCCCGGACCGCTCCAACTCCTGCACCCTGCGCAAGCAGGCCGACGGCGAAAGGCCCGCTCGTTCCGCCAGTTCAAGATTCGAGATGCGACCATCCAAACGCAGGATTCGCAATATTCGGGTGTTGATGTCATCAATCTTGGTCATTTATTGCAAATAATCTCCAGTAGTTCGCAAGATTGCAACATAAAACGTTGCGCCTTCCGTCAATAATTGCAGGATGGACACACAAGCAATCATCGGCCTGCTCTCTTTCGCGTTCGTCACCTCCATCACTCCGGGGCCGAACAATCTGATGCTGATGGCATCGGGTGCCAACTTTGGCTTTTGGCGCAGTGGCTGGCACATGCTTGGGGTCAACCTGGGGTTCGCGGGTCTGGCATTGATCGCGGGTCTGGGTCTGGCGGGTCTCGTGGCGGCGGTGCCCGAGGCTAAAGTCGTGCTCAAGATTGCCGCAACCTTTTATATGCTGTGGCTGGCGTGGAAAATTGCTCATGCGGCGGCACCCGGCAAAGGCAAGGCGGCAGCGCGGCCCATGACCATGCTGCAGGCGGCTGCCTTCCAATGGGTCAATCCCAAGGCCTGGGCTATGGCTTTGGGGGCCATCAGCGCCTATGCTGCGGATGGCAATCTTGTGTCAGTGCTGATGGTCGTGCTGATCTTTGCCCTGGTCAACTTGCCCTGCATCGGGCTCTGGGTTCTGGGTGGCGAGGCGGTGCGCCATCTGCTGACCAACCCAAGGCGCTTGAACATTTTCAACTGGACGATGGCCGCCCTGCTTGTCCTGTCGCTGTACCCTGTCCTGAACCTTTGACCCCAAACCCTCGCCCACGGGGAGTTTGGTCCTGAGGAAAAAACCTAACACTTTGTGAGCGCTCCAGATAGAATCATTCTTTGGCAATCGGTTACGCGATGTTCCGTGCGCGGGAAATCACCGATACCACAACCCTTCCCGCTTGATGACGTTGCGAATCATCTGCTCCCGCCGGGGCAGGTCATCGCGGTCAAACAGGGCCCGAACTGCCGCCCCCTTGCCCTGATAAATCATCTTCCGGAAGGGTTCGTAGTCCTTGATGACCCGCTTGATCTGGTTCGGCGTCGCAACCGCCTCCAACACCTTGACCACCTGATCGCTTTCCCGGGCATAAAGCAGGGGCAGGGTCCGGTAATGGCAGGTCACCCCCCCATCCAACCCAGACAACCCCACCCCCGGCCGACCGCCTCCGAAAGAGTGGATCACCAAAGGTAACACGATCTGGTCCAGCCAGGGGTTCAATTCCTGACAGACCAACTCCTTCGGCCGATCCGCCAGCACTTGGGTTGCATAATCCAGAAACCGCGCGCCAAACTGTCTGGGGCTTTGATGAAAGAACCAGCCAGCGTTGAAATAAAGGTAGCGTTGCCAGTATTCATCGGGGTGCGACAGATCCAGACTGCTTTCGAAATCCAGCCCAAAGCGGCTGTAAAGCGCCCCCCAAATCTGGGCGTAGCCAGGCCCATAAAGTTCGATCTGCGGCCAGGTCCCCTCCCGCCGCATCGAGGCGGAGGGGCGCGAAAAGTCGATGTCCAGCGCATCAAATGACCCGGTGATCAGCGTGTCGGTGTCAAGAAACAGGAAGGGCTCATCCGGCACTGCCGCCAAAGCCTCGATCTTGTTGCCATAGGGATAGGTCGATCCGAAGACCCGCGATTGAAACGGCAGAAAGCTGACCGCCATGCTGTCCAGCAACTCCCGCGCGGGGCCGGGCGGTATCCGCGGATCCTCGCGCCACCTGTCCGAGTGTTGGGGTTCGGCAACAAATAGCTTGCCTGAAAACTGCGGATTGAACGCGCGGAATGAGGCGACCAGCAAAACCGCCTCATACTGCAACCTGCCAGCCTGACCCACCACGACGATGTTGAAGCTTTGCCGAGCGGGTTGATCTGGGGTCATTGCAAAACCAATGTTGACGGCGGGACTATACCCCGCCTGTCCGTAATGGAAAGTGAAAGGGCTAGATGGCCTTGAAACCCCATAACCGCTTCGCCGCCCGGTTCACGCTGCTTTTGGTGTGAACCGCAAGGAAAGGCACGACATGCCGCCATCCAGCTTGGCGCATTCGGAATTACCAATTTCGCGCACCTCAAATCCCGCCGCCAGCAATGTGTCGCGCGTGCGGGCAAATCCAGATGGCATCAGCACGAGATCATTGAACCGGATGGTGTTCGCGGCGGCTTCCTCGCCCTCGGCGGTGTGGATGACCCGGTAGCCGTTGAAACAGCCCGAAGCATCGAGGCGTTTTGTTGACAGGATCGTCTCGCCATCCAGCAGTGAACAGTCGGTCTTGAAATGCAAGACCCCGGGTGGAGTGTGGACTTCACGGACAGCAAGGTTCCAGCCATCGACCTTGCGGATCAGTTCTGCTACGCCGTTGGCATTGGTCCGGGCCGAACGGCCGACCAGAATTTCCCTTTCGGTCACCAGAATATCGCCGCCTTCAATGAAGCTGTCCGGCCCTTCAATCCACCTCACCTCGGAATACAGTTTTTGCAAATGCGGTGCCATTTCGGCGGCTTCTCCCAAACGGGAGGGGGCACCGGGGCGCATGATGATGACCCCTTCGGGAAGGCACAGAGCCGTATCCTCGACAAAGACTGAATCGGGATAGTTCTCCATCGGGTCGAGTTCGATCACCGTGGCCCCCGTTTCCCGCAGGACCGCGATGTAGGCCGAATGATGTCGTTCCATGAGCCCGAGGTCAGGATTCCCGGTGTCGACGGCCCGCAACCCGTGCAGAATGGAAGAAGCGGGCTTGCGAGTGATCGCATGGGTGAAACGATATGAGCGCATGATGGGCCTTTGGTTGATCAGCCTGCATTGCTAACGGCATCCCTGTGCGATGCAAGCCGTCGTGGTAAGCAGCGCAGAGAATTTGGTATGCTGCTTTACCGGGCTACCATTCATCTCTGTCCGCTTTGAATCGGGGTCAGTGTGACGGACAGCGAACCTGACAACCCGCCACCGCATTATGGCGCGACAAATCAGTCTTTGCTCGCACGGGCCTTCACGTCGTGGCTTTCAGTTGAAATACCGTGGGCGAACCCGCAATCTCAGTTGGCACGAAGCGCATGGATCGTTTGTGCTTTGTATCATCAATATGTTGACCCGGATTTCTCCACTCAGCCGATCCTGATTATCTCGAGGTGTTGACGGAAAGTATCGAGAAAATCCCTTCAACGACGAACGTCCAATCTGACCTACGGTCGGTGTCATTCGCGACTTCTCACCGTTCGTGCGGCTGCTCTAAGCACGGCAGTGGGGCCCGAACGTAAGTGGTAATGCCGGTAGGTGCCGGGCCGAAGTTGCCTCCGACCTGGTGCATTGGGTCTCTGTTCAACGTCGTGGTGGGATCGCTAGTTAGAGACCATCCCGGTGGTTCGGCGGAGAGCCCGGCATGGAAGGAATGATCCGGATGGTGAGCCCTGCGCCCTCCCAGAGGCTTCATCCAGGATGATTGGACATGTAGCTTTTGATCTCTGCCTCCAACTCGGCCATCTGTTCGCCCCCGGCCATAAGGTCGGTGATCTCTTCTCGGGTCTTCTCGCCCTTGCGGAAATCGGCGGCCTTGGCACCCTTGATCAGCACAGCGAAATGGTCGCCTACGGTCAGGGCATGAACCACATTGTGGGTGATGAAGATGACCGCGATGCCCTTTTGACGGGCTTGCAGGACGATCCGCAGCACATGGGCGGCTTCCTTGACGCCCAGGGCCGCCGTGGGTTCATCCAGGATCAGTACGGATGCGCCGAAGTGAACGGCCCGGGCGATGGCAAGGGCCTGACGCTCCCCTCCCGACAGGCCACCGACCAGACGATCCCCATCGGTGATGCGGGTGATGCCCAGGTCGCGGACGGCTTTGACCGCGATGTCGTTGGCGGTCTTGCGGTCGAAGGTCTTGAACGGACCCCAACCTTTCTTCGGCTCTTCTCCCACAAAGAACGATCTGCCGATGCTCATCAGGGGAAAGGTGCCGCCAAACTGGTGGACCGTGGCGATCCCGGCGTTGCTGGCATCGCGGGGGCTGGCGAAGGCCGCAGGTTTCCCCGCCAAGGTGATCGTGCCGGAGGTGGGTTTGTGGACCCCGGACAACAGGCGGATCAGCGTCGATTTGCCCGCCCCGTTGTCACCCAGCAGGCACAGCACTTCCCCCGGGTAGACCTCAAGATTGATGTCGTGCAGCACGTCGATGGGGCCGAAGCTTTTGTTGATACCTTGCAGGGTCAGAAGCGGCGTGGGCATCATTTGACCTTTCTGGACGGGGTGTAGGACAGGGCCATTTTGCGAAACGTGTTGTTCATCAGCACGGCCACCAACAGCAACACACCGATGATCAGGCTGGCCCAGTTGGCGTCGAACGGGGTGTAATAAATGCCCTGGTTGACGATGGCAAAGGTCAGGGTCCCCAGCACGATGCCCACCACCGACCCATAGCCACCGGTCAGCAGCACTCCGCCCACCACGACCGATATGATGGCGTTGAAGATGTAGGATTGCCCTGCCGAGACCTGGGCGGAGTTGTAGAGGATGGCTTGGGAAAGGCCGACAAAGGCTGCGCTCATGCTGGAGCACATGAACAGGAAGATCGTCACGCGCTCCGTGGGAATACCAGCGTTGCGGGCCGACACCTTGTCGCCACCCATCGCCAGTATCCAGTTGCCATAAGGGGAATAGTGCAGCACGAACCCCCAGAAGATCGCGGCGGCGATCCACCACAGGATCGTGACCTGATAGATGCCACCGATGAAATGACCCAGCAAGAACTTGGCTTCCGGTCCGGCCTTGATCGACACGGACGTGGTGCCGGTGATCAGCACTGACAGGCCAAGGGTCAACCCGGCTACCGCAAACAGAGTGCCCAGTGTCACGATGAACGAGGGGACAGCGGTCCGCACCACCAGCAGCCCGTTGACCAAGCCAACCAATGCCCCGAGGCAGAGGGCCGCGACCACGCCGACCGCTATCGGCAGGCCGAAGTGCCCCGAAATGATTGCACAGGTCATCGACCCCGCCGGGACCATCGAGCCGATGGAAATGTCCAACTCGCCCGCGATCATCAAAAGACCGATGGGAATGGCGATGATGCCCAGGGATGCCGCGACGTTCAGCCAGGACGCCGCCCCGTTCAGCGACGCGAAATTGCTGCCCCCGAAGATCGTGAAGAACAGAAAGACGGCGGCCAGTCCCAGGAAGGAACCCGTCTCGGGTCGGCGCAGAAGGCTCCCGAACGACAGCTTGGGGGATGAATCGGACATGAGGGTGGTTCCTGTTGCAGGCGGTGTTGACGTGAGAAATGCCCGAACCGGTGTTGGGAGCAAACCGGATCGGGCACATCGGTATCCGGGCTTAGCGGTAGCCAGCGCCCGCACCGGCGAGGGTCGCGTCGATGTTCGCACTGTCCACGATGCCAGGTCCAGTCAGAACCGGGGTGTTGGAGATGGCGAGACCATAGTTGACATAGGCATCCGCCATCGTGACGGCCAGGAAGCCTTGCAGCCACGGCTGTTGGTCCACGGCAAACAGTTGGGTGCCCGCCTTGATGCGGTCCAGACCCGCACCGTCCATGTCGAACGATGCCAGAGCGACCTTGCCGGTCAGCCCGGCCTGTTCGATCCCGGTGGCGGCGGAGTTGGCATCAGCCGCCGAAATCGTGACGGCACCGCTGATGGTGGTATCTTTGAGCAGGGTCGCCTTGATGGCCTCAGCCACCGCCGTCGGGTCGCCAAACGCAGATGCAGGCAACGGCAGTTGGTTCGAAACGCCGCCTTCCTTGGCGGCACCATCGGCCACGCCCCTGCACCGATCCTCCAGGTTCTGAGCCCCGGGAACCGTGTTGACGCAGATGACGTTCTTCATGCCGTGAGTGGCGAAATAGGCCCCTGCTGCCAGACCGGCGGTATATTCCTCGTTGCCGATGTAGTTGATGGCCCCGAGTTCGCGGGCCTTGTCGGCACCGCCCGCGTTATACAGGATGACCGGGATACCAGCAGCTTGAGCGGCCTTGATAGCCTCGTCCTGCGCATCGGGAACCCAATTCGGCACAGCGATAATCGAAGCGCCCTGGCTGATCGCGGTGCGGATCAGGTTGGCCGCATCACCGCCAAGATTGTCATAGCTCTGCAACATCAGGTAGTTCACGGTCCCGCCATGGGCCTGAACAACCAGCGTGGCGTCGTCGATGCCCTTCTTGACTTTGGCAAAGAACGGATCGTCCGCCTTGCCACCGACCACGGCCACAACCGTTCCTTCTGCCAGTGCAGCGGTGGCCCCGAATGCCATGACCGATGCCAGCAGAACGGCCTTCATCATCTTCGTCTTCATCTCAGTCTCCTCCCTGTTGCCGCCGTTCGGCGGATTCAAACGTCTGTTGAATTGCTTTCGTGATCACTTGCCCGCGTTGAGACGGGCCCGTTTCTTGGCGAACCGTGCATCCATCCGGGCCTCGCCCTCTTTGGTGCCGTCGTGCCAGGTGCCGAACCATAGGTCGAACGGGACCATCCCGTCCGAGTAGTTCACCTCGAAATACTTGTGGTGCAGGTAGTGGGCGAAGGCATGGGTGCCCATCGCCGCCTTGTCTCCGGTCTCGATCTTGTCGAAACCGATATGGCCGACCACGGCCCCGGTGCCGGTGATTTGCAGGTGATAAAGCACCAGCAGCGGATGCGACGGAAACACCAGGTGGATCAGGATGTCGGACCAGTAGAGCAAGTGCTCGACCGGGTGCATCGACAGTGACGACCAAGGGCTTGGGTTGACCGAGTTATGGTGGACCGAATGCACCCATTTATAGAGGAACGGTGTGTGGATCAGCCGGTGGATGCAAAAGAAGTGCGCCTCGTGGAACAGCGGCAACAGCAGGCCCAGGGCGATCAAGGCATAGGGATGGTCGGCAAATGTCGCCCAAGGTCCCCAGCCGTGCGCCCACGCGTAAAGCATGCCCACTTCATAGGCCGTCCAGATCGGGACACCTGTGCCAAAGCTGCGGACGGCGTTGTCGATGTTCTGGCTGCGGAACATGAACACGTCCGACGGCTTGTCCGCCGGAAAGATGGCGTTGAACTTGAACCGGTTGCCCTGCGTGCGGCGGATATAGAGCCGCAGTTCCAGAAACCCGTAAAGGGCGAACACGATGGCCGAGTTGCGCAGCCAGATGAACCCGATCCAGTGCCAGTCAAGGGTCTGCATCGTCTGTTTCGACGGGGTCAGGTAAAACCAGATCACCAGAGCGGTTGCCATGAACAGCAGGTTCCAGGGGAAGAAATACCCGGGCAACCAGGCCAGAAACTTCAACGGCTTCGGCGGCCAGACGACGATGGGGGCAACCTCCAGCGGGGTGTTCGGAGTGTAGTCGCCCCGCTTGTTCCGGGTGCCGAATTTCAGATCATCCACCGTGCCGCTCCCTGTTTCATCAGAGCGTGACTACCCGGCCCGGGAACCCATCGGCTCACCGGAACACGCGTCGTCACGCCATCATTCCCGTATTTCCCTTGCGAT
>CAMBWO010000031.1 GCA_945871285.1 Pseudorhodobacter antarcticus | reverse complement strand
CGATCCCAATCCACGAAAAATCGGCCACGCCCATCCAGCGTTTCAGGTTCCACTCGGCCGCAGTGGCATCAAACGGCGTGCCATCCGAGAACGACACCCCTTCGCGCAGATCGAAGCTGATTGACAGGCCGTCCTCGGCCACCGTCCATGCTGTCGCCAGACCCGGCTCCAGCTTCCCACCGGGGCCGTAATGGATCAGCGCGTCAAACACCGCTGAATAGGACGACAGGGTCGAGACGTTCTGCAGCAGGTCCAGATCACCCGTTTCGCCTGCGATGGCAACGCGCAGCGTATCGGCGTGGCCGTCGGCAAAGGCGACGCGCGGAAGGACAGAAAGGAAGGACAGTCCCGCCGTTGTGGCAAGGAAAGATCGACGGTCGAGTTTGAGCATGGCGTGTCCCCTGTTGCTGTGCTTTTTCGAAAGCGTAGCAGCGCGTGCGATAATGTATAGATATTATTTTATCCTTCTTTTCACCCGCTTAACTTCCTCGGTGCAAAAATCGATCGAAGACGTGCGGTTCCTTTCGGAAAGTGCTAGCCATCTGCTGTATCTTTCAGGTCGTCGTTGCCGCCCATTTCTGACGGCTCTTGCACAACGCATTCGCGATGGTGACCAGCTTTCTGGCGACGGCGGTGATGATGATCTTGTGCGATTTTCCGGCCTTGCGGAGGCGATCTGCGAAGGATCTCAGGCTTGGGTTATGATGCGCCGCGATCAAGGCCGCCTGTAACTTCACGAGCCGCAGGGCACGGCGACCACCGGCGATGGCCCGTTTCCCGCGAAGAATTCCGGTGTCATGCGCGATCGGGGCCAATCCGGTGAGTGCGGCAGCTTCTTCGCCGGTGATGGTGCCGATCACCCGCTTCCCATTGGCTGGACTCTCTGGAAACACGGAGCTTCGTCACTTGCTCGCTTAGAACACCAGAACCTTGTCTGCAGCCAGCGTCGCCTCGGCAAGTTCATCCATGGTCGACCGGGTTGCCCCTTGCATCATGTCCGTGATGGTCAACCCCCGTGCATCCATGCAGGTGCCGCACATCAGCACCCGGCCCTTGGCCGACAGACCGCGGTCCAGCATCCGCTCGACGTTGTAATAGCCTTCAGGCGTCTGCTGCCCCGCCTTGGCGCAAAGCACAGCATCGGCCATCAGGAAGACGGTGACATCACCCTCGGGATCCCGCTTGGCCAGCGCATGGGCCATGCGTAAGCCGTTGAAGCTGCGCTCGGTGCCGTAGGGCGGGTCGTTCAGGATCAGGAGGTGTTTCATGTGGTGGCCCCTTGAGGTGCGGGGTTCAGACGCGGATGGGTTTCTTCGCCCCACCAGAGCAGCACGGCACCCGAGGCGAACATCGACAGCGCCACGAACCAGAATGCGGCCTCGGTCGAGCCATAGAAGTGTGCGGTCAGCCCCAAGCCAAGCGCGCCGATGCCGTAGCCCAGATCCCGCCAGAACCGGTAAATCCCGATGGCCGATCCGCGCCATGTTGGGGGAGTGATGTCGGCGACTGCCGCCGACAGGTTGGGATAAAGCAGCGCCATGCCAAAGCCGGTGACGGCGGCAGAGAAGGACCACCAGACCGCCCCTTGCCCCAGCACGATCATTGCCACCCCCGCGCCGCAGATCCACATGCCCAGCACGTTCGGCCACAGCCGCCCGACATGATCCGAGAGCCGCCCTGTGAAGAGCTGCGAGCCGCCCCAGACCAGACCGTACCAGCCGACGATCCAGCCGATATCCGGCAGGCTGACGCCCCGGGCTATCAGGAAGACAGGAAGGATCACCCAGACCAGCGCATCGACGAACTTCTCAACCAGCCCGGCTTGTGACACGGCTGCAAGCCGCTTGTCGCGCCATGACATCAGCGCGAACACCTCCCATGTCGTGGGATGGTCCGGCACGCCTTGCGGATACCGCGGACGAAAGGCGCCCGTGACACCACCGGCTTTGTGCCTCGCAGCTTCGGATTTTGCCCAAGGCAAGGTATCCTTGACCCAGACCAGCGTCAGCACCAAGGCCAGTGCAATCACCACACCGCCAAAGACCAGAAGCCCAAGCCGCGCGCCCCAGGCACTTGCGGCATAGGCCGTGATGATCCCGGCCAGCGCCACGCCGACGTAGCCTGCAAACTCGTTCAGCCCCAGCGTCAGCCCGCGCTGATCGGCCCGCGTGACGTCCAGCTTCGACGTCTGGGTCATCGACCAGCACAGCCCCTGATTGACGCCAAGGAGCACGGTGGCCGCGACGATCCAACCCCAGCTTGGGGCCAGATAGATCATCACCGGAATAGGAACCGCCGCGATCCAGCCCAAGAGCAGCACCCGCTTACGCCCGATGCGTTCAGACAGCCGCCCGGCGACAAAGTTCAGCACACCCTTGACCACGCCGAACGCAACCACGAAGGCGGTCAACAGCAGGAATGACCCCTTGGCCACGCCGAATTCGGTTTCGGCCAGGGCAGGAACCACGGTGCGCATCATGCCTAGCGCAAAGCCCACGAGCAGAACCTGGATCAGCTGATGCACGAACTGCGTCAGGTTTTCCTGAATACCCAGCGACAGCCCTGCGTCGGCATCAGGGGCCGGGGCAGTCATTCTGCCGCTGCCAATTGACCCGCATTCACGGCACGGGTCTGCGCTGCACCTGGGGGCGGGGGCGGAATGTCAGCGACCATCATCTGCACGAACTCGGCTTCATCCTCAACCCGGAACGCCCGGTTGTGGCGCTTTTCAAAGCCGATGGTCGATGTCGGCTTGCCGCTCAGGCTGCGGCCACAGACCGACCCCGAATAGGCACCCGGCAATACCTCCAGCCAGTCTGGAAGGGCTTTGAGGGTCTGCACGCTTTGAAAGAGGTCGCGCGCGCCCGCCTCGGCGCTGGTGGCCAATTCCGTGCGGCCCAGATCGCCCACCATCAACGTGTGCCCGGTCAGAATGAACCAGGGGTCGTCGGACCGGGTTCGGTCGGTCACGACCAACGAGATATGCTCCGGCGTGTGGCCCGGCGTGTGCATGAC
Organism: Pseudorhodobacter antarcticus; assembly: GCA_945871285.1. Taxonomy (GTDB): domain Bacteria; phylum Pseudomonadota; class Alphaproteobacteria; order Rhodobacterales; family Rhodobacteraceae; genus Stagnihabitans. Next base: position 23,685 of record CAMBWO010000031.1, on the reverse strand, counting down.
CCGGATGACCACGTTGCCAAGTTCCAGCACATCGCCATCCCGTACGCCCTTGAAGGCATAGCTGGCGGCAGCATCTGCGTGCAGCACATACTGCGCTCCCGCCGCTTCGGCCAATGCACGCCCGGTTGAGAGGTGATCAGCGTGCAGATGCGTGTCGATCACGTAGAGGATCCGCATCCCGGTTGCCTCGGCAGCCGCCAGATACGGGGCAATGTCGCCCACCGGATCAACCACGGCACCGGCGGACTTGCCGCCGCACCCCAAGAGATAGGATGCAGCGACGGGATCGGTGTGCAGGAACTGGCGCAGGATCATGATGGTCTCCCGGATGCGGACGGCCGGGATGCACTTGCATTGCGGGCCGTCACGTTTTACAATCAAGTAATCTATTGATTGAAGTAGCGTGGAGAAGACGTGCATGTCAATGGGCCCGAAGCAGGCCATCCTTGCAGAGTTCGCCGGTGTCGCGCGCGCCTTGGGGCACGCGCATAGGCTGGAGCTGCTGGAGCATCTCGGTCAGGGTGAACGCGGGGTCGATGCGTTGGCCGCCCGTGTCGGCTTGTCGCTTGCCAATGCGTCCCAGCACCTGCAACAGCTCCGCCGCGCCGGGCTTGTTGCAAACCGGCGGGATGGCAAGTTCATCTACTACCGGCTTGCCGATGACGGGGTGACAGACCTTCTGACCGCGCTGCGCCGTCAGTCCGAGCGCAACCTGGCCGAGGTCGACCGTATCCGGCGCGGCTACTTCGCTGACCGCGACAGCTTTGAGCCGGTGTCGCGTGAAGATCTTCTCGAACGGGTCGCAAGCGGTCTTGTGACTGTGCTCGACGTCAGACCGCAGGACGAATTCGGGCAGGGGCATCTGCCCGGCGCCGTCAACATCCCGTTGGGCGAATTGCAGGACCGGCTGGCCGAACTTGATCCAGACAGCGAGGTGATCGCTTATTGTCGTGGGGCCTATTGCGTTTTCGCCTTCGAAGCCGTGGCCGCTCTGCGCGCGCAAGGGCGTCCGGCGCGGCGGCTGGTCGATGGATTTCCAGAGTGGAAAGCGGCTGGTCTCCCGGTCGCAACCTCATTCTGAGGCGGGTGTGGGCGCGGCTCGCTGACTGAAGCCAGCGCGATGCGCAAGGCCAAGAACGGCTGTCTCAAGAACGGCGTGAACATCCAAAAACGATCACTGCCTGCCGATGTCGTTTCTACAGGTAGCGCCGCCAACTTATGATCATGAGTCCATTTAATGATCGATACAGGATATTGGCAGATAATGATCCAGTGGTCATATTCTGGCTAAAAGGATCACCTGATGGACCGGATCGCTCGTACCACAAAGTACCTTGGCAATGTACTGCGCAAGGCAAGGAAGATCCAAAACCTGACGCAGGCCGACCTTGCTGCACGCGCAGGCGTCTGGCAGCGCACGGTCTCGAACGTTGTGACCAGCGCCAGCGGGGCAAAGGTCGACACGATCTTCGATCTTTTCGCCGCCCTCGATCTTGAGCTGCACACCGTTCCGCGCAGCAAGATGACGCCCGGCGAACTTGAGGAGATCTTCTGATGGGGCGGAAGCGCGCCTATGCTCCGCTTGACGTCTACATGAACCGCCGCAAAATGGGGCAGTATTTCCGGGAACCCGACCGAGCATTTGCTTTCACATATGCTCAGGAGTAGCTGGCCTGGGAAAACGCCCTGCCCATTTCGCACTCCTTGCCGCTGCGGCCCGAGCGGTACGGCTGCCCCCGGTCATCTCTGTCTTCGAGAAACTGCTGCCGGACAGTGACGACGTCCATCGGCGATTGGCGAAACGGGTCGGGGCGAACGGTGTTGATTCCTGTAGCCCCTTGGCCCGAATCGGGCGCGATTGCGTCGGAGCGTTGCAGTTCCTGCCAGAGGGCGCCATGGCCGGGGATAGCCCTGCACTGACGGGCGAGCCGCTGAGCGATGACCAGATCGCCGCGATGTTGTCCCACGATGGCCGGTGGGTTGAGCCGACTGGCACGAAGCAGACCACCCTATCCTGAAGCCACCGATCGGCATCGTGGCCAATGGCCTTCTTGCCCGCAGCCTTCGGCGAAGGGGGCCTGTGGGTCATTGGTCTGGCGAGGCAAAGCGCCCGTCAAGTTCGGCCGCAATGGCAGCACTACCGACTGCTGGGTGCGGAGCGCAAGAGAGGCGGTCGATCTAGACAGGAGCGGGGAGTGAGATGGCGTATGGCTTTTCGGTCTCGTGGACGGCCACGCTAGCAATCGCGAAATAAAGACTAATGCACCTGTTCAGTTCAGCGTCGCACGTTCGTCGCGCCGACGATTAATGCAACTTTAGGTCGGGCCTTGCGGTTCGCATCGGCTCTGAGAGAGAAGTCTCGTGCCGACTTGAAAGCTACTTTGATGCATCCCCGAAGGCATAGTTCACTGACAGGGCAGCCAACGGACTTGTCGACACTGTGTCCTGAACTTGAAAATCGAGCGTGGTCCTGTCGTCAAGGGCATAGCCGACGCCAGCACCCCAGTTTACGCTTGCGGAGGGATCGGCGCGACCGACGTCGGCGTGCAAGGTCCAAGCATCGGCCAGCACGAATTCCGCGCCCAGGCTCTCGCCAAAGGTCTTTTCGGCCAGATCGTAGGACACCTCGCCCGAGACGGACAATTGGTCGTTAACCGGAACGCCAAGTGAAACCGCCAATTCGGACGACGCGGCATGAGTCTTGTCGTAGAAATGCTGCGTATAGCCGAGGTCGTATCCGATCCCGGCGGCAGTTTCGCCCCGGTAGCCCAGTGAGAGATCAAGTTCGGCGCGATTTCCGACGTCGTCCTTCAAGTTTGTTGCCCAGACTCCCGCGTAAAAGCCGTTTTTGGTGAGTTCGAAGTAGGGCTGGATGGCAGGGCTGTTGCCAGTCTCCGACAGACCGTCCGATAGGGAATTCGACGTGACGGTGACACCGCCGCCGAACGACAAATCTTCGGCCAGCACGGTAGTCGGTAGAAGGAGTGCGATGATAGCTGTGGAAACCACGAGCGTTTTCATGGGAAGCCTTTCAAGTAGATTGTTGGGGATGTTGCTGCGAATGGTGTTCGGGGCCGACTGCAAGTCGGACCCGAAGAGTTCTGGTCATTGCTGCCGATCAGCCCTGCACCACCGCAGTACGACTGTCAGATTTCAGGCTCATGTATCCGACTATGGCAACGATTGCGGTCAGGAACAGGGCGCTGGTGATGATGGTGCCAAGGCCCATGCCACCGTATTCCGCCGGTTGCGACAAGAGATCGCCGAACGACGCCCCAAGCGGGCGGGTCAGGATATAGGCGAGCCAGAACCCGAGGATCGGATCAAGCTTTAAGAAGAAGTAGCCAAAGGTCAGCGAGGCGATGATCATCCCAAACAGCACGCCAGTGGAAAGATAGCCCAGACCGAAATGCTCGGCGACAAGATCCCCCGCCGCAGTGCCAAGCGCAAAGGTGAACAGGATCGCCAGCCAGTAGTAGGCCTCGCGTTTGGTGGTAAAGATCGCGTGGATCGACAGGGTCTTCTCAGATGCGAACCAAAGGGCGAATGTCGCGGCAAGTGCCACAGAGAAGCCGATGGTCGTCGTGATCAGCGAGACGCCGAAGTTGTCCACCAGATTATCGGTCACCAGTGTGCCCACAATACTGATCAGAACCACAGCGAGCCAGTATGACCAAGGCACATAGCGTTTCTGGCCGAATTGCAGCACCAAAGCGCCGATCAGAATTGCCGCCATGATGAGCGAAGTCGCGGTCAGGCCGAGGCCTAAGTTGACTGCCAGATAATCTGCAGCAGTTTCGCCCATGGTCACAGCCATAAGTTTGATCAGCCAGAAATCTACGGTGACCTCCGGCACGCGGTTCATCGCGGGGTTGGGCATTGTTTCGGGCAAGGATTTCATCATGTTGGTTCCGCCGCTGAGAGTTGTTGAGGGGCTCATTTCGACACCAGAGCCAGCGCTTGTGCCGAGAATCCGTCGGCCCGCTGGTCATCATCCGCATTGCACCTCTCAAGGGCTTTGGTCTGGAAGCCTGTGGCAGCGACGCGATCTGCGTCCGACAATTTGGCTGTGGCGAGGCCGTCCGCCACCGATTTCAACATGACTTCGCAGGGCAAGGCCCGACCATTGGCATCAGTGACAGCGATACCTGAGACCAGGGTGGCGGCAACGGGGGCGGCATTGGCCACGACAGGGCTTGTCAGCGTCGCCTGCAATGCGGCCAGCGTCGTGTCGACCGATGTCGCATTCGGCGTTCCTGCCCGCAGCGCGCCAAGCGCCGCATCGGCGGCATCATCGATAGTGCCCCAGGCATTGCCGTCCAGCGCGCGCAACGTCGCTGCTTGATCATCCCAGGCCGTCTCGAAATCCTTGATCCGGGTTTTCGCCGCAGCCAAATCACCCGTGGCCGCGATGGCCTGGACATCCGTCACGATGCCACTGAAGGCAGACATGTCGCCCAAACCGGCAACCGGGGAGGTGGTGGCTGCGGCGACGCTTGGACCGGACGTGTAGAGATTGAAGGCCGTAAAGGCACCGACCGGCAGAACGATCAAGGCCGTCGCCAAAAGAAGTTGTTTCATTTTTCATGCTCCTGTCAGGGGCGGCTATGCCCGACTGAAGCGTTTCTAACTGGGTGGCCATACCGCCAACTTTCAGCCAACTTACAGATTTGTATTGTGGCCGAGACCTCTGTGTTAAGCCGAGTCAATACCGCTTGCCAAAGATTCCAACTTCCGAAAGCCCGCCATGCGTATCCTGATGATTGAAGACGACACTTCTGCCGCCGACTATGTCTCGCGCGGGCTGACCGAACAGGGGCATGTTTGCGATGTGCTAGCTGACGGCGCGGACGGCCTGTTTCAGGCAACACGGGAAAGCTATGACGTTCTTGTCGTAGACCGGATGATTCCGGGCTTGGACGGTCTGTCCTTGGTACGGGCCCTGAGGGCGGCAGGGCGCAAGACCCCGGTTCTGTTCCTGACCGCCCTTGGAGGCATCGACGACCGGGTCGAGGGGCTGGAAGCGGGCGGCGACGACTACTTGACCAAGCCCTTCGCCTTCGCGGAACTTCTGGCGCGGGTCAATGCGCTTGCCCGCCGTCCTCCCGTGCAAGAGATAAAAACACTGTTGCGGGTCGCAGATCTGGAATTGGATCTGATGCGCAGGCAGGCCTCACGCGGGGGGCAAGCGATTGATCTGCTGCCCAAGGAATTCACCTTGCTGGAAGTCTTGATGCGCAACGAAGGCAGGGTGGTGACTCGCACGATGCTGTTGGAGCGGGTTTGGGACTTCCATTTTGACCCCAAGACCTCGGTGGTGGAAACCCATATCAGCCGTCTTCGAGCCAAGATCGACAAGCCGTTCGATTTGGCCCTTTTGCACACCGTCAAGAACATGGGCTATTCTCTTCATGCGCCCCGCTGAACTTTGGCGGCACAACTCGTTCCGGCTGGCGCTCGGGGTGACGTTGTTCATTTTAACGACACTGATGCTTGCCAGTGGCTTTGGCTATGGGCTGATGAAATCGCAACTTGCCGCAAGGCAAGACGCACGCGTAACCGAGATATTTGCTGGGATCAGACAGACGAGCCTCGAAAATGACGAGGCAGATTTGATCGAGTCAATCACCGCCCGCATCAAAGCGAGCCCGGACCTCTCGACCATCTTTCTGCTGCGCGGTGAGGGCGGCAATATCCTTGTTGGCAACATAGACGATGTCACGCTTCCGCCAGGCTGGTCCACCGTTCCAGCCGCTAAATTGGGGAGTGCCACCGACTATCCCTACCGGATGTTTTCCGGCCAAGCCGGGCAATACACACTGACCGTCGGCCTTACAAATGCCGATTTGGACGACTTGCAAGAGATCGTTCTAGCAGCCTTTGGATGGGCGGCTCTGTTTGCATTTCTATCAACTCTCGCAATGGGGACTTTTTTGGCCATGCGCGTGCAGGCCCGCATGGCGACTGCCGAGGCTGCCGTCGCCCGTGTTGCCTTGGGCGATCTTGCGGCAAGGCTTCCTGTTTCCGGTCGCGGCGATGATCTGGACCGGATTTCCGCGGCCATCAACACCAGCCTTGCGCGGCTGGAAGGGCTGGTGGAGGCGATGCGCCAGGTCAGCGCAGATATCGCCCATGAACTTCGAACGCCGCTGAACCGACTGCGGATCAGAATTGAGAACGCTGCCAATCTTGCGGCGAAGGGCACGGACGTCACGGAAGAGCTTGCGGCAGCCATCCTGGAAAGCGACACGATCAACGCCACCTTCGCGGCCCTTTTGCGCATCGCACAAATCGAAGCTGGGGCACGGCGCGAGCAATTCGTAGCGCTCGATCTGGCAGCAGTCCTGCGCGACGTGGCCGATGTTTATAGTGAAGTGGCCGAGGATTCTGGCCAGACTCTGACATCTGACGCCGCCGGGCCTGCTTGGGTGATGGGTGATAAGGAGTTGCTGACGCAGAGCTTTGCCAATCTGATCGAAAACGCCATCCGGCATTGTCCACCCGGCACCAGAATCACCTGTTCGGCAACGGCAGGGATGGGTCATGTGACGGCTTCGATTGGGGACAATGGGCCGGGCATTCCGCCCGGTGAACACGACAAGGTACTGCGCCGCCTTTATCGATTGGAGAAAAGCCGGACGACCGAAGGCACTGGCTTGGGTCTTTCGTTGGTCAAGGCTGTTGCGGATTTGCATGGGGCTGAACTTGTGCTGACCGATGCGGCACCGGGGCTGCGGGTCGATCTGCGCTTTGCACAAATATTGGGGGCGTTATGACTCAAGCCCTTTCTCACTTCGTCGACTTTCTGGGCGCCCATCAAATGTTGGCGATCCTTTTTGCCTTCCTCGTGGCATTTGGTGAGGCGCTTTTGATCATCGGACTGTTTGTTCCTTCGACGACGGTGCTCGTCGGTCTGGGCGCCTTGATTGGTCTGGGCAAGATGGCCTTTTTACCGGTCTTTGCCGCAACTGTTGCCGGGGCCATTGCGGGAGACGCCTTGTCTTTCTGGGCCGGTGTCCACTGGAAAGAGCAAATCCGCACCTTCTGGCCCTTTTCACGCTACGGCGCTCTGATGGAAAAAGGTGAGCAGTTCATTACGCGCCATGGCGGCAAAAGCATCTTTATCGTCCGGTTCATCCCCGGCGTGAAGGCCGTGGTGCCCACGATTGCCGGCATGATGGGCATGACCGCGACCCGCTTTGCACTGGTCAATGTAGGGTCTGCGTTCGTCTGGGCGGCGGCGCATCTTTTGCCGGCCATTGCCTTGGGTCGCGGTCTGCAAGTCGCCCATTCCGCCAACCCGCGCTTTGCCATCCTGGCTGGACTGGCAGCGGTGGCCGCGTTCCTGGCCTGGGCGACGATACGCCTCCTGCGGGGCATTGTGCTTCCGCTGGCGGACAGCGGGCGACAAAAGCTGGCCCTGTGGCTGGACAACCGCGGGGTGCGTGGCGGGGCGATCGCACGGGTTCTGCGCAATCACGACGGCAAGTTGGAGGCGGCTGCCCTGCTTGGGCTGGCACTTTGCGCCATTGTGGGGTTTGTGCTTGTGCTTTTGGCGCTGGTGTTCGACCCAGAGATGGCACTTGCCGATGCGGCCATCGGGCAGTTCGTGCAAGGCTTGCGCACGGATTGGGCAACCTCGGGCATGGTGGGGATCACCATGTTGGGCGATATGGCAGTGCTTCTGCCGGTCGCGATGTTCTTGATCGCCATCCTTGCGTTGCAGCGGCAATGGGTGATGTCCGCGACAGTGCTGGCCGCTAGTCTCGGAGGGACGATCTTCGTGCCCCTGTTCAAGGCGCTTCTGCATCGGGCGCGTCCGATCCCGATGTATCAGGGAACCGACGGTTTCAGCTTTCCCAGCGGCCATTCCACCCTTGCCACAATCATCTTCGGTATGTTGGCATTGTTTTTGGCCCATTCTCTGCCCACCCGGTTTCGCGGATGGATCTATAGCGCCTTTGCCACACTGATCGTGCTGATCGCGCTTTCGCGGGTCTATCTTCAAGCACATTGGCCCAGCGATGTACTGGCGGGGATGTTGTTCGGTGCTGCCGTGGTCAGCATGGTGGCCCTGATGTTGCACACGCGAGCCAAGGAGACTTCGCGCCGGATGATCGCCTTGGTTCTGGCAATAATTGCATTGGGTATCGCTCCAATTCATCTGTGGACGGGCTGGTCTACGGCTTCGGCACGTTATGATGCCACAGCCCCCTTCGAGACGATCCTGGCGACGGCCTGGCTGGCAACCGGGTGGCAGCAACAACTCTCCCACCGAATCCTGCTGGACGGCGACCCCGGCGAGCCGATGTTGTTGCAAACGACGATCCCGCAGGCCGATTTAGTCGCCGCGTTCGAGCGCGCTGGTTGGCAGGCGGTGGAGACAACGCTGACAAGCGAGATCCTCTCCGCAGTCCTGCCGTCGCGGCAGGAATTGGGTGGTCACGCGCCCTGGCCGATGACCCATCTTGGGCGCCAGGCTTTGGCGACCCTCACAAGGGCAGACGGCACCGATGAGCGCCGGGTGTTGCGTATCTGGGCAACTGAAACGCGGGTTCAGGGTGATGTTGACGCCGCGCCTCTCTTCCTCGTCTCGGTGACGGCCGACAAGTTGGATCCGATTGCGTTTGGCTATGCCCAACTGGAGGAGGCCTCGGTTGAGGTGGACCAGTTGTTACTTGAGCAGGCTGGGCTGTTGGCGGCATTGCCTCAAACGGTCGGAGATACGGGCAGAATTGTCGAACTGCCCCTTGCCGTTTCGCAGTGATCGGTCTGGTGCCCGCACTGGTTAAAGGTTGCGAGGGAAGACGGCGGCTGGAAGCCGCAAATGTCGCAGCACATGCTCGTAAATCAAAATCAGCCGAGGATAGAACAGGGGGCGCAGGTGCTGCGCAATCATCCGGTTAAGGTGAGTCGCAAGCCCGGCGACCACCATTGCCCCGATCATATCCAACGGGAAATGCACACCAAGATAGATACGCGACCACGCGACGGCGAAGCCCATGATCAAGAATGCGATGCCCAAGCGTCGCGTGCGCCTTTGGCAAATGAGCGGCAACGCCAAAGAAAACAAAAGCGTGGCGTGGTCGCTGGGGAAAGACGCCTCGGCCGCATGGTCCAGCAACTGACGCCCCAAACCCATCTCAAAAGGCCGGGGGTGATACCAGAGCCGGGTGATCACTTGTGCGATGCCCAATCCCAAAAGGGCCGCCCCGGTGGCATCAAGCAAGGCAAAACGGGTGTCTCGTGTGCGCCGGACCCACGTCGCGATTAACAACACGATCACCAGCAGGACCGACCAGCCTGCGATCAGTCTTGCGGCCATTATAAGAAATGCCGGCGCCTGCGCACCGGCATTCAGGGCAAGAAACCCAGTCTGGTTCCAAAGTTCGACAGCGGAAAGGGACATGCTGCGGGCCTATTTCCCAATCGACCACATCGTGGACAGCCGCATCCTGTTCAACAGATGGTGCAGCACCGCCAGACCCGCATGGGCAATCAGGTAGACCCAGACCAGATTGGCCAGAGCCAGATGAACCGTCATCGCAAGCATGCCTTCCGGCTCGGCCGAATGCAGACCAAGGGCAACCTGCACGAAATAGACGGCACCAGAGACGGCCATCGCCGAGATCAACAAAAGGCCAAGCCCATGCACCGCCGAAGGCAATGCGGCCTGCGGATGGTGTTCGGGAAGGCGCAGCTTCAGTGCTGCCCCTGCATGCCCTTTGATATCCTGCAAAAGTGCCACCAGACGCCGCCCAGAAAACCACGGGATCAGGGCTGCCAGTTCAGTGCCACGGTAACGCGCCAGAATCGTCAGCCACAACGCAAACGCCATGATCGTGGCGAACAGCCCGGAATAGCGGTGGACCTGAAACAGAAAGTCACCGGCTTGCGTTTCGTCAGGGCCCTGCATTGCCAGACTGGTCGCAAGTTGCGTGACGACTGCAAGCGCCAGACCAGCATGAAACAGTCGGGTCGCGCGGGTGTGCGGGGTAGTGACGTCTAGGATGTTCGCGGGGGTGCTCATTTGGGTGGTCCAGGTTGAGGAAAGGACAGAAAGAGTAGCGAAGGTGGCAATAGGTCTGCGCGCTGTCGCCAACCTTTCCGCTGACTTACAAAATTGTAAGGCCGAAGGGCGAGAGGCCGGCTGGGCAATGACACCCCGTCGATGCAAAGTTCCTTTGTCCGCCCGTCAATCCCACTCGCCCCAACCCGGAGATGCCGTTATGCCCCAAGTCAACCGCAGCCAGATTCCGACCGGCATCTGGATTCTGGGCTTCGTCAGTCTCCTGATGGATGTCTCGTCCGAGATGATCCACAGCCTGCTGCCGCTTTTCATGGTCACCTCCTTGGGCGCCAGTGCGCTGATGATCGGGCTGATAGAGGGGCTGGCCGAAGCAACCGCGCTGATCGTCAAGGTGTTTTCGGGCGTGCTGAGTGATTGGTTCGGGCGGCGCAAGGGCTTGGCGCTGATCGGCTACGGTCTTGGGGCGGTCACAAAGCCGCTCTTCGCCCTTGCCCCAAGTGTGGGTGTCGTTTTGACCGCGCGGCTCTTGGACCGCGTGGGCAAGGGCATTCGCGGCGCGCCCCGCGATGCCCTCGTCGCCGATATCGCTCCGCCCGAGTTGCGAGGTGCTGCGTTTGGGCTGCGCCAGTCGCTGGATACAGTTGGCGCCTTTGCCGGGCCGCTGATCGCGGTGGGGCTGATGCTACTGTGGTCCAACGACTTTCAGGCTGTGTTCTGGGTGGCAGTCATTCCAGGTGCCATGGCGGTTGCACTGCTAGCCTTTGGAGTGAAGGAGCCGCCACCAAAGCCCGGCGCAATCCGGCAAAATCCAATCCGCCGTGACAATCTTGCCCGCCTGCCCGCTGTATATTGGCAGGTGGTTGGCATAGGGGCCATCTTTACGCTGGCACGTTTCAGCGAAGCGTTTCTGGTTCTGCGGGCCCAGCAAAGCGGCATCCCGTTGGCCACCGTGCCATTGGTCATGGTCGCGATGAACCTTGTCTACGCGCTATCGGCATATCCGCTCGGCCGCCTTTCCGATCGGGTGAGCCACAAATCCCTGTTGATCGCGGGGCTGGTCTTGCTGATCGTGGCCGACCTCATTCTCGCCAGCTCCGCCCATTGGGCCGTGGTTCTTGCTGGGGTTGCGGTCTGGGGCGTTCACATGGGCATGACGCAGGGCCTTTTGGCCGTAATGGTCGCAGATACTGCCCCGGCAGACCTTCGCGGCACGGCTTACGGGTTTTTCAATCTTGTCAGCGGGTTTGCGCTTTTGATCGCAAGTCTTGTGGCGGGTTTGCTGTGGGACGGTCTTGGTGCCCCCGCAACGTTCCTGACGGGGGCTGTGCTCAGTACTGCGGCCTTGGTCCTGCTTCTCAAGTGTGGCGGAAATCTGCCCACCGCGCGTGGGGCCTGAGGTTGTAAGGCTGCTGACAACTGAGTGTAAGGTGGCAACCCCATGTGTCTTTCATCAGGCCGCAACTCGTGGTCGTGATTTACTGGAGAGACCCATGAAAACGAAGACTTCTCTGACGATGACCGGCGCGCTTCTGGCGCTTTCCCTGATCTCTGGCACCTCGGCTTTTGCCGAAACCCAGGGCTTCGAAGATCCGATGGCCGAAGCGCAGTCCTTTCTCGCCTCGCCCACCAGCATGTCCCAAGCGACTGCCGCTGCAGAATCGGCGGCGGGCGGCAAAGTGTCCAGCATCGAATACCAAATCGGTGAAAACGGTGCGCCTGATCTGATCATGGCCGAAGTTGTGCTTGCTGACGGCACCGAGAAAACCGTCGCAATCAACCCGGCCGACGGCAAGGTTATGAACATCACGCTGGCCGAAAATGATCAGCAGGGTGGCGAGCAGGACGGCGACGGCGAGAACGAAAACGGCGGCGAGAATGGCGGTGACGGCGAGCAGGATGGCGAAAACGCCAACAACTGATCCCTGACCCAAAGAGAGGACAGGCGGTGCCGCAAGGCACCGCCTTTTCCTTTGCCCAAAAGCCATTGCCGGAAAAAGTCCAGATTACAAAACTGTAAGTTGGGCGAAAGACTCCTGCAGTTTGGGCAAAGCAAACAGAGCCCATCAAGAACCCGCCCGCTTGGCGCCCTGCAAAAGGACCACCACCATGCCTGAACCCATGATCCGGTTGAACCGGCTGACCCAATCCTTCGACGGGATGACCGCCGTTGATGCCCTGTCAATGGACATCGCGCAAGGCGCGATCTTTGGCTTTCTTGGTCACAACGGAGCGGGCAAGACGACAACGATCCAGATGCTGACCACTCTGGCGCGCCCCGCCTCGGGGACTGCGACCGTCGCCGGGCATGACATCTGCAACGCGCCGTTAGAGGTACGTCGCCGCATCGGCTATGTCCCTGAAAACGTGCGGCTCTACGATACTTTGACGGCAGCTGAGAACCTGATGTTTTTTGCCCGCCTGTCTGGAGTCACCGCTCCGCAGCGTCGGGTGAACGAAGTGCTGGAGCTCTTGGACTGTACCTATCTGGCCGACAAGCGCGTGGGCGGCTTCTCCAAGGGAATGCGTCAGCGGATAGGCCTGGCACAGGCCATCCTGCACCGCCCGGCCGTGCTGTTTCTGGATGAGCCGACGTCGGGTCTTGATCCGATGGGCATCAAGATGCTGCGCGATCTGGTCCTGCGGCTGAACACCGAGTTCGGCATGACTATTTTCATGAACACCCACCTGATCTCCGAGATTGCCAAGACCTGTACCAGCATCGCGGTGCTGAGCCACGGCAAGCTGGTTTTCCACGACCGGATCGAAGCCGTGACCGCCCGCTATGGCGACGATGCGGCTTTGGAGGAACTTTACCTGTCGCTGACCCCCGTTGGCCGACTGGCCGAGGTGGCATGATGGAAGGTGTATCCTCTCCCAACTGGCTGATTGCCGGCCAATCCGCACGCTTCGTGCTGCGCGAACGAACGGTGTCGCTTCTGTCGCTGCTGTTCGTTGTTCTCGTGCTGATTTCGGCCTGGCTCGGCTGGTCTGCCACTTCGACAGTCAACCGGATCTATCTGGACGCGGCTGCGTTTCTGCAAGCGGCAGGTCAGCAGGTTCCGACGAACCCGGTGCTGGATATCTCGCCCTTGTCGTTGATGCGCAACATGTCGGTCTATGTGGCGCTGATCGGGGCCTTATCGGCCATCGTGATCGGCAATCGTCTGATTGGACTTGATCGCAAGGCGGGTGTGTTGCCGCTGATCGGCATCCGCCCGTTGGGCAGCAACGCCTATGCGGTGGGCAAAATCGCAGCCCTGACCGGGTTGATCGTGGGCCTTGCTGCGGTGGCTGCCTTGGTCGCCGTTGCGACGTTTCTGGTTCTGCCCGCCGTAACGATTACGGCAGCGCAGTGGGTGCAATTGGCCGGTTTCATGGCCGTCACCACGCTCTATATGGGCATCTTTGGTCTGATCGGTCTTGCCGCCGGGGCCGGAGCGCGGTCGGAAACAGTCGGGCTATTGCTGCCCGTCACCCTCTGGCTGACCTTGACGTTCATTCTGCCGCAACTGACCGCGAACCTGAATCCGACGGCTGCGATCAATCCGATTTCGGCGCTGGCCACCCCACCCGACACCAGCTTCTTTCACTGGGCCGCTATCGTCCTTGGGCCTTTCTCGCTGACCGATGCCTACAAGTTCGCCTCGGCGGGGCTGCTCGACTACCTGCCGCAGGGTGTCACCTCGCCGTCTTTCATCCCGCCGGTGATCAACCTGGTCCTAGCGACCGGCGTCGCTGGCGCAATCGCCTGGCGCACGCTGACCCGGCTTTCCATGACGCAAGGAGAGTACAATGTCTGACGCAGCCCTGAACCCCGTTCGACTGAACCCAACCCCCGTTCGCACCATCGCCGCCAAGGACATCCGCGATGCCCTGCGCGACCGGTTCATCTTGATCGTGACCGCTTTTCTGGGCATCGCCGCGCTGGTGGCCCTTGTCACGGGTGCTATTGCCCTGCGCAGCGACGTCGCCACCTACGAGGCAGCCAAGGCGTCTCTGCTGGCGCTTGGCAAATCTGCCGATGCGATCAAGGCACCCGAGTTCTACCCGTTGCGCCTGCTGCGCGGCGCAATCGAGCAGATCGAGATCATCGGGGCCGCCATCGCAATCCTGATCGGCTATCGCTCGGCCGCCAGCGAACGAGGACGGCAAACCCTGGCGCTGATGCTGACGCGACCGATGCGCCAGTGGCAATTCGTGGCAGGCAAGGCCCTGGCAGGGATCGGTCTGCTGGCGGGCGGTCTTGCGCTGGTGTTGGGCGGGCTCACCCTGCTCTTGCACCTATTGTCCGGCATCGGTCTGGGCATGGATGATCTGCTGCGCATTGCCGTGGTCTGGGGTGTGGCCGTCGCCTACACCGCCTGTTTCTTCCTGGTCAGTTTCATCCTGTCGCTGCATATGAAGCAACCCAGCCATGCCTTGCTGTTGGCTTTTGCGATCTGGCTGACGCTGGTGCTGATCGCCCCGCAGATCGGTGACACGCTGGACCCTGACAATCAGGTGGCCGGGGGTGTGTTCAAGCAATTGAACATCGCCAAACCCGATCAGATCCAGATTATGAAGGGTTTTGCAACTTTTGAAACGGTGCGCGGCGGTATCGAACAAGCTTCTGTCACCAAACAATTTGAGCGGTTCACCTTCGCCGTGCTGGGTATCAAAGCGACCTATGCCGGAATGCCGCTCGGCCCCATCCTGATCGAAATGCTGGGCAATCTGATCTGGATTTTTCTCACTGCCCTCGGGCTCGGCGCACTTGCGCTGGCCCTTCCCCTCAACCCCGACCGGCTTGCAAAAGCCTGAACTCAAAGGAAATACACCATGACCCTCAAGAAACACATCTCGACGCTTGCTCTCGTCTCCATCCTTGGCCTGACACTGGCAAATCCAGGGTTTTCGCAGACCACGACCGATACCGATGGCGACGGTGTGCCCGATGCCTCGGAGGTGCTGCTTGGCACCGATCCGCTGGTGGCGGACACCGATGGCGACGGCCAGAACGATCTGGCCGATGCCGATCCTGCCTTCATGGCAAACCCGCTGGACATGACCGGCGCCCCCGCCACTTTCGCGATCAAGGAGGCGCTGGTCGAAAACAACTATGACTATGCCGCCAAGAAGGACGCGACCGATCACCTGGAACTCCTGGTGACCAATTCGGGCAGCGCGCCTTTGACCGGGTTTTCGATCTACTACAGCATCACGGATGCCGATACGGGCAAGGTCGAGGGCGCGTTCCGTAAGCTTGACGGCTTCAGCGTTCCTGCCGGCGGCGAGGCGCGGATCCACCTCGACGACGCGGCGGTGGCAGGGCATTTCCGCGCTAACCCGAACTCGATCTACATCACCAGTGAGGCGGCGAAGACTGTCAGCTTCTTTCTGAAAGCTGACGGCTTTGCGCCGGTCAGCGTCGATGTCGCAAAGGACAAGGGCGGGGCGGAAGCTGCAGACTGAGGTCTGTCCGAACCGCATGCATCTGATTTCTATTGCTTCCTACCCTGCGCGGTTAAGCCCGCCGCGCAGGGTCCGCCACATCGTGATTGGCAGATACTCACTCTCCGTTCAGCGGCAATACGACCAATATGGAGTCAGGTATGACGTCACCGTGTAATTTCACCAGTAAGCACCGCCCCACCGTGCACCGCGAGCATCGCTGCGAAGCTAGGACATCCGAAGTGCCGTACAACTTCACGCACTCTAGCGTCATAAGCCGCTTGACCAATCACTTGGCAGAGGTCGGATGCATGAAATTCCCGGTTGTTGCTGGGTGCCGCAGCGATCAGCTGATGTAGTCTCCGCTCCCTCGGCCCGATGGCGCGTGCCGGTGCAGGTTCCGCTGGTGGATGCACGGCCACACCAAATGACTTCCGCCACCTCCGCATGAAGCCCAACAGAAACCCCGCTGGAACTGCCGCATTCCCGCGCGCGCAGTTGAAAGCAACGAACCTCTCCCAGATGACCTGCGTCTCGACGTTCCAACATGCGAGGGACGCTTTCGCGGCCTTGATCAGGTCCGCCCAAGGTGTTCGATAGACGTTGGTCCATGAGCCGATCTCAATCCTCCCTGCAAAGATAGTTTTGTTCTTAGAGTCTCTAGATAGTGATGTGTCGCATGTGGTTGACACGACATCTGGCAGTGCATCGGTCCCACCGTCACCCCCAAACCTGAACAGCCAGGGCGCAAACTTCCCATTTGGCTTCCACCGGACCAAAGCCAGACCGGATGCAGCGAGCTCGACCAAAAGCGCCGTCAGATGCTGCCGCGACACCCCCATTTTCTCGGCGAGGTGCGCAAGCGTGAAGGCGGCCGTTCCGCGCTCGAGTCCGTTGTAACCGTCCTTCCAGGCAATCCCAACGAGGATGATCGTGGCGAGCTTGTGGGCCGCAGTAGAGAGCGGCGTTTCGGTGATGCGGCGCAGAATGGCACCGGTCGTAAGTTCCATGATGTTGTCGTTCCGTCCTAGGATGACACCAGACCGTGATGCGTGCAAAATTTCGTCCCGGCATAGGTATTTGCCGGTTGAACGGACCCAAAGCTCGCGCTAAATTCCCGCTACCACGAGGAAATCAGTGCGGCGTCGGGCCTATGGTCTGGCGTCGTTTCTGTTTCTGGGCGTCGGTCTTTCGTTCAATGTGGGGCAGGGCCGTGGGTCAGCTTCTTAGTAGTGAACCTCTTCGTGTCCGTAGCTGCCTTCATGGTCGCGCCATTCGACGAAGACGGACCTATGCCAATAGTTGTGACAGTTTGCCGGTACAGCCAGATCTGAGGCGATAGGAACCGCAGACACGCTGCTCCGACGGCGGCTGTATTCGCCTTGATCGCCATAGCTGCCCATGTAGACACTGCCCCAACTGTTGCAGTCGCCATCAGAGCTGCGCCGCTGCTGGTAAGTGATCTCGAACACGCGGATCGAGCGGACGAAGTCAAATGCTGGGTCCGATATGTCGACATCCGCCCGATCCTGGACAAGCTGAAGTGCCAAGGGCGTTTCCGGGGCTGTGATGAGCGGCACACGCTCACCGCGTACAGCAATGTCGAACAGGCGCTCTATCGGTTTCGCCTCGCCCCGGAAACTCACCCGCATCGGGCAGTTCCAGATCTGCAGCGGCGGCTCAATGGGCCAAGGCGTGATGCGACGGATGAAGACCGCGCGGGCATGGGCGCATTCGGCGGATGCAGGCCAGCCCCCGGCAAGGCACAAGAGGATCGCGCAATCGACCGGGTAGGCGGCTGCCGGTGTGATGGTCGCGGTAGAGAGGCCAAGTCCAAGGAGCAGTGCAGGGAAGAGAGGTTTCATGGGAGGTCCTTTTGGGCTGAGGGAATGTTGAGGAAGGCTGAATAGGCCTCAGTGGCCACGCGGGCTTCGGACAACGCGCGGCTGCGCTCGGTATCGAGACAGGCGATGTGGTCGCTCAGGTCCGAGAAGTAGGCCTCGAACTCGGCCGCGATTTCTGCGCGGTACTCGGAGAGAACCGCCTCGGGCAGGGCGGTGATCGGTACCTCGGGAGCCAGACAGCGAATCACCTCTGGTTGTGCAAAGGCTGCGGTACTCACCACTACCACCACGCAGAACGCGGGAATAAGCCGGGCACGTCGGCACCCTCGGTGCGCTTCGCGGGACCAAGACGCAGCGCCTTGAGGCGGAGAGAATCTCAATATTTCTTGGGCTTTTTTCAACTTCGCGCGCTCACATTTCGGCTCCATTTTTCCGACTGGGGAAGGCACAGACTGCTGGACTTGGCCGAGCATCCGATCCCTCATCCGTCGGCGCATCCACCCTTCTTTTATCGTGTTTGTCATTTTTATATTGAATACGCCATACTTTCTGTTAGGCATCGCCTCACAAAGAAATCTGCGATACAACGTTCCCAACAGATGATCCGAGGGGACCCCATGAATACCAAACGGCGCGCATTGCCTGTCTTGCTGGAACGCGATTTCCGCAAGCTGGCCGCAACCCAAGGAGCGACTGTTGAGATCGAGTGTGTTTCTGCGCCAAACCCCGACGAGCGGTTTTCGGGGGAATGGCTGTTCTACGTTGTCAGCCCCACGGGCGAGCGTTTCCTGCTGGTCACGGCCTTGGCGCGGGAACGGATCGTCAACTCGCCGATCGGCATGTTCGGGCTTGCCTTCGGCAAGCTCAACCTCGACCATCTCGACGTGCCTGCTGTCGCTGGCGCTGTCTGCACTGGCATGCGGAGCCGCCCGGGCGGAAGTGATCCGCTGGAATGAGCCAGAAGGGCAGGGGGGTGACGTTCAGCTTGCGTCACTTGATACATCCGTGCTGCGCTACGATGGGCAAGGGCAACTGATCATCCCAGTCCGCTCTGAACAGGTCGAAGAAGAGACCCGGGAAGGGGAGGGCACAGAAGCGACAGCCGATGTGTCTTACAGCACCAAAGGGGTTGCGGCACCACGGGACGTCCTGCCGTCAATCCGGCTGATTGCCACCCGCTATCAGGACCATCCGGCATTGGCGCGGCTGGCGCTTTCGCCCGCGGAATGGGCGGCCTTCTTTCAGGCGATGATCAAGGTCGAAAGCAATTACACCCAAGGGGCTGTTAGCCATGCGGGGGCCCTTGGTCTTGCGCAGCTGATGCCCGGGACCGCCACCTATCTCGGCGTCGATCCTGCGGACCCAATCGAGAACCTCGACGGCGGCGCCCGCTATCTTCTGGAACAGATGGCAACCTTCGGCAGCCTGGAACTGGCGCTTGCCGCATACAATGCAGGCCCCGAAGCCGTGCGCAAATATGAAGGCGTGCCACCCTACGCCGAGACCCAATCGCACATCGTAAAGGTGATGGCGGTCTATGACCGCATCCTCACCGAGCTCTGAACCAAGAAGGACAAATCCCATCATGCGTAACGAACACCTGGCTCTTCTGGGCCTGACCCTTTGCACCCTTTTTCTGTCGCAGTCTGAGCCTGCTCTGGCGCAGGTGGTCTTCACCAAAGCCGAGACGGTTGCAACCGGTGTGCTGGCATCGTTCCGGGGCACGCTTGCGACGGCCTTCTTCGGCATCGCCTTCGTGGTGACCGGGTTCCTTGCGGCCTTCAACCGCATCTCATGGGCTTGGGTGGCGCTCGTCGTGGTTGGCGCCTTCCTCGTCTTCGCCGGCCCCGCCATCGTCGCCAACCTGCGCTCGTCCTTCAGCTGAGGTGAGACCAGACCAATGGAGAAAAGCGCGGTCATCCTCGGGCTCTCGCGGCAAGCCAAGTTCCTTGGCCTGCCGATGCCCTATGCCATGGCAGTCGGGGCTGCGACCGTGCTGCCCTTCATTCTCTTCAAACCAGTCTGGTGGTTTCTGACGGCCCCGATCTGGTACGGGCTTGCCCGCGTGGCCACCAAGGTGAACCCAAACGGACACCACGTCTTTGCCGTCATGATGCAGGTCACGCCGATGGCAATCCTGCGGAAAGGGCGGCGTCATGTTTCTTGAACGGGAAGGGTTGAAGGGCAGGGCGCGGGCGTTGCTCCCTGCTGACCCAAAGATCTATGCGCATCTGCCTTATGTCATCGAGCTTGATGACGAGGTGGTGCGCACCCGCGACAATGGCTTGATGATCTCGCTCGAGGTGACGGGCATCGACGGGATTACATCCGGGTCATCCGCAATCACCGCCCTGAGGGCCGGCTTCGCTCATCTCCTCGACACTCTGGATGAACGTTTCAGCTTCTATCTGCACCGGATGATGCGCCCGGCCCAAGCTCAGCTGAAACCCATCCACGGCCAAAGCTTTGCCGCCGATATCGACCGAGCCTGGAGCAGTGAGCTACAGCGCCGCAATTTGCAGGAATCCGTGCTGATCCTGACGGTCGTTCGACGGCAGGTTGCGCCGCTGGCGGTGCCACTCTTTGGCAAGGCGGCTGCAAAGGTCTGGGGTGAGGACACCGACCGGCGCTTGGAAGAGTTGCGTGAAGTGGTCTCGATCCTTGAGACCGGGCTTGGCGTCAAATCTCACCGCCTCAAGAGCAGCGATGGCAGCCTGATTGGGTTCTATGCCTCGCTTTTGACGGGCGAACTCCGCAACAAATCACGCAGCGCTTTCGGCATCATCGCTGAAGATGCCAGCGATGCCGCCATCCGTTTCGGTAAAGGCCAGTTCACGGTGGAGGAGGGGGCTGACACGCCGCGTGTGGGCGCTGTGCTCTATGTCAAATCCTATGCCACCTCGACCTGGCCCGGCATGCTGGATGCACTCGGGGCCAGCCGCGACACCATTATCACCCACAGCTACACGCCCATCGAGCGCGGTAGCATCACTGAGCGGGTCAAACGCCGCGTCGCGCAAATGCGGGCGTCCGAGGACATTGCCGCCACGATCGAGGCCCAACTCTTTGATGCCGCCGACAAGTCCGAAAGCGGTGAGCTCGGGTTCGGCGTCCATCAGATGACGATTACGGTCTTTGCTGGTGATCAGGCCGCTCTTGATACCGAGGTCGCCCGCATTCGCGGCATCGCGCATCAAAACGGCATGCGGCTCGTCCGCGAAGTCACTGCCCTTGAGGCAGCGTTCTTTGCCATGCACCCCGGCAATATGGACTACCGGGCGCGGGACATGACGGTCTCGTCCCTGAACTTCGCCGACATGGCGGCGCTACATGCCGCTGACACTGGGACCGAAGCCGCACGCCTGCCTTGGCAAACGCCGCTGACGCTGTTCCAAACGCTGCAAGGCTCGCTGCACCGGTTCAGCTTTCATGAACCCGGCGATCCACAGGCGGAGCCGACCAACGGCCACACGCTCGTGTTGGGCAAATCTGGCGGCGGCAAAACCACCACCGTCGCTTTCCTAGCAGCCCAGGCTCAAAGGGCAGGGGGCCGCACGATCATTTTTGACAAGGAAGCGGGTCTCACAATGGCCGTCCGCGCCCTCGGCGGCCGCTACGCAGAAATCCGCGCTGGACGACCGACAGGGTTGAACCCGCTTGCCACGGAATCTGGCGAGCGCGGCGAGGCATGGTTTCTGGATTGGCTCGTGGCGCTGCTTGAATCCCGCAGCGGGACCATGACGCCGCTGCAGTCTGAAGCGTTGAAATCCGCCATTTCTCAGAATGGCAAAGCCCGCGGAGGTTTGCGGAATTTCCGCGCGTTTCAGGAACTCTTTGGCGATGTCGGTGACGGCCTCGATCTGGCGCAACGCATCAGCGAATGGGGTCCTGAAGGGCGCTATGGCTGGGTCTTTGGTGAGGCCGCCGAGCCGGTGGTGGATTTCACCAGCCATGATGTGACGGCGGTCGATCTCACGGAAATCCTCGACCTTGGCACCGAGCGCACCGCGATCCTCGGCTATCTCTTCCGCCGCATCGAAATGATGATCGAAGAAAAGCGTCCGACGCTGATCCTGATCGACGAAGCCTGGAAGGTGCTCGACGACGAGTACTTCGCCAAGAAGCTCGCCGAGTGGCTGGTGACGGCCCGAAAGAAGAACGTGGTGGTCGTGATGATGACCCAGTTCCCCAGCCAGATCAGGGGATCGAAAGCCCGCTCGATCCTGGAAGCGCTGCCGAACCAACTGCTGTTTCCGAACGGCGAAGCGGCAAGTGCTGACTATGACAGTTTCCGGCTGACCGATGGCGAGTTGGACTTTGTCCTGAGCCCGATCCCGGGTCAGCGGATGGTCCTGTCACGCACCCCACGCAGCTCGACCGTTCTCAATGTCGATCTCAAAGCCTTGGGGCCGCTGTTGATAGCCCTTGGCGGTGGTCAGGCCGGGCTCAACGCCTTCGGTGCGGACTACGCCGCACGGCCCAAATTCTGGAAGGAATGATTGTTCAATGAAATCAGTATATTACATAACCTTGATTATCGGACTCGGATGTTCGGGGCTTGCAGGCTGCACCGGTGTGCCGATTGCCAAGACCAATTGCTGGGCCACCGCTGGATCCACTGTGACCACTTCCACCAAGGGCGCAAGTCCGGATGCGGGGTTGGTTTCGCGCGGCAACATGTCGGGTCTTGATGTCATTCCCTGCGAATAAACCTCTTGGCATGATCGGGGCATTGGCCTTGGGCGCGGCGGTCCTGCCTTGGCCTGCGACGGCGCAAGGCGTGCCGATTGTCGACCCGAAGTCGATCATCCAGCACGGCCTAGAAATCGCGCAGATGTCCTATCTGACCGGCGCGCGCGAACTTGAGGCCGACAAGAAGCGGCGCATCGACGAATTGCACCAGGACCAGCTCGACGCGCTGGATGCCACGCTGGCGATGATGACGGGCCAGACGCCTTGGATCGGCGATCTGGAGGTGATCCCGGGAGCCGCGGCCGAAGTCGTCTATGCCGTCGAGGACAACAACCCCTATGCAGCCCGGCTTTTCGGCGATGCCAAGACTAGCATCGAAGAGATGATCGTCGCCACCGCGCAGAAATACGCGGGGCACCCTGGTCTTGCCCGCGCCGGGTTAAACCCGGTGGAGTTCCGCATCTGGTTCCAGAGCCTCGTGAAACAGGAATCCGGGTTTTCCATTGGAGCGCGCAGCCCGGTTGGCGCTTTTGGCCTGACGCAGGTCATGCCCGACACCGCCAAGGGCCTCGGCATTTACCCCGCCTACTATGATGACCCGATGCTGCAACTGGATGGTGGCGCGCGGTACTTCCTGACGCAGCTCAACACCTTCGGCTCCGTTCCGCTCGCACTCGCGGCGTACAATGCCGGACCCGGCAACGTCACCAAGTATGGCGGTATCCCGCCCTTTGAAGAGACGCAGAATTACGTCGTTCGCATCACCGGGTTCTTCAACGCCTATGCGGGCAAGATCACCGGCGTCGATCAGGTCGGCACCTTCGATCCCCGCGATATGGCGATCGCCGAGGCCAGCAACACATCAGACGCAGGCCTCCACTATGGGATGGCCGCGTCGCTCGAGATTGAGGCATCGCTGAAGCGGCTGCGTTCCATCATCGAGCGCATCCCAACGACCAAATCGACCAAAGAGGCGCTGGACCTCAACAGCTATGCCCGGGCCGAAGCCGTGCGCATCGGGCTCATGGTCGAGCGGGTCAAGGCAGCGCGCGTGAAGGTCGATCAGGCCCGCTATGCCCTCTGGCTGCAGGCCTATGCCATCGACGCAACATTCATCAAAGTGAAGGGTGGTTCCGAATGATCCGCAATCTTGTCCGGGGTTTTGGCCCTCTTCTGATTTCTGCCGCCTTGATTTCCTCGGCCCCTGCCCTCGCGCAGGGCGTGCCGACGGTTGACCTGACCAGCATCGCCAAAATCGGCGAAGTGCTGACCGAGGCCAAGCTGCAGGTGAAGGAGATGATTGCCTCCAACCTGAAGCTCGATGAGCAGATCCTCAAGCAGATCGAACAGATCGCCACGCTGAAGGCGCAGCTTGACGCCTTGCGCAACGGGCTCACGCTGGAAGCCTTGGGCATCCCAGACCCGGACACCTTCTTTGACGACATCCTGCCCGATGTCGCCGATCTGACCGGCGGGCTGATCTCGGCGAAGGATGGCAAGTATTCTCTGATGACGACCTCAGGCAAAGTAGGTGACAAGCCCGCCGCGCAATATGTCTCGGAGTTCTTCGCCTCGGCCGGGCTTGATGTGGCCACCGTCGATACTCTTGCGAACAGTGAAGATGAAGGGGCAGCCCGGATTGGTACGCAAGCCAACACCGCCGCTTTCCTCTCGGCCGCAGCAGAGACC
>CAMBWO010000030.1 GCA_945871285.1 Pseudorhodobacter antarcticus | reverse complement strand
GACGTGGCGCAGGCCTTGAACACCCTGATCGGCGGCTATTACGACCACTCGACCGTCTATCTGTCCAAAGAGCTGTGGCGCACCGCGATGGCGCTGACAATTCAGGCACCCGCGACGCCTTTTTCAGCACGCTATACAGAACTGGACGGGTTGCTGACCGATCAGGTCTGCGCCCTGATCCGTGCCTTGCAACAGCGCGGGTCCGTGCGATCCGATGTCGATGCCCAAACCATCGGGCAGGTGATCTTCAACAACCTGAACCAGATGTTCATCGAATTCGTCAAACTGGATGCCATGACCATCGCCGCGCTTATGGCGGCCGTCACGCACCAGAACACGGCCCTGGCTCGCGCCCTGCACGCCCCCTGACCGCTCAGCCTGCACCCGCAAAGCTGACACGGGCCAGCAGACCCGACCCGTGCCGCCCCGACCAGCTCGGAAATCCCAGTCGCAAGTGCCAATCCCATCCCAATGGCCCACCCCAATGTGGCCACCGGGCGCGGGGTGCCGCGTCGCGACCCTGCGGCGACCTCCGGCGCACCCACCTCGACCGACATATCCGCCTGCAAACCCCGCGCGGTCTGCAACTGGCCCCGCAGGATCGGGGTGTCAGACCCGGCGTGAACCAGCGTCAGGGGAGGCCTCCCCCGGCATGGCTGTCGGGCAGCCCATGCACCCCCAGCCGCATGACAAACGCCGGTGGCACCAATCGACCTGGGCCAGCGCCAGGGTTTTCGGTGTCATCCCCTCTGCCCTCAATGCGCCGCAAGCTTGTCCAGCGCACCCGGCTTGTCATGAAGCGCCAGCCTGTCCACGATGGTTTCCGAAGCGGCGTTCATCCCCACAACCTCCACCTCGGCCCCCTCCCGGCGGAACTTCAGCACCGCCATGTCCAGCGCCTGCACCGCCGAGATGTCCCAGATATGGGCCTCGGTCACGTCGATCACCACCCGGTCCAGCGCCTCTTTGAAATCAAACGCCGCCATGAAATCCTCGACCGAACCATAAAACATCTGCCCCTCGACCCGATAGGTCCGCAGCCGCCCATCGGCACTGATCGTGCTGGTAATGCGGAACAGCTGCGCAATCTTGGCGGCAAAGAATATCCCCGACAAGAGCACCCCCACCAGCACCCCGATGGCCAGGTTGTGCGTGTAAACCACCGTCCCCACCGTGGCCACCATCACCACCGAGGACGACCGCGGATGGATCAGCAGGGTCTTGACCGACGCCCACGAAAACGTGCCGACGCTGACCATGATCATGATCGCCACCAGCGCCGGCATCGGAATCTGGCTGACCCACTCGCCCAGCGCCACGCAAAAGATCAGCAGCATCACCCCGGCAAACCCGCAAGACAACCGCCCCCGCCCGCCCGATTTGACGTTGATCATGCTTTGCCCGATCATCGCACAGCCCGCCATGCCCCCGATGAACCCGGTCGCCGTATTGGCCAGCCCCTGCCCGATGCATTCCTGATCGCGGCTCGATTTCGTGTCGGTCAGGTCATCGACCAGCGTCTGCGTCATCAGGCTTTCCAAAAGCCCCACCACTGCCACGGCCAGCGCATAGGGAAAGATGATCTGCAAGGTTTCCCACGTCAGCGGGATGTCGGGGATCAAGAAAACCGGCAACGTGTCGGGCAGCGCCCCCATGTCGCCCACCGTCCGCACATCCCAGCCAAAGGCCATCACCAACCCGGTCAGCACCACAATCGTGACCAAAGGCGACGGGATCGCCCTGGTGACATAGGGAAACAGATACAGGATGCCCAACCCCGCCGCCACCAGCACATAGGTCAGCCCCGTCACCCGGCTGGGGTCCAGCTCCGGCAACTGCGCCAGAAAGATCAGGATCGCCAGCGCGTTCACAAACCCGGTCATCACCGATTTGGACACATAGCGCATCACGAACCCCAACCGCGCCAGCCCCATGCCAATCTGCAACAGCCCGGCCAGAACCGTGGCCGCCAGCAGGTATTGCAGCCCATGGTCCTTGACCAGCGTCACCATCAACACCGCCGTCGCCGCCGTGGCCGCCGAAATCATCCCCGGCCGCCCCCCCGCAATCGCCGTGATCACCGCGATGGAAAAGCTGGCATACAGCCCCACCTTGGGGTCCACCCCCGCAATGATGGAAAACGCAATCGCCTCGGGAATCAGGGCCAGCGCCACGACCAGACCGGACAACAGGTCCGCTTTGATGTTTCCAAACCACTGGTCACGGTAGGCAAGCAAAGAAATCATGGGGGGTTTTCCGTTCCAGACCAAAGCACATCGGGGCAGCTTGGGGTCTGTCTGACGGTTGTCCAGCGGATCGGCGGCCGGAAGAGCCAGCCGGGAATCGCACCCGGCTCCTTGTGTGTAGGGGCCTGCTACCTGTCCCGGCGCGAAATGCCAAGCTGTCAGATGTGCCACCGCTGATCGACAATGCCGCGCTGCCATGGCAACCATCCTCATCGCCAATCAAAAGGGGGCCCCCTGTGGTCGATCTTGCAACCCGCGCGCGGCATTGGGCGCTGATACTGACCGCCCGACCCAGCGTCACCGGCACCGCTGATGAGGCGGCCTTTGGCCCTTGGCTGGCCCAGGAACTGCGCCAGACCTTCGCTGCGGCCGAGGTCTGGACCTTTCCCGTGGCCCCCGGCGACGCCCGGCACTGCGTCGCCATGCTGCTGCGCGGAACCGGGCCCGCCACGGTCATCCTGACCGGGCATTACGACACCGTGACCACCGCCGATTACGGCGACCTGGCCCCGCTTGCCACCCAGCCCGCGGCTTTGACCCCCGCCTTGATTGCCCGGCTCGAACACGCCACCACGCCGGCCGAACACCTCGCCCTGCATGACCTGACCTCGGGCACCTTCCTGCCCGGACGCGGGTTGCTCGACATGAAGGCCGGTCTTGCCGCAGCCCTCGCCCTGGCCGAGGACTTTGCCGCCCAACAGGCTCCGTCGGGGAACCTGCTGTTCCTGGCCGTCCCGGATGAGGAGGCGTCGTCAGCCGGGGCCCGTGCGGCGGCGGTCGCCCTGCCGGGCATCGCGGCCCAGCGCGGGCTGACCTTCGTGGCCGTCCTGAACCTCGATGCCATCGCCGATACCGGCGACGGCAGCGCAGGCCGCGCCATTGCGCTGGGCACCGTGGGCAAGGTTCTGCCCATGGCCTTTGTCGCGGGCGTCGCCACCCACAGCGGCTTTCCCTTCAACGGGGTCAATGCCGCCGTTCTTCTGGCCGCGATCTGCGCCCGCATGGAATGGGCACCCGAACTGACCGACGATACCGCCGCCCAACCCGGCACCCCGCCCAGCCTGTTGTCGATGCGCGATGGCAAGGCGGGCTATGACGTGACCACCCCCGCCACCGCCTTTGCCGCCTGGAACGTGCTGTTCCACCGCCGCCCGCCCCAGGATATCCTTCTCGCGTTCGAGGGGCTCTGCCACAGCGCCACCCGCGACTGCCTCACCGCCTTGCAGGACCGGGCGAAGCTTCAGCGCCTGCCCGGTGGCGACGCCCTGCCCGCCGTGCAGGTCCACCGCTATGCAGCGGTCTTGCAGGCGGCGCGGCAGCGCGGCGATGTCGACACCCGGCTTGCCACCCTTGCCACGACCTTGCACGCTGCGGGCCAGTCGCTTCCGGATATCAGCGCCCGAGTGATGGATCTGGTCTGGCACGCCAGCGGGCTGTCGGGCCCCGCCGTCGTGGTGGGCTTTGGCTCGGTCCCCTATCTTGCCACCCACCTGTCCACCCTGCCCGCAGCCCACCGCCTGGACCAAGCCGTGCGCCAGGCCGCCGCCGCCGCTGGCAACGTGGACGTCACCGCCTATTTCGCAGGAATCTCGGACATGAGCTTTTTTGGCGAGGCGGATGAAGCCGCCCTCGCCCCCGTGGCTGCCAACAGCCCGGTCTGGGATGCGCTGATCCGCTGGCCACAGGCCGGGGCACTGGCCCAGGTGCCCACCGTCAACATCGGCCCCTGGGGGCGCGATTACCACACGCCGCTGGAACGCCTGCACGTGGACCATGCCTTCACCCTGCTGCCGCGCCTGCTGCGCGATGTGGTGGTTGGGGTGCTGGGCTAAAGCGTGCCGAACGCCCTTGCCGCACCCGGACTCAAACCTTACCAGAATGGTTAACGAAAAAAGTCAACCCTATGATTTTATGCCGTTTTCCAGAATGTCCACGCGTGGACATTTTGCAGGACTGGTGAAGCAGACACCAAACCGACGGGGAAAAGGCTCGACTACCGTTGCGTTGGTCGCTGCGGGAAATCAGAAAAACCGCATCATTCCTTGTGCCGTCCTGTCTGATTGACAGGCTTGGGTCTGCTTCCCTTCAAGAATGCCAAAGGGGCGGCACCGTTCCCGATATGCCCGCCCGACGTGGCGGCACTGGACATTTCCGCCCCGATCGCCAATGACCGCGCAACGCCCCCCAATCTTGGACTGCCCCGTGCCAGACCTGCCACGCATCACTCTTGCCCTGGGGATCGGAACCGCCGGAGGCCTTGCCTTCCATCTGATGCACCTGCCCCTGCCCTGGATGCTGGGGGCCCTGTTCACCACCATGGTCGCCGCCGTCGCCCGCGCCCCGGTCGTCGCCCCGGCCAGACTGCGCCCTGCCGTCGTGGCGGTGATCGGCGTCCTTCTGGGGTCACGCTTTTCCCCCGACGTGCTGGGGCAAATGGGGGCCTGGGTTGGAACGCTTGCCATTCTGATGGGCTATGTCGTGGCCGTCGCCCTGACCATCGTGCCGTTTTACCGCTACTTCGGCAAACTGGACTGGACGACGGCCTACTTTGCCGGAATGCCCGGCGGCCTCAGCGAGATGATCGAAATGGGCGAGGCGGCGGGCGGCAAAGCTGCCCCGATCATCCTGGCGCACAGCCTGCGCGTGGCGCTGACCATCGCGGTGATCGCCTTCTGGTTTCGCATCGTCCAGGGCCTTCAGGTCGGCCTGCCCACGGTGTCGGCGCCCACCGCCCTGTCCTGGGCTGACGCCGCGCTGCTGCTGGCCTGCGCGATCGGGGGCAGCTGGCTCGGGGTCCGGCTGCGCCTCACAGCCCCCACCTTGCTGGGTCCGATGCTTTTGTCCGCCGGGCTGCACCTGTCCGGCCTGACGGAAAGCACGCCGCCGACCCTTTTGGTGAACGTCGCCCAGGTGATCCTGGGCACCGTGCTCGGCTGCCGCTTTCACGAGATCGACCGCGCCTCCTTTTTGCGGGCCGGGATCCTCAGCACGGCGGCAACGCTGCTGACGCTGCTGCTGGCCCTGGTGGCCGGGCAGATGATGCGGGCGTTGACCGGGGTTGAGGTCGATCAGGCCCTGCTGGCCTTGGCGCCGGGCGGATTGACGGAAATGGGGCTGATCGCGATCGCCATCCATGCTGACGTGGCCTTCGTTGCCCTGCACCACGTCGTTCGGATCCTGTTCATCCTGATGGTCGCCCCTTTTGTGTTTCGCGTGGCAGCGGGCCGACGATGACGTGTGGGCCGCTTTCCGCAATCGACAGGGCTGTCAGGGCATTGCCGGTCGCGGCCCCCGAAGCGGTGTTGTCAAAGATGCACCAGCCCTCGGGGTGTGGGGTCAAAGAGGCAATCACGACGCCGATCATGGCGTCGTCGTAAGAAGAGTGATACACTCGCGGTTCCCCGTGCAACCGGCAATAGGCCAGACCGGGCCACCCGCCCGGCGTGCTTGCCAAGGGGGCAACGGCCGGGTGCGCCGCAACCCTGCCGATGCGAAACTCGGCCAACAGGGCGCCCGCCTCGGGTGTGAACCACGTGGCGTGGCGCGGCTCACAGACGGCAGCGCCTTCCAGACGCGCGCGCAGATCGCTGAAAAAGCGCAGGTCCGTCGCGGGGTTGAAGGCAAGGCTGGGGGGCAGTTGCAGCAACAGCGGGCCAAGCCTGTCGCCCAGACCCGCAATCTCGGACAAGAACATATCCAGCAACGGCGTGGCGCCGACCAATCGGCGGTCGTGCGAAATCTGGCGTGGCATCTTGACGGCAAAGCGGAACGCCTCGGGCACGGAGGCCGCCCAGCGTTGATAGGTCTTGGTTCGGTGCGGGCGATGGAAGGACGTGTTGATCTCGACTGCCCCAAAGACACTGGCATATCTTTCCAGTTCCGTGCCCTGGGCGGAGAAGGCCTGCCTGAACGAGGCCGGAATGGTCCAACCCGCCGTGCCAATACGCAGCGGCGGTTCGTCTGGTATGGTCATGAAATGCACCTCCGGTCCGGTTCATTGAACGCGATCCGCGGTGACAGCGCGCTAACATCGGGCCTGCCCTTGCGGCGCAGGGGCCAAACCGCCCGTTCCTGTGACCCCTGCGCAACAGTGCCCGACCGGGACGGTCCGGACGGATGCGGAGCCTATTTGCCGCGCGCAGCCAGCCAGGCCGTCATCAGCGCAATCTCGGTCTCTTGCGCGGCGATCACGGCTTCGGCCAGGGCCCGCACTTCGGGGTCCTTGCCATATTGCAGGGCAACCCTGGCCATCGCGACAGCGCCTTGGTGGTGGGGGATCATGCCTTGCATGAAATCGACATCCGGATCGCCGGTATAAGGCACCATCATCCCTGTCATCATCTCGCTCATGGCCTGAGCATAGGCCAGTGTTGCCGGGTCTGTCGCAAACTCGGGTGGAATGAGGGCGGATTGATCCGTGCCGCCCGTCGCCCCCGGGTCCATCTGCATGGTGGAGTGGTCCATGGTGGAATGATCCATCCCCTGTGTCGTGGTCTGAGCGATGGCAAAGCCGCCGGCAACGAGGACGGCTGCGGTCAGTGCCGCGATTGTGCGATTGTTCATTGGACTGCTCCTGTTGCGTCAGTTTGTGGCAAAGCCGGCGTCGGCCAGCACTGATTCAAGCCGGTCACGCGGCGCCGTCGTCACGACCTCCACCTTGTGGGTCGCGGGGTCGGCGCTGACCTGTGCATTGGGATCAACGGACTGGATCACTTTGGTCACGCTGCGCACGCAGCCGCCACAGGTCATGGTTTCGATATGGAACTGCATGAGAATCTCCTTGGGTCTGCTCATGCCTTGGCAGATAGGGCTTCCCACGGTTGTAAGGTCAAGGGGCCCCCAGCCAAATTTTTCGCAAAACTTTCTCTTGACCTTGCCATCATGGGAAGCCTTATCTGTCTTGGCGGATGTCGAGCCCAAGAGGAAAGATCACCGCCATGACCGCCCATCTGCCAATCCAGACCGTGACCCTGCCCGTCGAAGGCATGACCTGTGCGTCCTGCGTCGGTCGGGTGGAACGCGCCTTGCGTGCCGTGCCAGGCGTGACAGAGGCCAATGTGAACCTGACGACCGAGCGGGCGCAAATCACCATGGCCGATCTGGACCGCGGCCGTCTGGTCGCGGCAATCGAGGCGGCAGGCTATGACGTGCCCGCCGAACCGGTCGACCTGATCATCGGCGGCATGACCTGCGCCTCTTGCGTGGCACGGGTCGAACGGGCGCTGTTGGCGGTGCCCGGCGTCGCCACGGCCTCGGTCAATCTGGCAACCGAACGCGCCACGGTCACCGGGTCGGCAGACCCCACCCTGCTGGTCAGGGCGGTCGAGGCGGCGGGTTATGACGCCCGCCCAGCCCAGCGCGCCCTGACCGGTGACCCTGAAACCGAGGCACGCAAGGCCGATGAGCAGGCGCATCTGCAACGCGACCTGACCATCGCCGCGATCCTTTCGCTGCCCGTGTTTGCGCTGGAAATGGGTGCGCATCTGGTGACCCCCATCCATGACCTGATCATGCAAACCATCGGGATGCAGGTCAGCTGGTGGATCCAGTTCGTGCTGACCACGCTGGTCCTGATCGGCCCCGGCCAGCGGTTTTACCGCAAGGGCTATCCTGCCCTGTTCCGTGCAGCCCCCGACATGAACAGCCTTGTCGCCGTCGGCACGACCGCCGCCTATGGCTATTCCCTTGTGGCGACCTTCGCGCCCAGATTGCTGCCCCCCGGCACGATCAACGTCTATTACGAGGCCGCCGCCGTGATCGTAACCCTGATCCTGCTGGGCCGCTTCCTCGAGGCCCGCGCCAAGGGCCGCACCTCGGGCGCGATCCGGCGGCTGATCGGGTTGCAGCCCAAGACGGCGCAGATCCGCCGCAACGGCGCTCTGGTCGAGGTTCCCATCGCCGAGGTCCGCCCCGGCGACATCGTGGCCGTCCGCCCAGGCGAACGGGTGCCGGTCGATGGCACGGTGATCGAGGGCGACAGTTGGGTCGATGAAAGCATGATCTCGGGCGAACCCGTGCCGGTCGCCAAAACGCAGGGTGCCCAGGTGACCGGCGGCACCATCAACCAGACCGGCGCGCTGGCCCTGACCGCCACGGCGGTGGGCGAGGCGACGATGCTGGCCCAGATCATCCGCATGGTCGAGGCGGCGCAGGGCGGCAAGCTGCCGATCCAGGCTCTGGTGGACCGCATCACCCTGTGGTTCGTGCCCGTGGT
The DNA here is from genome assembly GCA_945871285.1 of Pseudorhodobacter antarcticus. Taxonomy (GTDB): domain Bacteria; phylum Pseudomonadota; class Alphaproteobacteria; order Rhodobacterales; family Rhodobacteraceae; genus Stagnihabitans. The sequence continues at coordinate 18,412 of CAMBWO010000030.1, read as the reverse complement.
GATGGGTCTGGCCGCGCTGACCTTTGTGGTCTGGCTGATCCTTGGCCCCGACCCCGCGCTGACGCTGGGCCTCGTCAATGCCGTGGCTGTTCTGATCATCGCCTGCCCCTGTGCCATGGGCCTTGCTACACCCACCTCCATCATGGTGGGCACCGGGCGCGGCGCCGATCTGGGCATCCTGTTCCGCAAGGGCGAGGCGTTGCAAGCCCTGCAAGGCGTCAAGATCGTGGCGCTGGACAAGACCGGCACCCTGACCGAGGGCAAGCCCGTGCTGACCGACCTGACCCTTGCGCCCGGATTCGCCCGCGCCGAGGTGCTGGCCACCGTGGCTGCGGTCGAGGCGAAATCCGAACACCCCATCGCCCGCGCCATCGTTCAGGCGGCCGAGGCCGAGGGGTTGGCCCTGCCTGAGGTCACGGCCTTTACCTCGGTCACCGGCTTTGGCGTTCAGGCAACCGTGGCACAGCGGCCCGTGCTGATTGGCGCCGACCGTTTCATGGCCGCGCAGGGTCTGGACCTTGCCCCGTTTGCACCCGAGGCCGAACGCCTGGCGACCGAAGGCAAGACCCCGCTTTACGCCGCCATTGACGGACACCTGGCCGCCATCATCGCGGTGGCCGACCGTGTCAAGGACACCACCCCCGCCGCCATCCGCGCCCTGCATGCCCTTGGCCTGCGGGTCGTGATGATCACCGGCGACAACCGCCGCACGGCGCAGGCCATTGCCGGCCCCCTTGGCATCGACGAAGTGGTGGCCGAGGTGCTGCCGGGTGACAAGGTGGCCGCCGTCAAACGGCTGAAATCCTTTGGCAAACTGGCCTATGTCGGCGACGGCATCAACGACGCCCCCGCCCTGGCCGAGGCGGATGTGGGCCTGGCCGTCGGCACCGGCACGGACGTCGCCATCGACGCCGCCGATGTGGTGCTGATGTCGGGCCGCCTGACCGCCATTCCCGACGCCATCGCGCTGAGCCGGGCGACGATGGGCAACATCCGACAGAACCTGTTCTGGGCATTCGCCTATAACGCCGCCCTGATCCCGGTTGCGGCGGGGGTGCTGTATCCGGCCTATGGCATCCTGCTGTCGCCGGTATTCGCGGCGGGCGCGATGGCGCTGTCCAGCGTCTTTGTCCTGGGCAACGCCCTGCGCCTGCGCAACTTCAAACCCAACTAAGGAGCCCGCCATGAACATCGGAGAAGCCGCCGCCGCCTCGGGCGTGTCCGCCAAGATGATCCGCTATTACGAAGCCACCGGCCTGATCCCTGCTGCAACCCGCACCGGATCGGGCTACCGGGTATACACCGGCACCGAGGTGCAGATGCTGCGCTTTATCCGCCGCGCCCGGGATCTGGGCTTTCCTGTGGACAAGATCGTGACCCTGCTGGCCCTGTGGCGTGACCGGTCGCGCCACAGTTCCGATGTCAAACGCCTGGCGCAGGACCAAATCGACGGGCTGGAACGCAAGATCAAGGAGATGCAGGCCATGGTCGATACCCTGCAACACCTGGCCGATGCGTGCTGCGGCGACCACAGACCCGACTGCCCGATCCTGACCGACCTCGGCCACGGCGCAACTGGTGCGCCGTCTCGCGGATAACCCGCGGTTGATGGTGACACGTCCTTGGCCGCCTTGCCCGGACACGACCTGCCCTGAAACAAGCCCCGCAATTGTTCGCTTTGGGGCCAGTTATCAGTTGTCATATAACGGACATTGATCCAAGTTTATGGTAAACAAGTATCCCAAGAGGAGGCAAAACTGCCTCCGGTTGCAAGTCCCGGTGCCGGTCCTAACGGCGGGGACAGTTCAACGTTGTCCGGGATGAGCGCGGGGGCGAATCTCCGCGTTGCAAAGGGAGAGAGACATGAAACGTCGTGCGTTCTTGTTGTCTGCCGGCGGCGCCGCCGCTGGTATGGTATTGCTGCCTCAATTGGCCCGGGCCGAGGCGGGCAGGATCGACTGGTATACCGGATCGGACCAGAACATCCTCGATTTCTGGACGAATATCGTTCAGCCCAAGTTCGAGGCCGCAAATCCCGGCATCACGCTGAATCTGGTGGATGCGGGCGACAATGCCGGGCTTCAGGCCATCGGCGATCGTGCCGTGGCGGCCATGGCGAGCAGTGCCGATCCGCAGGCCGACATCTTTGAAAGCTTTGACCCGCGCCTGCCCAAAGGGGCCATCGAGGCCGGGCTTTACGTGAACATCAAGGAAGCCGGCCTGTCGAACTATTCCAAGATCAACCCGCTGGCCTTTGATGGCGATTATTCCGTGCCCTACCGGGGCAGCCAGGTCTTGTTGGCCTATGACACGACCAAGCTGGACCCGGCCAATGCCCCCAAGACCTTTGCCGACCTGATCGCCTGGATTAAGGCGAACCCCGGCCAGTTCATCTATAACCGTCCTGACAAGGGCGGGTCGGGCGGCAACTTTGTTCGACGGGCGATTTATGAGGTCAATGGCAACGACACGTCCAAGTTCACTGTCGACAACTATTCAGCCGAGGCGGCGGATGCGGCGCTGAAACCGGCGTGGGACCTGCTGATGGATCTGGCGCCGTCGCTGTTCGATGGGGGCGCCTATACGGCGGGCAACACGCCGTCGCTGCAACTGCTCAGCCAATCCGCAGTGACGATGATTCCGGCCTGGTCGGATCAGGCGTTGCAGGCGATCAGCACGGGCGTGCTGCCCGAAACGACGGGCCTCGTGCAATTGTCCGATCTGGGCCTGCCGGGTGGATTTTCGCGCAGCGTCATCCTTGCCAATGGGGTGAACAAGGATGCGGCGCTGAAACTCGCCGATTTCCTGCTGACCGAGGAAATCCAGTCGGCGGTCCTGACCGAACTGGGGGGTTTCCCCGGTGTGGCCTGGGACTATGTCTCGCCCGAATTGCGCGACAAATACAAGGACGTCATCCCGACCACGATTCCGGTGTTTCCGGGCGGCGATTGGGAAAAGGCGATCAACGACGGCTGGTATCGCAACGTGGCCCCGAACGTGGTTCGCGAATAAGTGGCGTCAACGGCGCCACAGGGTGCGAGCGGCAGGACGATTGGCCTGCTGCTTGTCGCCCCGCCGGTCCTGCTGGTCGGCTGGATGATCATCTGGCCGATCCTGTCTGCCATTGGGCGCACCCTTTGGTTGCCGGGGGCTGACGGGGTTAGCCGTTTCTCGCTGGAAACCTATGTCTTTTTCTTTTCGGACCAGTACAGCATCAACAACCTGATGGTGACGCTGTGGACCACGGGCGTCTGCGCGCTGTTGCTGTTGCCGATCTGCCTGCCGATTGCGTTGTATCTGCGCTTTGCCAAGGGGCGGCTGGCCGCCTATGTGCAGGGGCTGGCGATTTTTCCGATGTTCGTGCCGTCGATCATCCTCAGCTATGCGATCATCCGCGTGCTGGGGCCGAATGGCACGGTTGACCTGTTGTTCAACTCGGTCGGGTTGCCGAAGATCCGCTCGCCCTATCTGACGCCCTGGGGGCCGGTGATCGGCCTCGTCTGGGACAACATCCCGCTGACAGTGCTGATTTTGCTGTCGGGTCTGGGCGCCGTATCGGACCAGTCGGTCGAGGCGGCCCGCGATGTTGGCGCCCGGCGCTGGGCGGTGCTGTGGCACATCATCCTGCCGCGAATCACCAATTCGATCCTGGTGGCGATCAGCTTCACGGTTTTGGGCATCTTCTCGGCCTTTACCTTGCCCTATGTGCTGGGCCCGGCAGCGCCTGAAATGATGGGCCCCTTCATGCAGCGCACGTTCCGAGACCTGAACGACCCGACCAATGCCATCACGCAGGCCGTGATCAGCTTTGCCTTTTGCATCGTGTTCGGGCTGTTCTATGTCCGCTCGGTCGCCAAGAACCGGAAGACCTGACGATGATCAAGGCGCGGACAGATTGGACCGGACTCTTCTTCGCCGCCGCCTTGACGGTGGTGATCGTGTTTCCGCTTTTGATTGTCGGGACCTGGGCCTTTACCAATGTGTGGCGCTATCCGTCGGTGATCCCGCAGGAATTCGGGCTGAAATATTGGGCCGCGACCACGGCCCGCGCGGATGTGTGGACGTCGATCACCATGAGCCTCAGCCTCGCCAGCGTTGTCACCCTGCTGTCGGCCGTGATCTGCCTGCCCGCCGCCTTTGCCTTTGCCAGGCTGGAATTTCCGGGGCGCAACATTCTGTTCTTTTCGTTCCTTGCGGGTCAAGCCTTTCCCAAATTCGGGCTGCTGGTCGCCATTGCAGGCATCTTCCTGAACTTGAACCTGATCGGCACCTTCTGGGGGGTCATCCTGATTCAACTGGTGGGCACGCTGCTGTTCATGATCTGGATACCAGTTGCCGCCTTTCAGTCGGTGGACAGACGGATGGAGGAGGCCGCGCGCGATGTGGGCGCCTCTCCGTTGCGGGTGTTCTGGTCCATCACCATGCCGCAAGCCGGCCCCACCATCGCGGCGGCGGTGCTGCTCAACTTTGTCGGGACGTTTTACGAGACCGAGGGCGCGTGGCTGATCGGTGCACCGGGAATCCGCACCCTTCCGGTGCTGATGATCTCGTTCATCAACAACCAACCGGTCATCCAGTATGGCGCCGTCCTGTCGGTCTTGCTGTGGTTGCCGTCCTTCATTGCCTTGCTGTTTGCACGGCGCATCATCGGATCGGGCAGTTTCGCCCGTGGCTTCGGCGGGTAGGGTTCATGGCGGTTCTGGACATCAAGGATGTGACCAAAATCTTTGGCGGCACAGTGGCAGTCGAGCGGTTCAACCTGACCGTGGCGGACGGGGAACTGGTCTGTCTGCTTGGGCCGTCCGGTTCGGGCAAATCCACCCTGTTGCGCATGATTGGCGGCTTTGAAACCGCCACCAGCGGGGTGATCGCGATTGATGGTGAGGACGTGACCCGCGTTCCCCCCGAAAGGCGCCCGACGGGCATGGTGTTTCAAAGCCACGCCTTGTGGACCCACATGAACGTGTTCAAGAATCTGGCCTTTGGGCTGAAACTGCGCCGGCTGCCCCCGGCCGAGATCAAGGACAGGGTCGAGGCTGTGTTGGAACAGGTCGGCCTTGCGGGCTATGGCCAGCGGCAGACGCACCAACTGTCTGGCGGTCAGCAGCAGCGGGTGGCATTGGCGCGGTCGCTGGTGCTGGAGCCCAAGATCCTGCTGCTGGACGAGCCCTTTGCCAGCCTGGACCAACACCTGCGCGAACGCCTGCGCGAGGAGGTGCGCGATTTGCAGCAGCGGTTAAAGATCACGACGCTGTTCGTGACCCACGGCCAGGATGAGGCGCTGGCCCTGGCCGACCGGATTGTCGTGCTGCGCGCTGGCCGATCGGAACAGATCGACCCGCCGGATGTGGTGTACCGCGCCCCGGCCACCCCCTTTGTCGCGGGCTTCATCGGCACGATGAACCTGATTGACGGTGTGGTGGAGGGGGGTGTGTTCCGTCATCCGGGCCTTGACCTGGCCATGCCCGTGGCCGATGGCCCCGCCACACTGGCCGTGCGCCCCGAGGCGCTGGGAATTGCAGCCGCGACGTCGGCCGCTGCGGTGATCCACCGGGTCACGGATTATGGCACCCATGCCATCGTCGACATCGACCTAGCCGATGGTCTGCGGTTGAAGGCGATGGCGCCAGATGCCCGCGCCTGGGCTGCCGGCACCGCCGTGGCGCTGAGCCCGCAGGCCTTTGCGGTCTACCGGGACAATGTGGCGATCCACCGGGCCGGCGCGTGATGGGTCCGGCGGTTTTGGTCACGCGGGGTGGCCATCGCACCTTTCTGAAATGGCACCGCGCCCGGCGATTTGGCACTGACCCTGTGTTTACCGGCCGCCGGATCATCGAAGGCATGGTCGCTGGCGCCAGTGTCGAGGTTGATCTGGTCATCCACGGCGATGACGGTTTCGCCGTGCTGCATGATCTGGCGCTGGACGACGACACGACAGGGCAGGGCGCTGTCCGCCAGACCCCTGCCGCAACCCTGCGTGACCTGCATCTGCGGGGCAACGATGGGACGCCGATCGCTGATACCGTGATGCTGCTTGAGGATCTTGCCACGCTGATACGGCGTGAGGGCGCCCATCCTGAAGCCGTGCTGCAGCTGGATTACAAAGAAGATGCTGCCGCCCTGACGCCCGGCGTTATCGCGAAGTTCGCCCAGGCGTTGCGGCCGATTGCCCGGCATTTCATCCTGTCCTCGGGGGATGCGCAGGCAGTGGCGTTGCTGTCACGTCAGGTGCCCGGCCTGCGTATCGGCCATGACCCGTGTCACGACGGCGCCATCGACCGCCTGATGGCCAGTGAGGATTTTGCCGGTTTTGTCGCCGAGGCCTTGGCCACCGCCCCAAAGGCCGAGATGATCTATCTGGACCACCGCCTTGTGCTGACCGTGGCCGACCTTGGCTTTGATCTGATCGCGTCCTTTCACGCGGCAGGTCGCCGGGTTGATGCCTATACGATCCAGCGGGCCGATGCTGCGGGCGTGGCTTGCGCCGTGCGCCTGCTGGAATTGCGGGCTGACCAGATCACCACCGACGACCCCGAAGGTCTGGCGCTGGCGCTGGGCTAGTCTTTCCTTGGCGCGTCTCGGAGCTGTTCGATCAGCCAGGCATGGGTCGCAGGGTTTGCCACGATCACCATACCGGATTTCTCATAGAACTCCGGCCCGCGACCCCACCAATCGGTCACCACGCCGCCAGCCTCCTCGACGAGCAGCACGCCAGCGGCCCAGTCGATCAACCCCGATTCCTCGAAATACCCGGTCAGCCGACCGCAGGCGACATAGGCGCAGGAATTGGCCGAACTGCCGACGATGCGGATGCAGCCAATCGGATCGCGGATCATTTCCAGCCGCGGATAATAGCCGGCAAAGCTGTGCAGATTGCTGACGGGCAGGCCCGTTCCCACCGCAAACAGCCCGACGTCCGCCTGCGCGCTGACCAGCAGCCGCGTGCCGTTTAGAAAGGCACCCTGACCGCGGATTGCCGTGAACATTTCATCCGCAACCGGGTTAAACAACGCCCCCGCGACGGTGATATTGCCGCGCCGCAGGGCAATCGAGATGGTGAAGTGCATCCCGTTGATGAAATTCGTGGTGCCGTCAATTGGATCGACCAGCCAGCGATACTCTTGATCTGCCTTGTCCACCGGGGGAAACTCCTCGCCGGTAAAGCTCCAATGCGGATAGCGATCCCCGAGCATCTGGCGGATCAGAAGTTCAGATTCGCGGTCGGCATCGGACACGAAATCCGCTGGCCCCTTGATGCCAATCTCCATCTCGCGAAACCCCGCGAAATGGCGCATCGTCAGGGCGCCCGCCGCACGTGCAGTGGCGACCATGTCCGCCAGCACCGCCTCAAGCTGAACCTCGCTGGAACCGTTCGTGACCTGCATTGGGCCGCCTCCGTTTGCGTGTGAGCCCATCCTAGGGTTAACAGACCCTGTCGTCCATTATCGCTTTGAATGCTGCCTAACCGTCGCGGCGCAGGTTGGCGATGCGGTCGAAAAGGACGGCAAACAGGATGGCTGAACCGATGAACGTGCCTTGCCAATAGGCGTTGATCCCCAGCAGGCCCAGGCTGTTGCGGATGATCTCGATCAGCATGGCACCGATGATGGCCCCGATGGCGGTGCCTGACCCACCCGCAAGATTGGCCCCGCCGATCACGGCGACGGCGATCACCTGAAGTTCCATGCCCGCGCCCAGATTGGTAGTGACGGCACCCAGCCAGGCCACCTCGACCACGCCGCAGATCCCCGCCGAGAGGGAGGATATCATATAGACGCCAACCTTGATCTGCCGCACCGGAACCCCGGTCGCCTCGGCCGCCCGTTCGCTGCCGCCGATGGCCATCACGTAACGGCCAAACCGCGTCAGGGACAGGACAAAGGCGCAGATCGCGCACAGGGTCAGCGCAATCAGCACGGGGTTCGGCACGCCCTGGATCAGCGACCCGCCGCCGATCCAGAGCAGGCTGTCATGATCCGGGCCGAATTTCGAGATGGTGGTGTTCTGCGATGTGACCATCCCCAGCGACCGTGCAATGGACATCATCGCCAGCGTCACCACAAAGGGCGGAAAGCGCAGATAGGCAATCATCACGCCGTTGACAAAGCCGACGAGCAACGCCGCACTTAACGCGGCGGCGATGCCATATTCAATGCCATAGCCCGCGTTCATCACCTTGGCGCAGACCATGGACGACAGCATCAAGACCGACCCCACGCTCAGGTCGATGCCGCCTGTGATGATGACAAAGGTCATGCCCAGCGCAATGATCCCGACAAAGGTGGCGTTGCGGGTGATGTTGAACAGGTTGCGGTCGCTGGAAAACACCCCGTTCGTCGCGAAATGCAGCGCGACCGAGGCGACCAGAACGGCCAGCAGCACCAGAAAGGCCTGACTTGTCAGCAGCCGTGTGACCAGAGTGGTTTCCTGCCGAGAGATGGCGTCTTCGATGTTTGACATGGCTGGTGCCCCTCAGTCCGCTTTTTCCAATGCGCCGGTGATCAGGGCAGTCACCTCTTCCGGGCTGCTGTCGGCGGTTTTCTTGTCGGCAACCTTGTGCCCGCGTCGCATCACGATGACCCGGTCCGCCACGCCGAACACATCGGGCATCCGGTGGCTGATCAGCACGACGGTGATGCCCTTGTCACGCAGCGCCCGGATCAGGTTCAACACCTCGGCCACCTGTCGAACCGAGATGGCGGCGGTGGGTTCATCCATCAGCACGATCTTGGCATCCGACAGCATGGTGCGGGCAATGGCCACGGCCTGACGCTGGCCTCCCGACATCATCTTGATCAGGTCACGCGGCCGGGTTTCCGATTTCAGTTCCGCAAAGACTTCGGCGGACCGTTTGTACATCCCGGCATAGTCCAGCACGGAAAACGGGCCAAAACCCTTGCGCATTTCGCGGCCCAGAAAGACGTTGGCCGCCGCTGTCAGGTTGTTGCACAGGGCCAGATCCTGGTGGACGATTTCGACACCGTGGCGCCGCGCCTCGACCGGGCGATGCATGACGACCTCGCGGCCATCAATGGCGATCTTGCCGTGGGTGGGCAGGAAGTTGCCGGCAATCATCTTGACCAAGGTCGATTTTCCGGCACCGTTGTCACCCATCAGGCCGATGACTTCACCTGCCTCAAGGGTGAAGCTGACATCGCTGACAGCCTGGATCGCGCCGAAATGTTTGGCAACATGAGTCAATTCCAGTGCAGGCATTCAACGGGCCTTTCCAACAGGGTCTTGGCTTTGGTTGGACAATAAGCCGAGGCCATTCAAAGCGTCAATCGCAACCTTGGGGTCCAATACACCATTCAGTGTTGGGCTATGTATTTTATGGCCAGATTCGCGCATTAAAGACAGTTTCCATTTGTAGGATAAATATTGACGTGGAAAGCCGCCCGCGCTTACCTGATGCGGGGCAAGAGAGGTGATAGAACCCGCCCGCCCATAGAACGAGAGACAGAACACCCCAATGGGAGGAAACAAATGAAGAAACTTGCCTTTGCGTTGTCGGCTTTTGCTCTGGCGATGGCGGCCAGTCCGGTTTTGGCCAAGAAGAACCTTGTGATCGTCGTCAAGGGGCTGGACAACCCGTTCTTCGAGGCCATCCATCAGGGCTGCGAGAAATGGAATTCCGAGAACCCGGACAGCGAATACGTGTGCTTTTACACCGGTCCCGCCTCGACCTCGGATGAGGCGGGTGAGGCGCAGATCGTGCAGGACCTGCTGGGCGACCCCAACACCGCGGCCGTGGCCATTTCGCCATCCAACGCTGCACTGATCGCTCAGTCGATCCGCAATTCGGGTGCCACGATCCCGATCATGACGCTGGACGCTGACCTGGCCGTCGAGGATGCCGCACTGCGCCTGACCTATTTGGGCACCGACAACTATCTGATGGGCAAACGCATCGGGGAATATGTCAAGACCGCGGCCCCGAATGGCGGCACTGTCTGCACTATCCAGGGCAACCCCGGCGCTGACAACATTCTGCGCCGTGCCCAAGGCTTCCGCGACGCCTTGTCAGGCCAGGAAGGCCTTGCCGCACTGGCCGGTGAGGGTGGCTGGACCGAAGTCGCCGGGTGCCCGGTGTTCACCAATGACGACGGTGCTGTGGGCGTTCAGGCCATGTCGGACATCATGTCCGCCAACCCCGACATCACGGCCTTTGGCATCATGGGCGGCTGGCCGCTGTTCGGCGCGCCGCAAGCCTACCGCGACCTGTTCGGCCCCTATGCCGACAAGATCGCCGAAAACGAGCTGGTCATCGGGGCGGCCGACACCATCGGCGAAGAAGTGGCGATTGCGTCCGAGGGCCTGGTGACCGCCCTGGTCGGTCAGCGTCCGTTTGAAATGGGCTATCTGGCCCCCGGCGTCATGGTCCAGTTGGTGAAGGGTGAAAAGGTCGCTGATCCGGTCTTTACCGGTCTGGACGAATGCACCAAGGACACGGTCGACACCTGCATCCAGAAGTAGGGGCACCCGTCGCCCATGGGACGCCTGGCAGGCCCGGGCGCCCTCCATCCCGCAATGCGGGGGGAGCGACAGCGATTGCTCCCAAAGGCGCGGCATGAGTTAAAATAGGCATAGCCCGCACTGCAATTGTGATCTTGCCCAATGTCTGCTTGCCGTGATGCGCGTGCTAAAATGCAACGATGGGCGGAGGGGTCAAGTGTCACGGCAGAATGAAGACCCTGATGATCCGGTCAATGGCCCAGCGGCGCAAATTGCTCATGCGTCCCGGTCTGCGGTTGACATGATCCTGCATGAAATCCGGGGCTTATTTCAGCGGGGCAATTGACGGTCGGGGATAAACTGCCAACCGAGCAGGAATTGTGCCAGCGTTTCCCGGCCAGCCGCAATACCGTGCGCGAGGCGATGCGGATGCTCAAGGCCTACGGCGTGGTTGATGTGCGTCCCAAGATTGGTGCCACGATCATTGACCAGCGGATGAGCCGGGCACTTGATCTGTTCTCGTTCAACGTTGGCGAGATCTCGCGCAAGACGTTTGGCGACATTCAAGGCTTCCGGGAGTTGATCGAGATCGGGTCCGTTTTGCAGATTTTTGACCTTGTGACCGATGCTGACCTGACCGAAATGCACCGGCTGAACACGGCCATGGTCAAGGCGCACACCCTGGTCGAAGCCTCGCAGTTTGACCTGGCGATGCATACCCATCTGGTATCGGTCATCGGCAACAAGTCAATTCTGGACATCTATCAGATCATGACCCCGGTGATCTTGCGGATCATGCAGCGCGGCAAGACCCTACGCACGATCGAAGGGCAGACTTACCAGGAACACCAGGCCATTCTGAACGCCCTGGAAAAGCGCGACAGCCTGGCCTTTCAATACCTGTTGCGGACCCATCTGCGGGCAGGCCTTGCCACATTTGGCGACGGCGCCTGACCGCAGCACGGCAAAACCAAGAAAAGCGCAAGCTTCAATCCTGACTTGGAACCTGACACCCCATGGGAGGAATTCATGAAGAATTACCTTGTTGGCGCAGCCTTTCTGGCATCCACGATCCTGGGCGGCGCGGCCTTTGCCGGCCCGACCATCGTTGCCGGACCCGGCGCAGACCCGACCTGCTTTGCGCCCTGGTCGCCGGATATCAAATACATGCAGTGGCCAGCCAAGACCGGCCCCTTCAAGATTGCGCTGGTCAACGGCTTTGTCGGCAACACCTGGCGCATCCAGATGGTCAAGACCGCCAAGGCCTATGCCGAGGACCCGGCCATCAAGGACAAGATCGCCGAGTTCAAGGTCGTCTCGACCGGCACCGATGCCCCGGCCCAATTGGGTGCCATCGAGGATTTCATCAACCAGGGCTATGACGCCATCGTCACCATTGCGGTGTCGCCGGACGGGTTTGACCGCGTGATCAAGCTGGCCGACAAGAACGACGTCGTGCTGGTGCCGTTCGACAACGTGCTGGACACCGACGCCGTGATGCAGGTGAACGAGGATCAGCTGGCCATGGGCCGGACCTGGGCCGAGTTCGTGCTGAAAGAGTTGGCCGCCGCAGGCAAGACCAGCGGCAAACTGCTGGAGGTGCGCGGTCTGGCCGGCAACTCGGTGGACCGTGACCGGTCCCTCGGCATTCACGAGGTGCTCGATGCCTCGGGCGGGGCGTGGGAGGTCGTGCAGGTCGTCGGCAACTGGGATGACGGCACCGCGCAAAAGGTGACGGCGGATGCGATTGCGGTCAACGGCCAGTTTGACGGCATCATGGCCCAAGGCGGCACCACCGGGGTCGTGCAGGCGCTGATGGATGCAGGTCACCCGATGGTGCCGATTGCGGGCGAATCGGAAAACGGCTTCCGCAAGCTGGTCGCAGCCCATTCCGCCGACGGGTTGAAAGGCATCTCGATCGGCCAGTCGCCGGGTCTGGTGGCCATCGCGATGAAGGCGGCGATTTCGGCGCTGGAGGGCAATCCGATGCCGCAACTGATTTCGGTGCCGCTGCCGATTGCCGACTACAACCAGTTGCAGGACGGCGCGAACTACTGGTCGGACCTGCCCGACAACTTTTTTACCGTGAACGAATTCCCGCCCTGTGGCGTGAACGTGTCGGGCCCCGCGATCATGGCACAATCCGAGGCTAATACGAACTGACTCCCACTGGCCCGGTCGTCGCAGGGCGGCCGGGCCGATTTTTGGAGTCTGCGGGAAAGGACTGTCATGGCCGCGCCGATCATCGCACTGACGGGTGTGTCAAAAAGCTTTGCCGGAATCCGCGCCCTGGAGGGCGTGGATTTCGCGGCCTTTGCCGGGTCGACCCATGCCATTCTGGGCGAGAATGGCGCGGGCAAATCGACCCTGATCAAGATCATTGCCGGCGTCCTGCAGCCCGAAACCGGCGAGATGCGGCTGAACGGGGCGCCGGGGCGCTTTGCCGGGCCGAATGCGGCGGCGGATGCGGGCATCATCTGCATGTTTCAGGAACTGTCGCTGATCCCTGACCTGACCGTGGCGCAAAACATCAGCCTGTCCCGCCCGCCGCGCCGGTTTGGCCTGATCGACCGGCGGGCGCAGATCCTGCGGGCCGAGGAGGTTCTGGCGCGGGTGCGCTGCGAGGATGTCGATCCACGCACGCTGGTGCGCGACCTGTCACTGTCGCGCCGTCAGATGGTGGAGATCGCCAAGGCGCTGGGCCGTGACCCGCGTGTGCTGATCCTGGACGAGGCGACCTCGGCCCTGACCGCGCGGGATGTGCAGACGGTCTATGACCTGTTGAGTCGGTTGAAGGCCGACGGCGTGTCCAGCCTGTTCATCAGCCACCGCATGCACGAGGTCGAGGAGTTGTGCGACCGGCTGTCCGTCTTCCGCAATGGTCGCCACATCGAAACCTTTGCCAAGGGCGCGCGCAGCGATGCCGAGATTGTCCGCCTGATGATCGGGCGCGACGTGACCGCGAAATACCCGCCCAAACCCGCGCCGGTAGCCCGGCCTGCGGTGCTGCAGGTGGGCGGCCTGTCGTGGGAAACCGCGCTGAACGGCGTGTCGCTGACGCTGGGCCGGGGTGAGATCCTGGGGATTGGCGGGCTGGATGGGCAGGGCCAAAAGGAACTGTTGCTGGCCCTGTTCGGCGTCTTGCGCGGCGTGCGGGCCACTGTTGCGGTGAACGGCAAGCCCGGCTTGCCCGCCGCGCCCGTTCTGGCCAAGGCCAGGTCGCTGGCGCTGGTCCCCGAGGATCGCAAGACCGAAGGGTTGATGCTGTCGCTGTCCATCGCCGAAAACATGGTCGCCGCGGCGTTTGACAAGGTTGCGCGGGGCGGGATCATCGACCGCACTCGCGTGGCCGCGCTGATCGACAAGGGGGTCGAGGTGTTGCAGATCAAGGCAGGTTCGGTGGACGATGCGGTCAGCACCCTGTCAGGCGGCAACCAGCAAAAGGTGGTGCTGGCCAAATGGCTGATGACCGACCCGCAGATCATCATGCTGAACGACCCGACACGCGGCATCGACATCGGCACCAAACAAGAGATCTTTCGCATCATGCGGCAGTTGGCCGAGGAGGGGCGGTCGATCCTGTTCTATTCGTCGGACTATGCCGAGCTGATCGGCTGTGCGGACCGGGTGATCGTGCTCTATGACGGGCGGGTGGTGCGCGAACTGACCGGCATGGCGATAACCGAGGAGGCGCTGGTCGCCGCCTCGCTCAACACCGGGGATGCGGCATGATCGGGCGCTGGCTGGCGGGAAATCGGGGTTTTGCAGTGGCGATCGCGCTGTTTGCGGTGCTGTTCGTCACCTATAACCTGATGCACACCCGCGGTTTTTCGACGGCAGTTCTGGTGCAGAACGCCAATGAGTCGGTCGCCATCGGCTTTGTCGCCATGGCGCAGACTGTGCCTGTGCTGATGGGCGGGCTTGACCTGTCGGTGGGGGCGGTGATGACGCTGTCGGCCTGCATCGCCTCGGTCATGGTGAATGGCACGATGGGCGAGATTGTGTTTGGCGCCTTTGTCACCCTGTTGGCGGGCACCTCGTTCGGGTTCATGAACGGGCTTTTGGTGGTCTATGGCCGTATCCAGGCGATCATCGCCACGCTGGCCACCGGGGCGATTGCGATTGGCCTGGCGCTGCTGATCCGGCCCGAACCGGGCGGCGATGTCGATGGCGATTTGGGTTGGGCGCTGACCAATACGGTCTGGGATTTTGCCGACACCTACGGCCTGGCGCAGGGCGGCGAGGCGGCCTGGTTGCAGCCCTTCATCAACATCCCCGTGCCGCTGATCCTGCAGTTCGGCATCGCCTGTCTGGTCTGGCTGCCGATCAAGCGCACCGTCACCGGCATGACGATCTATGCCATCGGTTCGGCCGAGGGGGCGGCCTTTGTCTCGGGGCTGCCGATCAACCGGGCCAAGATTTTGGCCTATACGCTGTCGGGATTCTTTGCGTCCTGTGGGGGCCTGTATCTGGCGATCCAGACCTCGTCCGGCAATGCCGACATGGTGCAGGCCGGGGCCTATACGCTCAATTCGATTGCGGCGGTGGTTTTGGGCGGCACGGCGCTGCTGGGCGGCAGCGGCGGGGTGATTGCGTCGCTGGTGGGGGCGTTGATCCTGCGGGTGATCTCGTTCTATTTCCGCATCCTGGACATCGACCCCCTGCTGCAACCGCTGATCGAGGGGCTGGTCCTGCTGGCCGCCGTCAGCTTTGGCGCGGGCCGCACCTTCAGCATCCGCAACCGGTTGGAGTTGTTCCGATGAGTCGGCTTGGCACCCTGTCTGCGGCGGACCGGCCCCTGGTCATTGCCTTTGGATTCATCCTGGTCATTCTGGCGGTCGGGACGGTCTATACCCTGTCCACCACCGGTACGATGCCGCTGCTGACACCGAAATACCTGCTGCTGCAACTGCAGACCGGGTCCTTTCTGGGCATCTGCGCGGCGGGTCTGATGGCTGTCATCCTGATCGGGCATATCGACCTGTCGATCCCGTGGACCCTGACGGCCGCCGCGATGATCGGCACGGCGGTGGGCGGACCCGGGGCGGTGCCGGCGGCATTGGCGGTGGGGCTGTGCGTCGGGCTGATCAACGGGTTGGGCGTGGCGGTGCTGCGCATCCCCTCGATGATCTTTACCCTGGGGCTGGACACCGTGCTGCGCGGGCTGATGGTGGCGCAGACCGGCGGCTATGCCCCGCAGGATGCCGCCACTCCGCTGATGCTGACTCTGGCGAAATCCAGCATCCTTGGCTTTCCGGCGGCGTTGTTCGTCTGGGCAGCCGTTTCCGTCGCCGTCGCGTTCCTGTTGTCGCGCACCACCTTTGGCCGGGCGCTTTATGCCATCGGCACGCGGGAACGGGCGGCCTATCTGTCGGGGATGCGCACCACGCGGGTCATCATTGGCGCCTTTGTCCTGTCGGGCCTGTGTGCCGCGCTGGCCGGGGCGCTGCTGGCGGGCTATTCGGCCAAGGCCTATCAGGGCATGGGCAACGCCTTTCTGCTGCCGGCAATTGCCGCCGTTGTGCTGGGCGGCACCAATGTTCTGGGCGGGCGGGGGCGCTATGCGGGCACGCTGATCGGGGTGGTGCTGATCGTGCTGCTCAATTCCGTCCTGTCCATCATGCAGATGCCCGAGGCGCTGCGGCAGATTATCTATGGAAGTGTCATCATAGGTATGCTGTTGATCTATGGCCGAGGAGACCGGGTGACCAGCTGACACTGCAAGGAGCGCAAGCATCATGACCGACACGACCAAAGGCCGGCTGCGCAGTCAGGACTGGTTTGACAATCCCGACCATGTCGACATGACCGCGTTGTATCTGGAACGGTTCATGAATTCAGGTGTCACGCCCGAAGAGCTGCGCGCCGGGCGGCCCATCATCGGCATTGCGCAATCGGGCAGCGATTTGTCGCCCTGCAACCGCCACCATCTGGACCTGGCCAAACGGGTTCGCGACGGCATCCGCGATGCGGGCGGCATTCCCATCGAATTCCCGATGCACCCGATCTTTGAAAACTGCCGCCGCCCCACCGCCGCACTGGACCGCAATCTGGCCTATCTGGGGCTGGTCGAGATCCTGTTTGGCTATCCGCTGGACGGGGTCGTGCTGACCACCGGCTGCGACAAGACCACCCCTGCGGCGATCATGGCGGCCTCGACCGTGGATATTCCGGCCATTGTCCTTTCGGGGGGGCCGATGCTGGATGGGCATGACGGCGATCAACTGGTCGGATCGGGCGCGGTGATCTGGAAATCGCGCCAGCAGTTTGCGGCGGGTCAGATCGACCGTGAACAGTTTCTGGCCGCCGCGATGGCCTCGGCGCCCTCGATCGGGCATTGCAACACCATGGGCACCGCCAGCACGATGAACGCCCTGGCCGAGGCGCTGGGCTTGTCTCTGACCGGATGTGCTGCGATTCCAGCAGCTTACCGTGAACGCGGGCAGATGGCCTATCGCACCGGCCTGCGCGCCGTGGCGCTGGTGCATGAGGGGCTGCGCCCCAGCCATATCCTGACCCGCGCCGCATTCCTGAACGCGATCCGCGTCAATTCGGCGATTGGGGGGTCTACCAACGCCCAGCCGCACCTGACCGCGATGGCGCATCATGCCGGGGTCGTGTTGACGCCCGAGGATTGGCAAAACCACGGCTATGACATCCCCCTGCTGGCCGATATCCAGCCCGCCGGGCGGTTCTTGGGCGAGCGGTTTCATCTGGCGGGCGGGGTGCCTGCGATCATGGCGGAGTTGTTGGCTGCGGACCGGCTGGATGGGTCGGTGGCCACCGTCACCGGGCAGACCATGGCCGACAATCTGGCGGGCCGGATGTCGACCGACCGCGAGGTGATCCGCCCCTTTGCCACCCCCCTGATGCAGCGGGCCGGGTTCCGGGTGCTGAAGGGCAACCTCTTTGACTTTGCCATCATGAAGACCTCTGTGATCTCTGAAGATTTCCGCGCCCGTTTCCTGTCCCATCCGGGCCGCGAGAATGTGTTCGAAGGCCGCTGCGCCGTGTTCGACGGGTCCGAGGATTACCACGCCCGGATCAATGACCCGTCCCTGAACATCGACGAAACCTGCATTCTGGTCATTCGCGGTTCGGGCCCGCTGGGCTGGCCCGGTTCGGCCGAGGTGGTGAACATGCAGCCGCCGGACCATCTGATCAAACGCGGCATCCTCAGCCTGCCGACCATTGGCGACGGGCGGCAATCGGGCACATCGGCCAGCCCCTCCATCGTCAACGCCTCACCGGAAAGTGCTGCGGGCGGTGGCCTGGCCTGGGTGCGGACCGGCGACATCATCCGCATCGACCTGAACACTGGCACCTGCGACATGGTTGTGGATGCAGCCGAGATTGCCCGCCGCAAGGGCGACGGTGTTCCCGCCGTTCCTGCCAGCCAGACCCCGTGGCAGGCCATCTACCGGGCCGAGGTCAACCAGTTGTCACAGGGCGCCGTGCTGAAATCGGCCGAGGGGTTTCACGCGATTTCCAGCAAACCCCCGCGCCACAATCACTGATCAAACCCGCCGTCGCGCCCGGTATTTGGTGTATTGCGTATCCGCCAGCACGCCCAGCAGGATCACTGATCCCGTCACCGCAAAGTTCAGCGATGACGGGATGCCCAGCAGGTTGACCAGGTTCTGCAACACCTGCAACAGCACCGCCCCCAGCACGACGCCGACAATCGACCCCTCGCCCCCGCGCAGGGAAAACCCGCCCAACACGACCTGGGTCGACCGCCTGCTGGTCACCATCGTCGGCGTGCTGCCCATCGAATGGGTGATGTAACGGTTCGACAAGAGCGTATCTAGTTGGCCTTGAATAATGCATTCAGACTGATGTGACAGCCTGATACTGGCGACCCGGGTGGTATGGTGCGTTCAAAATGGCGACGACAATGCAGACAAGCCAAGACCTGAGGTGGGCCAGGATCTTGCGGATGTTGTGCCCGCAGGCG
>CAMBWO010000029.1 GCA_945871285.1 Pseudorhodobacter antarcticus | reverse complement strand
TTGGGGCCGGCGATTGGCGGGCTGTTGGGCGAGTTCGGGCCAAGGGTGCCGTTCTATGTGGCGGCGGGGATTTCGACCATCAACCTGATCTATGGCTATTTCGTGCTGCCCGAGACGCTGGAGCCAAAACACCGCCGCCCGTTTGAATGGGGCCGGGCGAACCCGTTCGGGGCGTTCCGGATATTCCGCAGCTATCACGGTGTGGTGCCGATGTGCATTGTGCTGTTTTCGTTTTTTTTCTTCAGTTCGGTCTATCCGGCGATCTGGCCCTATTGGGGCATGGCCAAGTTCGGCTGGTCGCCTGCCGTGGTGGGCGTGACGCTGGCGGTGTTTGGCATTGCCATGGCGGCGTCGCAGGCCGGGCTGACGGGGCCCCTGGTCAAGCGGTTTGGCGAGTGGAATGTGGCGCTGTTCGGGATGAGTGCGGCGATCCTTGCGGCGGGGGGCTATGGCCTGGCCGGGGGCTTGGGCATTGTGATCGTGCTGATCCTGGTGCACACGCCCGAGGGGTTCATCCACCCGATGCTGATGACGATGATGACCAAGAATGTGCCCGAAAATGCCCAGGGCGAGTTGCAGGGCGGGGTGGCGGCGTTGCTGAACGTGTCGCAGCTGGCGGGGACCGTGTTCTTTTCGCAGATGTTTGGCTATTTCATGGGGCCAAATGCGCCATTCCAGTCGCCGTCGATGGGTTTTTTCATTGCGGCGGGGGGGCTGGTGATGACCATGGGGTTGTTCTTGGCATTGGTGCGGAGGCCCACAGCATGACCGAGCGGTTTTCGGGCAGTTTCACCCAGCAAGAGCCGATCCCCGAAGAGGGCATCGCGGCCGCGGTCGCGGTGTTGCGGCACGGGCGGCTGCACCGCTATAACACCGCGCCGGGTGAGGTGGCCGAGACGGTGCTGCTGGAGCAGGAGTTTGCGGCGTTGACGGGGGCCAGGTATTGCCTTGCCGTTGCGTCGGGTGGCTATGCCATGGGCTGCGCCTTGCGGGCGATGGGGGTGCAGGCTGGGGATGCGGTGCTGAGCAACGGGTTTACGCTGGCCCCGGTGCCGGGGGCGATTGCGGCGCTGGGGGCGCGTCCGGTGTTTGTCGAGGTGACGGACAATCTGGTGCTGGATTTCGCTGATCTGGAGGCCAAGGCGCGGTCCTCGGGCGCGCGTGTGCTGATGCTGAGCCATATGCGCGGCCATGTTTGCGACATGGGCGCGTTGATGGTGCTGTGTGACCGTTTGGGGCTGCGGGTGATTGAGGATTGCGCCCATACGATGGGGGCGACCTGGAACGGGGTGCCCTCGGGTCGGCATGGGGTTGTGGGGTGCTATTCCATGCAGACCTACAAGCATGTCAATTCGGGCGAGGGCGGGTTTCTGATTTCGGATGACGCCGAGGTGATGGCGCGGGCGATCCTGCTGTCGGGGTCCTATATGCTGTATGGCAAGCATCTGGCGGCGCCGGGGCCCGAGGCCTTTGCTACAGTGCGGATGGTGACGCCCAACGTGTCGGGCCGGATGGACAATCTGCGGGCGGCGATCCTGCGGCCGCAGTTGCGGCAGCTGGCCGACCGGGTGGCCCGGTGGGAGGCGCGGTATCGGGCGTTGGAGGCGGGATTGGCGGGGGTGCCGGGTCTGGTGTTGACGGTGCGGCCCGAAGCCGAGCGGTTTGTCGGATCGTCGTTTCAGTTCTGCCTGCCCGACTGGTCGGCGGCGCGGATACAGGTGTTCCTGACGCGCACTCTGGCGCGGGGGGTCGAGTTGAAATGGTTTGGGGCGGATCAGCCGATGGCGTTCACTTCGCGCTATGATCATTGGGGTTATGCCGAGGTGCAGAGCCTGCCGCAGACCGACCGGATTCTGGCGGGGCTTGTTGATATGCGGGTGCCGCTGACCTTTACGGTCGAGGATTGCGCGCTGATTGCACGCATCCTGCGTGAGGAGGCGCTGGTGGTGGGGCAGGGGCCCGAGCCTGACTGGGCTGAGGCGCCGGTGGTGCAATGAGGCGGAGCAAGGATCAGGCCTGCGTGAGGCTTAGCCCGTTGCCTTCTGGATCGTTGAACCACAGCACTTTGACGCGACCATCGGGCGAGGTCCAGACACCGAGGGCGTCCTGGTCAAAGCCCGGATAGATGTTGAACCGCACCCCCCTGGCCGCCAGTTCCTGGGCGACGGCTGTTACGTCGGGCACGGCCCAGCCCAGCACGGTATGGGGCGTTGGGGTGTGATCCTGAACCGTCGTCAGGCGCAGGGTAATGCCGTTCAGGTCATAGACGGCGGCGTAGTCATCCTCTGACCGCAGGGTCAGACCCAGAACATCGGAATAGAACGGTTGGGTCAGGGCGCGGTCGCGGGTCAGGACAAAGGCGATGGGCGGGGCTGCGGTCAAGGTCACGGTCAAATACTCCGGTTGGGTGGTCGGGGTGCATGGGGCAATGATACACCGGAATCGCGCCCACCTGCGCGAAACTTGCGCGGCGGTGTGCCGGAAATCCGGGCAGCGTTGCGCGGGGTCGGGCAGGCTGCGGGAAACACCGGATTTATCGGATGCCGCCCCGACTTTTGCCCGGCGCTTGGTTGACCCCGGCAGGTGTGCGGTTTAAACGGACCTTGCGTGCTGGGATGCCTGCGGTGCCCCGGACGGACCTGAAGGTGAAGGAGCCCCCCTCGTGGACATACTTCTGCGTGAATATCTGCCGATCTTGATGTTGCTGGCCGTGGCCACGGGTTTGGGATTGGTGCTGATCCTGGCGGCGGCGGTGATTGCGGTGCGCAACCCGGACCCCGAAAAACTGTCGGCCTATGAGTGCGGGTTCAACGCCTTTGACGATGCGCGGATGAAGTTTGACGTGCGGTTCTACCTGGTGTCGATCCTGTTCATCATCTTTGACCTTGAGGTGGCGTTTTTGTTCCCTTGGGCCGTGGCCTTTGGCGAGATCAGCATGGTGGCGTTCTGGTCGATGATGGCGTTTCTGGCCGTGCTGACGGTCGGGTTCGCTTATGAGTGGAAGAAGGGGGCGTTGGAATGGGCGTGATGACGGGAAACGCGGCCGGACCGGACCGTGAGGTTGCCACCCAGGCGCTGAACGCCGAGTTGCAGGACAAGGGGTTTCTGCTGACCTCGACCGAGGATATCATCAACTGGGCGCGCAACGGGTCGTTGCACTGGATGACATTCGGGCTGGCGTGCTGTGCGGTCGAGATGATTCATGTGTCGATGCCGCGCTATGACCTGGAACGCTTTGGCACGGCACCGCGCGCCTCGCCGCGCCAGTCGGACCTGATGATCGTGGCGGGCACCTTGACCAACAAGATGGCGCCGGCGCTGCGCAAGGTTTATGACCAGATGCCGGAGCCGCGCTATGTGATCAGCATGGGGTCCTGCGCCAATGGCGGGGGTTATTATCATTACAGCTATTCCGTCGTGCGGGGCTGTGACCGGATCGTGCCGATCGACATCTATATCCCCGGCTGCCCGCCCACGGCCGAGGCGCTGCTGTATGGCATCTTGCAGTTGCAGCGCAAAATCCGCCGCACTGGCACCCTGGTTCGCTGAGAGGTTCGCATGTCTGACGCCCTGAACGCCCTTGGTGCAGCGATTGCCGCCAAACACGCCGTGACCCCCTCGATTGCCTTTGGCGAGTTGTCGCTAAAGGTGGCTTTGGCGGACATCGTGGCGGTGATGGCCCATCTGAAAGAGGATGCGGCCTGCCGCTTCACCTCGCTGGTCGATATCACGGCGGTCGATCACCCCGAGGGGGAAACCCGGTTCACCGTGGTGTATCATCTGCTGTCGATGTACCAAAACCACCGGGTGCGGTTGAAGGTCGCGGTCGGTGAGGCGGATATGGTTCCGTCGATCATCTCGGTTCACCCCAGCGCCAACTGGTTTGAGCGGGAAGTGTTCGACATGTTCGGCATCCTGTTTTCGGGCCATCCCGACCTGCGGCGCATCCTGACCGATTACGGCTTTCGCGGGCATCCGCTGCGCAAGGATTTCCCGACGACGGGCTATACCGAGGTGCGCTATGACGAGGTGCAAAAGCGGGTGGTCTACGAGCCGGTCAAGCTGGTTCAGGAATACCGCCAGTTCGATTTCATGAGCCCGTGGGAGGGTGCGCAATACATCCTGCCTGGCGATGAAAAGAAGGCCTGACCCGTGGGCCAGCCTGTGACCATGCTGTTTTGTGCGGGCGCGGTGAAGGCCGGGACGTCGTGGCTGTATGAATATCTGCGGGGGCACCCCGAGACCTATATGCGCAGCATCAAGGAGATGCAGTTCTTCAACAAGCTGGACGAGGGGGCCCTGAGCGCCCGTGTCAAGCGGATGGAGAAAGAGATTGCGGCGATGGAGCAGGAGTTGGACAGCGGCAAGGCGCGGTTTCCGATCTGGGTGATGGAACAGATCGCGGACCGGCTGGACTATATCGCCGTGTTGAAGGCGGCCGATCCTGTGCCGGACTATCTGCGCTATCTGACCAAGGGTGCGGCGGGCAAGCGGCTGGTGGGTGAAATGACGCCGGAATATGGGTTGCTGCCCGTGGCCCGGATGCGCGATTTGCAGGGCCTGGCCGCGGATGTGCGCTGGGTGTTTGTGATGCGCGACCCGGTCGAGCGGCTGTGGAGCCATGTGCGGATGCTGGTCAAACGGGCCGCTGTGGCGCCGGAAGGTTTTGCCGCCGCTGGTGTGGCCAAGTTTGACGATGTGCTGGCGGGGGGTGCGCTGGATGTGACGGCGCGGGGCGACTATGCCGCCATCCATGGCCGTCTGGTGCAGGCGGTGCCGGCGGACAAGCGGTTGGTGACGACCTATGAGGGCATGATCACGCCTGCCGGTGTGGCGCGGGTGACGGGGTTTCTGGGTCTGTCGGACCATCCCGCCCCCTTGCAGAAACGGGTTCATGCTGGCATCGCGGTGGACATGCCGGACAGTCTGCGCCAAAGGGCGCGGGACTGGTTGAAACCGCAATACGCCTTTGTGGCGGCGACCCTGGGGTTGCCGCAGGACTGGGAAAGCTTTCCCGAATTTGGAAGTGAGGTTGCCTGATGGACGGCGATATCCGCAACAACAGCTATGACGACGGCACGCAAGACAAGCTGACGGGCGAGCAGCGCATCCGCAATTTCAACATCAACTTTGGCCCGCAACACCCCGCAGCGCATGGCGTTTTGCGGTTGGTGCTGGAACTGGACGGTGAGATTGTCGAACGCTGTGACCCCCATATCGGGTTGCTGCACCGTGGCACCGAAAAGCTGATGGAATCGCGCACCTATCTGCAAAATCTGCCCTACTTTGACCGGCTGGATTATGTGGCGCCGATGAACCAGGAACACGCCTGGTGTTTGGCGATTGAACGGCTGACCGGGACGGTGATCCCGCGCCGTGCCAGCCTAATCCGGGTGCTGTTCTGCGAGATTGGCCGGGTGCTGAACCACATCCTGAACACCACGACCCAAGCCATGGACGTGGGCGCGCTGACGCCGCCGCTCTGGGGCTTTGAGGAGCGTGAAAAGCTGATGGTGTTTTATGAGCGGGCCTCGGGCGCGCGTCTGCATGCGGCCTATTTCCGGCCCGGTGGCGTGCATCAGGACCTGACGCCGCAACTGATCGAGGATATCGACCGCTGGGCGGATGAATTTCAGCGCGTGCTGGACGATCTGCATGGGCTGCTGACCGAAAACCGCATCTTCAAGCAGCGCAACGTCAACATCGGCATCATCAACGAACAGGATGTACAGGACTGGGGATTTTCGGGCGTGATGGCGCGGGGGTCGGGTTTGGCCTGGGATCTGCGGCGCAGCCAACCTTATGAATGCTATGACGAGTTTGATTTCAA
This sequence comes from Pseudorhodobacter antarcticus, assembly GCA_945871285.1. GTDB lineage: Bacteria > Pseudomonadota > Alphaproteobacteria > Rhodobacterales > Rhodobacteraceae > Stagnihabitans. The sequence goes on along the minus strand of CAMBWO010000029.1, from coordinate 21,046 downwards.
GATCCCGGTGGGCAAGAATGGCGACTGCTATGACCGCTATCTGTGCCGCATGGCCGAGATGGAGGAGAGCACCAAGATCATCAAGCAATGCGTGGCCAAGTTGCGGGTCGAAAAGGGTGACATTCTGGCACGGGGCAAGATCACGCCGCCCAGCCGGGGTGACATGAAAACCTCGATGGAGGCGCTGATCCATCACTTCAAGCTCTATACCGAGGGCTTCCATGTGCCCGACGGTGAGGTTTACGCCTCGGTCGAGGCGCCGAAGGGTGAGTTTGGGGTGTATCTGGTGGCGGACGGGTCGAACAAACCCTACCGCGCCAAGATCCGCGCGCCGGGGTTCCTGCACTTGCAGGCGCTTGATTACATGTGCCGCGGCCACCAGCTGGCCGACGTTTCTGCAATCATCGGCACGATGGATATCGTGTTCGGGGAGGTTGACCGCTAATGCTGCGCCGTCTTCACAAAGAACAACCCGCTTCCTTTGCTTTCACCCCGATGAACCTGGAATGGGCCAAGGGGCAGATTTCCAAGTATCCCGAGGGGCGGCAGGCCTCGGCCATCATTCCGCTGCTCTGGCGTGCGCAGGAGCAGGAAGGGTGGCTCAGCCGTCCGGCGATCGAGCATGTCGCGGATATGTTGGGCATGGCCTATATCCGGGCGCTGGAGGTGGCTACGTTCTACTTCATGTTCCAGTTGGCTCCGGTCGGGTCCATCGCGCATGTGCAGATTTGCGGCACGACGTCCTGCATGATTTGCGGGGCGGAGGAGTTGATTGCGGTCTGCAAGGAGTTGATTGCGCCGACTTCGCACACGGTTTCGGCGGATGGCAAGTTCAGCTGGGAAGAGGTCGAGTGCCTGGGGGCCTGCACCAATGCGCCGATGGCCCAGATCGGCAAGGATTACTATGAGGACCTGACGCCGGACCGCCTACGCGCTCTGATTGCGCGGTTCTCGGACGGTGAGGTGCCGGTGGCGGGTCCGCAGAACGGGCGCTATTCCAGCGAGCCGTTGGGCGGGTTGACCAGCCTGAAGGAGTTTGACTCGGGGCGCACGCAGTATAATGCGAGCGCGCAGCGGGCGGTGGATATCGGCGATACGGTCAAGCGGATTGACGGGACCGAGGTGCCGATCCTGACGCCGTGGTTGAAGGACAAGGTCAAGGCGTAACGAATTCAGCGGGGGGTTTGGGCGATGGCACATGTAAGCAGTTCCGAAGAAAGCTGGCCGGCGGGCTGGGTCTATGCCGTGGTGGCGGGTGTCATCGGGGCGATCCTGGCGCGGTGGATTGGCGATGTGGCCATGCCGGCGGCAGTGCTGGCAGGGCTGTTCGTGTTTTTGGTTTTTGGCGTGCTGCTGGGCATGTTCTGGGGGGCGCCTCCGGTTGGGGGGGATGCGCATGGGCATCATGACCACGGGCATGGCGACCAAGGACATCCTGACCACACGTCCGCAACTGAGGTTCACAATAATGAGCCTGCGTCGGTGATGGCCGCTGAGGCCGAGCCCGCACAGGTGGCAGCACTGGAACCAGTTATGCCGGCGTCGGCCGAGGTGAAGCCGGTGGCGCTGTCAGGGCCGCGCGGTGGGGTGGCGGACAAGCTGCAGGCGATCGAGGGGATCGGCCCTGCGATGGAGAAGCTGTGCCATGAGCTGGGCATCTACCACTTTGACCAGATCGCTGGATGGGGTCGGGGTGAGGTGGCTTGGATGGACAGCAACCTGAAGGGTTTCAAAGGCCGCGTGACGCGGGATCGCTGGGTCCAGCAGGCCCGTCTGATTGGTGAGGTTGGGGTGGACGAATTCCTGCGCCGCGCCAAGACGAACGATTACTGACGGGACGATGACGGGTCCGGACGATCAGGCCAATATGGCGCAGGGGCGGTTGATTGCCCTGGTTGTCGTGGGCGCTATGGTTGGCTGGATGGGGTTTCAATGGCTGGGCGGTCGGATGGGCTGGCCGCCGAAATTCATTCTGCTGGGCGACTTGAGTGCCGGGGCCGCGTTCATCTGGGCGATGGTGGCGGCGGTCCGGTTGTGGCGGCGGCAAAGATAGGCCCGCAAGGGTTGGAATAAAGGCCCTTGGGGCCTTGGGAAAAGGAAAGAGCGCATGCTCAAGGATCAGGACCGCATTTTCACCAACCTGTACGGGATGCACGACCGTTCGCTGGCGGGCGCCAAGAAGCGTGGGCATTGGGATGGCACGGCGGGGATTCTGGCGCTGGGGCGCGACAAGATCGTCGAGTTGATGAAGGCGTCAGGCTTGCGCGGCCGGGGTGGGGCGGGGTTTCCGACCGGGTTGAAGTGGTCGTTCATGCCCAAGGCCAGCGATGGGCGGCCGTCCTATCTGGTTGTGAATGCCGACGAGAGCGAACCCGGCACCTGCAAGGACCGCGAGATCATGCGGCACGACCCCCACACGCTGATCGAGGGGTGCCTGATCGCGTCCTTCGCGATGGGGGCCAATGCCTGTTATATCTATATCCGCGGCGAATACATCCGCGAGCGCGAGGCGCTGCAGGCGGCGATTGACGAATGTTACGATGACGGCTTGCTGGGCAAGAACGCGGCCAGGTCGGGCTATGATTTCGACCTGTATCTGCATCACGGCGCCGGGGCCTATATCTGCGGCGAGGAGACGGCGCTGTTGGAAAGCCTGGAGGGCAAGAAGGGGATGCCGCGGATGAAGCCGCCGTTCCCGGCGGGGTCGGGGCTTTATGGCTGTCCTACGACGGTGAACAACGTGGAATCGATTGCCGTCGTGCCGACGATTTTGCGCCGGGGGCCGGAGTGGTTTTCGTCCTTTGGCCGTCCGAACAATGTGGGCACCAAGATTTTCGGGATTTCGGGCCATGTGGTGAACCCCTGCGTGGTCGAGGAGGCCATGTCGATCCCGCTGCGGCAGTTGCTGGAGGAGCATTGCGGCGGGGTGCGGGGCGGGTGGAAGAACCTGAAGGCCGTTATCCCCGGCGGGTCGTCGGTGCCCCTGCTGACGCAGGCGCAATGTGACGATGCGATCATGGATTTCGACTGGCTGCGCGAGCAGCGGTCGGGTCTGGGGACGGCGGCGGTGATCGTGATGGATCAATCGACGGACGTCATCAAGGCGATCTGGCGGCTGTCCAAATTCTATAAACACGAATCCTGCGGCCAGTGCACGCCCTGCCGCGAGGGCACGGGTTGGATGATGCGGGTGATGGACCGTCTGGTGCGCGGCGATGCAGAGGTCGAGGAAATCGACATGCTGCTGAGCGTGACCAAGCAGGTCGAGGGCCACACGATTTGCGCCTTGGGTGATGCGGCGGCCTGGCCGATTCAGGGGTTGGTGCGGGCGTTCCGGGGTGAGATCGAGGACCGGATCAAGGCCAAGAAGACGGGCCGCATGGGGGCTATGGCTGCGGAGTAGCCGATGGGGCAGGGTCGCAACGCGGAGGTATCGGCTAGGCGCAGTTTTGCTGGCTGGTTTGGGTGTTTGGCCCTTTTTGGAATGGTTTTCCTGATGGCGGGCTGCGATAAGCTGCCCGCGTCGTTTCGGGCCAAGCCACCCCCGCCAGTGCCGTTGACGCTGCCTGCGGCGGATGGGCGGGCGGCGCAGATCATCATCGGGGACGGCTTTCGCTATATCGTCAATCGGCAGGCGCTGGAGCAGGCCAAGGGTGGGGTGATGATCCGCATCACGCGGGCGACGGCACCGGAACTGACCTATTCGGACGGGCTGACGGCCAAGAAGGTGGCCGAGGCCTATTGCGCCGGGTTCAACCGGGGTTTGAACCCCAGTGCCGTGGGCCGGTTTTCGACCCCGGCGTCCTGGGTCTTTGAATGGGGCTGTTCATGAGCGGGAGCGTGCCTGAGTATCGCCCGACACGGCCTTGTTATGGCATGTCAGGGCGCATTGCCACAGGATCAACCCTGCCGCCAAACAGATGCGCCCGGAGGAATGCGGCCCGGTTGCGCGCCAAAGGTTATGGTTCGATGTCAAGATCGTGGTTCCCCACAGTTGTTGCGGCCCTGTTCATGGCGGTGACGCTGCCGGCGATGGCGCAGGGCAAGGTGCCTTTGGCCGAAGAAGGTCACATCAACGAACAGCTGATCGCGGCTGCGGCGGGGGATATGCTGCGGCAGACCTGCCCCAGCATTTCGGCGCGGATGCTGGTGGTGTTGCTGAAGATGCGGGACCTGGAATCCTATGCCCGGTCGAAAGGCTATACCGAGGCCGAGGTGGATGTGTTTTTGAAGAGCAAGGCCGAAAAGGCGCGGGTCAAGGCGGCGGCGACACAGTATCTGGCGGCGGCCGGGGTCGTGCCGGGTGATGTGGACAGCTACTGCGCCGCCGGTCGGGCCGAGATTGCCAAGGGCACGCTGGTGGGGTCGTTGTTGAGGTCGTCCGAGTGATCACACCCGCGGCGCATCATCTGGCAGAACTGAATTTCGGTGAGTTGCGCCATGATTGGGACGATCCGCGGGTGGCCGAATTTGTGGCCGGGCTGGACATGGTCAACGCCCTGGCCGCCCGCAGCCCCGGTTTTGTCTGGCGGCTGACGGATGAGGACATGAACACCGAACAGGTGGCGGAAGGGGGGGCCTTTGGCGGCAACCCGCGCATGGCCTCGACGCTGTCGGTGTGGACCGACGCGGCCAGTTTGCAGCATTTCGTCTGGAACACGGTGCACCGGCAGTTCTATGACAAGCGGGCGCTTTGGTATGACGCCTTCGGCAATTCCAATCTGGTGATGTGGTGGGTACCGGTCGGGCACAAGCCGTCGGTCGCCGAAGGGCTGGCCCGATTTGCCCGGATGCAGGGGCAGGGGCCGAGTGCGACGGCCTTTGGCTGGGACTGGTTGAAGGTGGCGGGCCTTATGTCGGGCGGGCAGGAAAAGGGCTAATCATGTGTCATGGCAATCTGGATGCGAAATTGATGATGCGCGACATCGAGGAACGCATGAAAGGCGTTGCCTTCGGCGCGGATAAATCGGAAACACCGGGCGAAACGGCGGCGGGCGGACTCGGGGTCTGGCTGCGGGCGTGGTTCGGGCGGAAACCTCGGAAGGACCTGATGCATGGCTGACCTGAAAAAACTGCTGATCGACGGGATTTTGGTCGAGGTTGATCCAGCGATGACGATCATTCAGGCCGCCGAAGTGGCCGGGGTCGAGATCCCGCGGTTTTGTTATCATGAGCGTCTGACGATTGCCGGGAACTGCCGGATGTGTCTGGTCGAGGTGGTGGGTGGGCCGCCCAAGCCTGCGGCATCTTGCGCCATGCAGGTGCGCGATCTGCGTGGTGGGCCGAATGGCGAGCCGGCGGTGGTCAAGACCAACACACCGATGGTGAAAAAGGCCCGCGAAGGGGTGATGGAGTTTCTGCTGATCAACCACCCGCTGGATTGCCCGATTTGCGACCAGGGCGGCGAGTGCGATTTGCAGGATCAGGCCGTGGCCTACGGCATTGATTTCAGCCGCTACCGCGAACCGAAACGGGCCTCCGAGGATCTGGATCTGGGGCCGCTGGTGGACACCCACATGACGCGCTGCATTTCCTGCACGCGCTGTGTGCGGTTCACGTCCGAGGTCGCGGGCATCCTGCAAATGGGCCAGACCGGCCGGGGCGAGGATGCCGAGATCACCACCTATCTGGCGGGCACGCTGGACAGCAATTTGCAGGGCAACATCATCGACCTGTGCCCGGTGGGCGCGCTGACGTCAAAGCCCTACGCGTTCACGGCGCGGCCGTGGGAGTTGAGCAAGACCGAGTCGATTGACGTGATGGACGCCTTGGGGTCCAACATCCGCATCGACACCAAGGGCCGCGAAGTGATGCGCATTCTGCCGCGCAACCACGACGGCGTGAACGAGGAATGGATTTCCGACAAGACCCGCTTCATCTGGGACGGCCTGCGCCGCCAGCGTCTGGACACGCCCTATATCCGCGAAAACGGCAAGTTGCGCAAAGCGGGCTGGGGCGAGGCACTGGTTGCGGCGGCTGCTGCCATGAAGGGCAAGAGGGTTGCGGGCCTGGTCGGCGATCTGGTTCCGGTCGAGGCGGCCTATGCGCTGAAGGCGTTGGTCGAGGGGATGGGCGGCCATGTCGAATGCCGCACCGATGGGGCACGGCTGCCTGCGGGCAACCGGGGTGCCTATGTCGGCACGGCGCGGATCGAGGATATCGACAGCGCCAAGATGATCCTGCTGGTCGGCACCAATCCGCGGGTCGAGGCGCCGGTTCTGAACGCCCGTATCCGCAAGGCCTGGACCACCGGGGCGCGGGTCGGGGTGATCGGCGTGCCGGTCGACCTGAGCTATGACTATGACTATGTCGGACCGGCCCGTGCCGATCTGGAGGCGCTGACCAAGGTGGATCATTCCGCGGTGCGCGATGTGCCGACGGTGGTGATTGTCGGGCAGGGCGCCTTGAACGAGGCGGATGGTGCTGCCGTTCTGGCCCACGCGGTGAAACTGGCCGAGGTGACGGCGTCCAAACTGATGATCCTGCACACCGCCGCCGCGCGCGTCGGGGCGATGGATGTGGGGGCGGTGACGGAGGGTGGTCTGCCGGCTGCGGTGGACGGGGCCGAGGTGATCTATAACCTTGGTGCCGATGAGGTGGACATCGCGCCGGGTCCGTTTGTCATCTATCAAGGCAGCCATGGGGACCGGGGTGCGAACCGCGCCGACATCATCCTGCCGGGGGCGGCCTATACCGAGGAGGCCGGGTTGTTCGTGAACACCGAAGGCCGTCCGCAACAGGCCCTGCGGGCCGGTTTTGCGCCGGGCGAGGCCAAGGAAAACTGGGCGATCCTGCGGGCATTGTCGGCGGAACTGGGCGCAACCCAGCCCTGGGATTCGCAAGGTGCGCTGCGGGCGCGGATTGTCGCGGATCATCCGCATCTGGGCGCGCTGGACCTTGTGCCCGAGAACACCTTGGCCCCGCTGGAGTTGCGGGACATGGGAACTGCCGATTTCCGCAACGCGTTCAAAGGGTTCTATCTGACCAACCCGATTGCCCGCGCCTCCAAGGTGATGGGCGAGTTGGCGGCACTGGAGGCCGACCGGGCCAAGATGAAGCTGGCCGCAGAATGAAAACCGGGCAAGCGTTGAGCGTGGTGATGGCGGTTACTTTGGCGACCCTGTCTGCCTGCGGTCAACGCGTGCCCGATCAGCCTGATCCGATGGCCCTGTTGGCTGACCCGAACTTCAAGCCCGAGTATCAGGGCATCGAGACGACCCTGCTGGACGGCGATCTGGTGCAGTTCAATGTCGCCATGCGGGGGGCGCGGGTCAAGCAGGATGTGGCAAACTATGCCGAATGTGCGGCGGCGCAGTATGCGCTGATCCGGGGCTTTGGATTTGCGCGTCACTTGCGCACGAATATCGCGGAAAGCGGTGGAGTTTGGCGCGCAGATGCGGTTTACACCATCTCGGCGGCGCTGCCGAATGGGCTGCGGACAATTGATGCCGAAGTCACCGTGCGCAATTGCGGGTCTTTGGGAATACCGACGGTTTGAGGTCGGGCAGGATGAGGGCGAAGAATGACTGAATTCTTTCAAACCGGGCTTGGGATGGCAGTTCTTATGGCCATACAAAGCCTGTTGATCGTCGGGTTCGTGATGATCAGCCTGCTGTTCCTGGTGTATGGCGACCGCAAGATCTGGGCCGCGGTGCAGATGCGCCGGGGGCCGAACGTGGTGGGGCCCTGGGGGCTGCTGCAATCGGTGGCTGACGCGCTGAAATATGTGGTCAAGGAAATCATCGTGCCGGCCGGAGCCGACCGGGCAGTGTTTTTCCTGGCGCCGATGGTGTCGTTCGTTTTGGCGATCCTCGCCTGGGCCGTGATTCCGTTCAATGACGGCTGGGTTCTGGCCAATATCAACGTGGCCATCCTGTTCGTCTTCGCCATGTCCTCGCTCGAGGTTTACGGCGTGATCATGGGCGGTTGGGCGTCGAACTCGAAATACCCGTTCCTGGGGTCGCTGCGGTCGGCCGCGCAGATGATTTCTTATGAGGTGTCGCTGGGTCTGATCATCATCGGGATCATCCTGTCGACCGGGTCGATGAGTTTTTCGGCGATCGTCGAGGCGCAGCGTGGCAACTATGGGTTGCTGAACTGGTACTGGTTGCCGCACCTGCCGATGGTGGTGTTGTTCTTTGTCTCGGCCCTTGCCGAAACCAACCGCCCGCCGTTCGATCTGCCCGAGGCGGAGTCGGAACTGGTGGCCGGGTTCATGGTGGAATATTCGTCCACGCCTTACCTGTTGTTCATGGCGGGCGAATACATCGCCGTGTTCCTGATGTGCGCTCTGATGAGCCTGCTCTTCTTTGGCGGCTGGTTGTCGCCCATTCCCGGCCTGCCCGATGGCGTGCTGTGGATGGTGGGCAAGATGGCGTTGTTCTTCTTTCTGTTCGCCATGGTGAAGGCCATCGTGCCGCGCTACCGCTATGACCAGTTGATGCGGATTGGCTGGAAGGTGTTCCTGCCGATGTCGCTGGGCTGGGTCGTGCTGGTGGCGTTTTTGGCGAAGTTCGGGGTGTTGGGCACGTTCTGGGCCCGTTGGGCGATAGGGGGCTGACGATGGGACCGGTGCAAACCACAGACTATGGCCGGGCGGTCAAGTATTTCCTGCTGTTCGACTTTATCAAAGGGTTCGGACTGGGGATGAAATACTTCTTTGCCCCCAAGGCGACGCTGAACTATCCGCATGAAAAGGGGCCGCTCAGCCCGCGCTTCCGCGGTGAGCACGCGCTGCGCCGCTACGCCAATGGCGAGGAACGCTGCATCGCCTGCAAGCTGTGTGAGGCGATCTGCCCGGCGCAGGCGATCACCATCGACGCCGAACCCCGTGATGATGGGTCACGCCGCACCACGCGCTATGACATCGACATGACCAAGTGCATCTATTGCGGGTTCTGCCAGGAGGCCTGCCCGGTAGATGCCATCGTCGAGGGGCCGAATTTCGAATTTGCCACCGAGACGCGGGAAGAGCTGTTCTACAACAAGGAAAAATTGCTGGACAACGGCGCCCGCTGGGAGGCCGAGATTGCCCGCAACCTCGAAATGGATGCGCCCTACAGATGACCGATGATTTCGCCAGCATGTTCAAGAAGATGATGGAGCAGGGTCAGGAAATGGCCAAGGCTTTCACGCCGTCCATGACCGGGGTTGACCCCAAGGCGTTTGAAAAGCTGTTCCCGGCGATGCCGAGGGACATGCTGGAGATGTTCTTTGGCAAGACTTTCAACCCCGAGGGTCTGGACGCGCGCACCCGCTTTTTGGTGACCATCGCCGCGCTGACCGTGCTGGGCCCGGTGGGAGAGCCGCAGATGCGCCTGACGGTGCAAAATGCGTTGGCTTCTGGCGCCACGCAGCGCGAGGTTGCCGAGGTGATCTGGCAGATGTCGATGTTCGGCGGCGTGCCCGCCATGCAAAAGGCGCTTGAGATTGCGCAGGCCGTCTTTGCGGAAACCGAGGAGAAACCAGCATGACCGTTGCTGACCTGGCGTTTTACGCCTTTGCCATCGTGACCGTGGCCGCCGCGCTGATGGTGACCTTGTCGCGCAACCCGGTCCATTCGGTGTTGTGGCTGATCTTGACGTTCCTGTCCTCGGCCGGGTTGTTCGTGCTGTTGGGGGCCGAGTTTGTGGCGATGCTGCTGATCATCGTTTATGTCGGCGCGGTGGCGGTTTTGTTCCTGTTTGTCGTCATGATGCTGGACATCGACTTTGCGGAGTTGAAGGGCGAGATGGCGAAATACATGCCGTTGGGCCTGTTGGTGGGCGTCGTGATCATCATGCAACTGGCGCTGGGTGTCGGCGCCTGGGTGCAGGCGGATGGCGCGATGGGGCTGCGCGGCGCTGTGGCGCCCGATCCGTTGCAGGTGGAAAACACCCGGGCTCTGGGGCTGCTGATCTATGACAAGTATCTGATGTTGTTTCAGCTTTCGGGCCTGATCTTGCTCGTCGCGATGATCGGGGCCATTGTGCTGACCCTGCGGCATCGGCGCGACATCAAACGGCAGAACGTGCTGCACCAGATGTGGCGCGATCCGAAAAAGGCGATGGAACTGGTCGATGTGAAACCCGGCCAGGGGCTGTGAATGACTTGTAGGATGGGCAATCTGCCCATCTTTGGCTGTAAACTGGAAAGGTTTTGAGCATGGTTAAGAATTTTCTTTTGACTGCGGTCGTGGCCAGTTTGGTGGCGGCACCGGTATTGGCTGAAACTCAGACAGTCCGTGACCTTGGAAAATGCGGGTCCGAGGCGAAGAATTCCTTTGGCGTCCACACCGAGCATCCGGCGGATGACGAAGGTGCGGGCTACGTCAGCTTTGCGACCGAGGATGTCGATGGGACAGGCACCAAAGAGCGGTTCACCCTGGTCAACTGCGCCACGCGCAAGCTGGTGCAACTGAATGCCGAATACCTGTTGACCGACAGCTCCAAAGGCCTGCCGGGCAAGGGCGATCTGTTCGCGTTTGTCACCGCACTGGCCAAGCAGAACAAACTGGCGAACGAGGCGCTGTTTGCCGCGACGGCCAAGGCGAATGGCTATCCGGTCACGAACGGCCAACTGCCGCCGATGTGGTCGGAAAAGGCCAAGCGGGCCGATTGCGGCTGTCAGCTGTTCTACCCCGAAACGATGAATTGACAGACAGGTGCGCAATGAATGCGCACCCTGCGGAATAACGGGCAAAGACCCGGAGGGACGAAAATGGTGGGACTGGAACATTATTTGATCGTGGCGGCGGCTTTGTTCGTCATCGGGATCTTTGGCATCTTTCTGAACCGGAAGAATGTCATCGTGATCCTGATGTCGATCGAATTGATGCTGCTGGCGGTCAACATCAACTTTGTCGCCTTCTCGTCGATGTCGGGCGATCTGGTGGGGCAGGTGTTCACTATGTTCGTGCTGACGGTCGCGGCGGCCGAGGCCGCGATTGGCCTGGCGATCCTGGTGGTGTTCTTCCGCACGCGCGGCACCATCGAAGTTGAAGACGCGAATGTGATGAAGGGCTGAAACCATGACGACGATCATTCTGCTTGCGCCGCTGGTCGGTGCGCTGATCTGCGGTTTCTTCTGGACCCTTCTGGGCGAGAAGCTGGCGCAAATCATCTCGACCGGGTTGTTGTTTTTAGCGGCCATCCTGTCCTGGTATGTGTTCCTGACCTTTGACGGGGTGACGCAGCACATCACCCTGCTGCGCTGGATCGAGTCTGGGTCGTTGTCCACCGATTGGGGCATCCGTCTGGACCGTTTGACGGCGATCATGCTGGTTGTGGTCACTTCGGTTTCGGCGCTCGTGCACCTCTATTCGTTTGGCTACATGGCGCATGACGAAAACTGGGGGGATGACGAGCCCTATCGGGCGCGGTTCTTTGCCTATCTGTCGTTCTTTACCTTTGCCATGTTGACGCTGGTGACCGCTGACAACCTTGTGCAAATGTTCTTTGGCTGGGAGGGCGTGGGCGTCGCGTCCTATCTGTTGATCGGGTTCTACTATCGCAAGCCGACTGCCAATGCCGCCGCGATCAAGGCCTTTGTGGTGAACCGGGTCGGCGATTTCGGCTTTGCCTTGGGGATTTTCGGGCTGTTCTATCTGACCGACAGCATCCGCTTTGACGACATCTTTGCCAATGTCGCGGCGCTGTCGACCACCAGCATTCACTTCCTGTGGGCCGATTGGAACGCAGCCAACCTGATTGGCGTGCTGCTGTTCATCGGGGCCATGGGCAAATCGGCGCAGCTGTTCCTGCACACCTGGCTGCCTGACGCGATGGAGGGGCCGACGCCCGTGTCGGCGCTGATCCATGCCGCAACCATGGTCACGGCCGGGGTGTTTCTGGTCTGCCGGATGTCGCCGGTTTATGAATATGCGCCCGATGCCAAGCAGATGATCATCGTGATCGGTGCCACGACCGCTTTCTTTGCGGCGACGGTGGGTCTGGTGCAGAACGACATCAAGCGGGTGATCGCCTATTCGACCTGTTCGCAGCTAGGCTATATGTTCGTGGCGGCGGGGACCGGGGTTTATTCGGTCGCGATGTTCCATCTGTTCACCCATGCCTTCTTCAAGGCGATGCTGTTTCTGGGCGCGGGGTCGGTGATCACCGCAATGCACCATGAGCAGGACATGCGGAACTATGGCGGCCTGCGCAAGAAGGTGCCGTTCACGTTCTGGATGATGATGATCGGCACTCTGGCCATCACCGGGGTCGGCATCCCGCTGACGCATATCGGCTTTGCCGGCTTCCTGTCCAAGGATGCCGTGATCGAGAGCGCCTGGGTCGGGTCAAACTATGCCTTTGTGATGTTGGTCGTCGCGGCCTTCATGACCAGTTTTTATTCCTGGCGGCTGATGTTCATGACGTTCTACGGCAAGCCGCGTGGCGACCATCATGCGCATGAGCACGCCCATGAATCGGGTCTGACGATGCTGGTGCCGCTGGGGGTGCTGTCGCTGGGGGCGGTGTTTGCGGGCATGATCTGGTACGGCAATTTCTTTGGCGACGAAGAGAAGATGCGTGACTGGTTCGGGATGGCCCCTGCGGCACATCATGAAGCCGCAACCGAAGGTGAGGCAGCGCCTGCCGCCACCGAAGCCGCAACGACCGAACCTACCACAACTGAGGCGACCGCCGAGGCCGGCCATGCCACGCCGGTGCAGGGCGCAATCCACATCGGCGATAACAACACCGTGATCCATCAGGCGCATGAGGCGCCGGCTTGGGTCAAGGTGTCGCCTTTTGTTGCCATGGTGCTGGGCTTTGGGCTGGCGTGGCTGTTCTACATCCGCAGCCCGCATCTGCCGGGGCAGTTGGCGCGGCAACAGGCGCCGCTTTACAAGTTCCTGCTCAACAAATGGTATTTCGACGAGGTCTATGACGTGTTGTTTGTGCGCAGCGCGAATTGGCTGGGCGGTTTTCTGTGGAAGCGCGGCGATGGCAATGTCATCGACGGTGGCCTGAACTGCGTGGCGATGGGGATCATCCCCTTCTTCACGCGCCTGGCCGGACGGATGCAGTCTGGTTACATCTTCACCTATGCCTTCGCGATGGTGATCGGGATCGGGATTCTGATCACCTGGATGACGCTCTCGGGAGGAGCACACTGATGGATAATCTCCTCTCGATCATCACCTTCATTCCGGCGGTTGCGGCGGCCATTTTGGCGCTGTTCCTGCGCGGCGATGATGCGGCGACGGCGCGCAATGCCCGGTGGGTGGCCCTGGCGGCCACGGTGCTGAGCCTGCTCGTATCGCTGGTTCTGCTGAAAGGCTTTGATCCCGCCAACACCGGGTTCCAGTTCGTCGAGGATCATCCTTGGGTCCTTGGCCTGCATTACAAGATGGGCGTGGACGGCATCTCGATCCTGTTCGTGATGCTGACCACCTTCCTGATGCCGATCACGATTGCCGCCTGCTGGACGGTGGAAACGCGTGTCAAGGATTACATGATCGCGTTTCTGCTGCTGGAAACGCTGATGCTGGGCGTGTTCATGGCGCTGGATCTGGTGCTGTTTTATGTGTTCTTTGAGGCTGGCCTGATCCCGATGTTCCTGATCATCGGGATCTGGGGCGGTAAGGACCGCATTTATGCGGCGTTCAAGTTCTTTCTTTACACCTTCCTTGGCTCGGTTCTGATGCTGGTCGCCATGGTGGCGATGTATTGGGCGGCCAAGACCACCGATATCCCCACGCTGATGGCGTTCGACTTTGACCATCAGCCGATTTGGGTGCTGGGGCTGCATGTCACGGGGGGCTTGCAGACGTTGCTGTTCCTCGCGTTCTTTGCCAGCTTTGCGGTCAAGATGCCGATGTGGCCGGTGCACACCTGGTTGCCCGATGCCCACGTTCAGGCCCCGACGGCGGGGTCGGTGGTTCTGGCGGCGATCTTGTTGAAGATGGGGGGCTATGGGTTCTTGCGGTTCAGCCTGCCGATGTTCCCGGTGGCGGCGGACCTCTGGGCGCCCGTGGTGTTCTGGCTGAGTGCGATTGCAATTGTCTATACCTCGCTGGTCGCTCTGGTGCAGACTGATATGAAAAAGCTGGTGGCCTATTCGTCGGTGGCCCACATGGGCTATGTCACGATGGGGATTTTCACGGTCAACCAGCAGGGCGTGGACGGCGCGATCTTTCAGATGCTGAGCCACGGCTTCATCTCGGCCGCGATGTTCCTGTGTGTGGGCGTGATTTACGACCGGATGCACACGCGTGAGATTTCGGCCTATGGCGGCCTGGTCAACCGGATGCCGGCCTATGCGCTGGTCTTCATGTTCTTCACCATGGCCAATGTCGGTCTGCCGGGCACCTCGGGGTTCGTGGGTGAGTTTCTGGTGCTGATGGGGATTTTCCAGGTCGATACGCTGGTTGCGGCGGTCGCCACGTCGGGGGTGATCCTGTCGGCGGCTTACGGGCTGTGGCTGTATCGTCGGGTCGCGTTCGGCGCGCTGGTCAAAGAGGGTCTGAAGACCATCGGCGACATGTCGCGGCGGGAACGCATGATCATGGCGCCGCTGGTGGTGATGACGCTGCTGCTGGGCGTTTATCCCGCGGTGGTGACCGATATCACGGGTGCGTCGGTTGGCGCGCTGATTACCGAATTCCGTGCCTCTGTCCCGATGGCTGATGCCGTCGCGGCGGTTGAGTGAAGGACCAAGATGATGTCTGACTTCGCAATTGCTCTGCCAGAGCTGATCCTGTCGCTGTTCGCCATGGCGGCGCTGCTGGCCGCTGTCTACACCGGCAAGGACAGCCTGACCGATGCGCTGACCTGGGCCACGGCGGGGCTGATGGTGGCCCTGGCGCTGTGGATCGGGATGGGACAGACCGGCACGCAGGTGGCCTTTGGCGGCATGTTCGTTGATGACGCCTTTGCCCGGTTCGCCAAGGTGACGATATTGGTCTCGGCGGCGGCGGTGCTGGTGGTGTCGCGTGATTTCATGCAGCGGCGCGGGTTGGGGCGGTTTGAATATCCGATCCTGATTGCGCTTTCAGTGGTCGGCATGATGGTGATGGTGTCGGCGGGCGACCTGATGGCGCTGTATATGGGCCTCGAATTGCAGTCGCTCGCGCTCTATGTCGTGGCGACCTTGCAGCGCGACAATGCCAAGTCCACCGAGGCGGGCTTGAAGTATTTCGTGCTGGGCGCGTTGTCGTCGGGCCTGCTGCTCTACGGTGCGTCGCTGGTGTACGGTTTTGCCGGGACCACGCTGTTCTCGGGCATTCTGACCACGGTGGCGCATGATGTACCGGTGGGGTTGCTGTTCGGATTGGTGTTCATGTTGTCGGGGCTGGCGTTCAAGGTGTCGGCGGCGCCGTTCCACATGTGGACGCCCGACGTTTACGAAGGTGCGCCGACCCCGGTGACCGCTTTTTTCGCCACGGCCCCCAAGGTCGCGGCCATGGCACTGATCGCCCGGTTGGTACAGGACGCCTTTGGCGGTGTCGGCGCACAGTGGGGCCAGGTTCTGGCGGCGTTGTCTGTGGCGTCGATGTTCCTGGGGGCAGTGGCCGCGATTGGCCAGACCGATATCAAGCGGCTGATGGCCTATTCCTCGATCGCCCATATGGGCTTTGCCCTGATGGGTCTGGCGGCGGGCACCGAGACCGGTGTGCAGGCCATGCTGATCTACATGGCGATCTATGTCACCATGAACGTCGGCACCTTTGCCTTTATCTTGTCGATGGAAAAGGACGGCCGCCCGATCACCGACATTGGCAGCCTGAACCAGTTCTCCAAACGCGAGCCGCTGAAGGCACTTGCCATGCTGGTGCTGTTGTTCAGCTTGGCGGGCGTCCCGCCGATGCTGGGCTTTTTCGGCAAGTTCTATGTGCTGAAGGCGGCGGTGGATGCCGATATGGCCTGGCTGGCGCTGTCGGGTGCCGTCGCTTCGGTGATCGGGGCGTTCTATTACCTGCGCATCGTGTTCTTCATGTATTTTGGCGCCGAGGTTGACGGTGCCGAAAGCCGGATGGTGCCGGTGCAGTGGTTTGCGCTGGTTGCCGTATCGGCGATGATGCTGTTGGGGATCATCAACTTCTTTGGCATCGAGCCTGCGGCGATTGCCGCCGCCAAATCGCTTGTCGGCTGATCCGTCCTGGCCACAGAGTGTGGCGCGCCACATCCTGCAGACGACCGACAGCACCAATGCCCATGGCCTGCGCCTGGCCCCCACATTGTCGGGGCCAGCGTGGTTTTTGGGGTTGGAGCAGTCGGCGGGGCGGGGGCGGCGGGCCAGGGCCTGGGCCAGCCCGCGCGGCAATTTTCACGCCACATTGGTGATGCGACCGACCGAACCTGCCTCGGTCGTCGCGCTGCGCAGTTTTGCAGCGGCCTTGGCGCTGCGGGATGCCTTGGTTGCTCTGACAGATCTGGGGGCGGCGCTGACGCTGAAATGGCCGAATGATGTCCTGTTGAATGGCGGCAAGGTGGCGGGAATACTGTTGGAAAGTGCGTCCAGCGGGGCTGGGGTTGCGCATCTGGCCATCGGCATTGGCGTCAATCTGATTGCAGCGCCGGACCCGGGTCTGCTGGAACCCGGTGCCCTGCCTGCGGTGACGGTGTTGGAGGAATCGGGTCACAGGGTGACGCCCGAGGCGTTTCTGGACTTGCTGGCTCCGGCCTATGCCCGGTGGGAGAGGACCTTTGTTGCCGAGGGGTTTGCCCCCCTGCGGCAGGAATGGCTGGCCCATGCCGCACGTCTGGGGCAGCAGATTCGGGCGCGGACGGGTACCACCAGCCGCGAGGGGCGGTTCGAGACGGTCGATGCCACCGGTGCCCTGATCTTGCAGATGGCCGCGGGGCCGGTGGCGATTTCGGCGGCGGAAGTGTTTTTCTGAAAGGGTATCCCATGCTTCTGGCGATTGACTGCGGCAACACCAACACGGTGTTTTCCATCTGGGACGGCGCCCGGTTTTTGGCAACCTGGCGCATTGCGACCGACCACAAACGCACGGCGGATGAGTATTTCGTCTGGTTGTCCAGCCTGATGGCCCTGACCAAGACCGAGGCGCAGGTGACCGAGGCGATCATCTCCTCGACCGTGCCGCGCGTGGTGTTCAACCTGCGGGTGCTGTGCAGCCGTTACTTTGACTGCCGGCCGCTGGTGGTGGGCAAGCCTGAATGTGCGCTGCCGGTGCCGCCGCGGGTGGATCAGGGCACGACTGTCGGGCCGGACCGGTTGGTCAACACGGTCGCGGGGTTTGACCGGCATGGCGGCGACCTGATCGTGGTCGATTTCGGCACGGCGACGACCTTTGATGTGGTGGATACCGACGGCGCCTATGTCGGCGGGGTCATTGCCCCAGGGGTTAACCTGAGCCTCGAGGCGCTGCACATGGCCGCCGCCGCTCTGCCGCATGTCGATGTGACCAAACCCACGCGGGCGATCGGCACGAATACGGTAGCCTGCATGCAGTCTGGCGTGTATTGGGGCTATATCGGCCTGGTCGAGGGCATAGTGCGCGAGGTGCGCCGGGAACGCGAAAACCCCATGAAGGTGATTGCGACCGGGGGACTTGCGTCCTTGTTTGCCCAAGGGACAGAGCTATTTCACAGCGTTGAAGACGACCTGACGATGCACGGTCTTGTTCTGATCAACAACCACAACAAAGAGAACACGGATGGCCCCAACTAAAGCTGGTGAGCGACTGATCTATATGCCCCTGGGCGGGGCCGGCGAGATCGGCATGAATGCCTATGTCTATGGCTATGGCCCCAAGGGAAAAGAGCGGCTGATCCTTGTCGATTTGGGCGTGGCCTTTCCTGACATGGACAGCAGTCCCGGCGTGGACCTGATCATGCCCGACATTTCTTGGCTGGTCGCCCGTCTGGACCGGCTGGAGGCGATTTTCATCACCCATGCGCATGAGGACCACATCGGTGCCCTTGCGCATTTGTGGCCGCAGTTGAAAAAGCCGGTTTATGCACGGCGGTTCACCGCGACGATTGGCCGGATGAAGTTTGAAGAGGCGGGTCTGTCGCCCTCGACCATCCAGATCATCGAACCGCGCCCGCAGGCGGTGACGGCGGGGCCGTTCACGGTGCAGTTCGTGCCGGTCAGCCATTCCATCCCCGAAAGCGCCGCCCTGGTCATCGACACGCCGCTTGGCCGCATCGTCCATTCCGGCGATTTCAAGCTGGACGCCAATCCGGGCGTGGGCGAGGGCTGGGACGATGCCCGCATGGAGGAGATCGCCGCCGAGGTTCCCGTCAAGGCGCTGATGTGCGATTCGACCAACGTGTTTTCGCTGCACCCCGGCCGGTCGGAAAACACCCTGCACGGGCCGATATCGGAATTGATCGCGGGGCAGGGCGGCATGGTTGTGGCCACCACCTTCGCCTCGAACGTGGCGCGCCTGAAAACTCTGGCCGAGGCTGGACGGGCGGCGGGCCGGTCGGTGTGTCTGCTGGGGCGGGCGATGAAGCGGATGGTGACGGCGGCGCAGGAGTCGGGGGTTATGACCTCTTTCCCGCCGAACATCACGCCCGAGGCGGCGCTTGAGGTTCCGCGCCGCAACCTGATGCTGATCGTGACCGGCAGCCAGGGCGAACGCCGGGCGGCCTCGGCGCAATTGGCGCGGGGCAAGTATCTGGGACTGGAAATGAAGGAGGGCGACATGTTCCTGTTCTCCTCCAAATGCATCCCGGGCAATGAGCGTGAAGTGGGCAAGGTCATCAACGCCTATTCCGAAATGGGCGTGAATGTCGTCGATGACAGCGGCGGCAAGTATCACGTATCAGGCCACGCGAACCGGCCCGATCTGGAGCATGTCCACCGCCTGCTGCTGCCCGACATGGTGATTCCGATGCACGGCGAACACCGGCATCTGCGCGAACACGCCCGGATTGCCCTGGAGGCCGGGATTGCCGCCGCCATTGCCCCCAACGGCACGATGCTGGACATCTCGGGCGATGTGCCCAAGGTGGTCGAGCGGATCGAGACGGGCCGCACCTATCTGGACGGCTCGGCGCTGATCGGGTCAATGGACGGGGTTGTGCGGGACCGCATCCGGATGGCGCTGAATGGCCATGTGACGGTGACGCTGATTCTGGACGAGAACAACGCCCCCCTGGGCGAGGCCTGGGTGGATATTCGCGGCCTGCCGACAACGGGCAAGGGCGCGCGCGATCTGATCGAGACTTTGGAAAGTGATCTGAGCGAGTTTCTGGACGGTGCCAGCAAGAAACTGCTGGCTGACGACGACAAGCTGGAAGAGGCGCTGAAGCGCGTGGTCCGGCAAGTGTCGATGGAGGAAATCGGCAAGAAGCCGGAATTGACCGTCGTGATCAGTCGCCTGGCTGCGGAATGAAACGGGGGGCCAATGGCCCCCCTGAACTTTAGAGCGGCTCACCGTCAATCTGTGTCAGTTTGAAGGTGAGCCAAGACAAGCAAGCCATTGATGGCGTTGCGGATCGCCTTTGATCAGGTCAACCTGTTCAAAGGCGATGCGCCCTAGCTTGCAGCCTGCTCATCCTCGGTTTCCTCGGTCGCCGAAGTGGCAATGCGGAAACTGCGCAAGATGAAATCGGGCACATGGTCGCCCATGCCGACAACCCGGTCACGGTCGCTGCTGCCGCTGCGCGCGGGATAACGGCGATCCTCGCCACGCTCTGCCGGGCGACGATCCTGGGCCGGGCGCGCGGCGCCGCGGCGATCGTCGTTGCGGTCGGCCTGCGGACGCGGCGCTTCAACAACGACGTCTTCTTCTTCGACCGATTCAATGACGGGCATTACATCGACCTTGGGTTCAGCCTTGCGCTCGGGCCGGGGTTCGGCGCTGCGCGATTCGGACCCGCGCCCACCACGGGAGCGCCCGGACGATGTCCTGCTGCTGCTGCCGCTGGGACGATTTTCCGTGTCGGACGCGTCATCTAGGGCACCCTCGGGCACTGCGCCCAGAGGGATCGGCAACTTGATCAGCTGTTCGATGGCGGCCAGGTATTTGTCGTCATGCGGTGTTGCGATGGTATAGGCGCGGCCCAAACGACCGGCGCGGCCCGTGCGGCCGATGCGGTGAATGTAATCCTCGGGGTGCGAGGGCACGTCGAAGTTGAAGACATGGCTGACGGCCGGAATATCCAGGCCCCGTGCCGCCACGTCCGAGGCGATTAGCAGGTGCACCGTGCCATCGCGGAAACCGTCCAGCGTGCGGGTGCGGACCGACTGGTCCAGATCGCCGTGGATGGGCGAGGCGTTGAAGCCGTGCTGTTTCAGTGACTTGGCGACCACATCGACATCCATCTTGCGGTTGCAGAAAATGATGGCGTTGGTGCAGGCGTCACCCTCTTGCTTGATCAGGGCGCGCAATACGGCGCGCTTGTCGGCAAAGCTGCGATCCTTGCGCGACGGCGTGAACTTGATCAACTGCTGGTCGATGGTCAACGAGGCCGAGGCCTGGCGCGCCACTTCGATGCGGGCGGGGGTTTTCAGGAAGGTGTTGGTGATCCGCTCGATCTCGGGGGCCATGGTGGCGCTGTAAAACAGCGTCTGGCGGCGCGGCGGGGTCAGTTGGAAGATGCGTTCGATGTCGGGGATGAACCCCATGTCCAACATGCGGTCAGCCTCATCCACCACCATGATCTCGACCCCGGTCAGCAGCAGTTTGCCGCGTTCATGGTGATCGAGCAGGCGGCCGGGTGTGGCGATCAGCACGTCAACGCCACGGTCGATCAGCTTGTCCTGTTCGCCAAAGGACACGCCGCCAATCAGCAGGGCCTTGGTCAGCTTGGTGTATTTGGCATAGGTGTCAAAGTTTTCGGCCACCTGCGCCGCCAGTTCGCGCGTCGGCGCCAGAACCAGGCTGCGCGGCATTCGGGCGCGGGCGCGGCCCTGGCCCAGCAGCGTGATCATCGGCAGCACAAAGCTGGCCGTCTTGCCGGTGCCGGTCTGGGCGATGCCCAGAACGTCCTGCCGCAAGAGCGCCGGCGGAATCGCCTGAGCCTGAATCGGGGTCGGGGTTTCGTAGCCGGCATCCGTGACGGCTTGCAGCACGCGTGGGTCCAGCGCGAGGTCGGAGAATTTGGTCATATGAGTCCTAATGCTGCGACTCCGCTCCGAG
>CAMBWO010000028.1 GCA_945871285.1 Pseudorhodobacter antarcticus | reverse complement strand
AAGATGGACGCGCTGGAGACGTTCGAGGCCGAGCGTGTCGCGGGCCGCATCCTGGGCATGGGCGATATCGTCGCCCTGGTCGAGCGGGCGCGTGAGACGTTCGAGGCCGAACATGCCGAGCGGATGGCCAAGCGCTTTGCCAAGGGTCTGTTCAACATGAACGACCTGCGCAGCCAGCTGGAGCAGATGCAAAAGATGGGCGGCATGCAGTCGATCATGGGGATGCTGCCCGGCATGGGTGGCATGGCCAAGGCGGCGGAAAAGGCCGGTTTTGACGACAAGATGCTGAAACGCCAGATTGCCCTGATCAACTCGATGACCAAAAAGGAACGGGCCAACCCCGACCTGCTGGCCGCCAGCCGCAAAAAGCGCATCGCCAAGGGCGCGGGGCTGGAGGTGTCTGACCTGAACAAGCTGCTGAAACAGCATCAGCAGATGGCCGAGATGATGAAAAAGATGGGCAAGGGTGGCATGATGAAACAGGCCATCAAGCAGATGATGGGCAAGGGCGACGCCATGCCCGACCTGAAGAACATGGACCCGGCCCAGCTGGAAGCCGCCTCCAAGGCGATGAAACAGGGCATCGGCAGCGCGTTTCCGGGCATGGGCGGCGGTGGCATGGGCCTGCCGCAGGGCCTGTCGGGGATGTTCAAGAAGAAATGACGGCTCCGACGATCCATTCCGCGCGTCTGAAGCTGGGCCCGGTCACGGCCGCCCATGCCGAGGCCTTTATCGCGTTTTGCGCGACCGAGGACAGCCGTTTCATCGGCGGCCCGGCCGAGCGGCGCGATGCGTGGGAGGGGGCGGCGATCGGCGCGGGCCTGTGGGCGCTGCTGGGCTATGGGCCGTTCTGGGTGTCGGCGCAGGGTCAGCCCGTGGGGCGGGTTGGGGTGTATTACCCCGACTGGCGGGCGGAGCCTGAACTGGCCTGGGTGATCTATCCGGCGCATCAGGGCCAGGGCTATGCAACCGAGGCGGCGCGGGCTGCGCGGGACTGGGCTTATGTGACGCTGGGGTTGGGGCCGCTGTGCAGCCTGATCGACGTGGCCAATGCGCCGTCCATCCGGGTGGCGCAAAAGCTGGGGGCGGTGATCGAGGGTCCGCACGAGCCGAACGGCGGGCATGAGATCATGCGCTGGCGGCATCCGGGGGCGGAGTCGGGGCAGGCGCCGACCTATTGGATGGCGCCATGATCGTGACGCCCCGTCTGCACCTGGTGCCTTTGGCCGAACGGCACATCCCGGCCTATCAGACGTTCCTTGCCGGCCCGCGTGCAGCGGCGCTGGGCTGGGCTGCGCTGCCGCATGAGGCGTGGCGCAACTTTGCCGCGATGATGGGGCATGGCCTGCTGTGCGGCTTTGCCCCCTTTGCGATGGAAGCGCGGGAGGATGGCCGTGTGCTGGGCCTGTGCGGGCCGTTCTGGCCCGAGGGGCAGTTGGAGCGCGAGGTCAAATGGCACATCTGGCCCGATGCCGACGAGGGCAAGGGCTATGCGTTCGAGGCGGCGCGGGCCGTGCTGGGGCATGTGTTCGGGACGATGGGCTGGACGACGGCGGTCAGCTATATCGCCCATGGCAACGAACGCTCGGCCGGGTTGGCGCGGCGGTTGGGGGCGGTGCAGGATGGCTGCTGGACCACGCCGCGGGGCACCGAGGTGCGGGTGTTCCGGCACGGGCGGGTGGTGGCATGAGGCTGGACACCCAACGCATGACCCTGCGGCCGCACGACCTGGCCGATTATCCGGTGTTCCGCGCGTTCTGGATGTCGGATCGCGCTTGCCATATCGGCGGGCCGCTGCGCCATGACCATGAGGTCTGGCGCCAGTTTGCGGCCGAGCGGGGGCATTGGGCCCTGCGCGGCTTTGGGCTGTGGACGCTGGTGGGCAAGGCCACGGGGGCGGTTCTGGGTTGGGTCGGGTTGCAGCAGCCTGCGCATTATGACTGCCCGGAACTCGCCTGGCATCTGACCGCCGGGGCCGAGGGGCAGGGTCTGGCGACCGAGGCCGCACGGGCGGCGCTGGCCCATGGCCGGGGCGCGCTGGGGATGGGCCGGGTGATCAGCTATGTCGCTGATGCCAATGCCAGATCACAGCGACTGGCCGAACGGCTGGGTGCCGTTTTGGTCGAGCGCGGCAATTCCTTGGGAACCCCCTACGCCCTGTTTGACCATCCGCAGGTGGCGCCATGATGGCCCCGACCCTGACCACGGCGCGGCTGGTGCTGCGCCCGTTGCAGATGGCGGATTTTCCGGCCTATCGCGATTTCATGCGGTCGGACCGCGCCCAATACATGGGCAGCCCGTTCGATCTGGCCGGGGCCTGGGGCCAGTTTTGCCATGATGTGGGCCTGTGGGCACTGGCGGGGCATGGCGGGTTGTTGATTGACACGCTGGATGGTCAGACCGTGGGGGCCGTCAGTTTGAATGCGGGGCCGCTGTATCCGGAAACCGAGTTGGGGTGGATGCTCTATGCCGGGCACGAGGGGCAGGGCTATGCCACCGAGGCGGCGCTGGCCTATCGCGATTGGGCCTTTGCGGTGCGCGGCTTTGCGACGCTGGTCAGTAATATCGACCCGGCCAACCTTGCCTCGGCCGCCGTAGCGCGGCGGTTGGGGGCACGGTTGGACAGTGCGGCGGCGCGGCAGGATGCCAGCGATCTGGTGTTCCGGCATCTGCCGGGCGAGGGGGGCGCATGATGGCCCCGACCCTGACCACGGCGCGGCTGGTGCTGCGCCCGGCGACGATGGCGGATTTTCCGGCCTACCGCGATTTTGTGACCAGCGACCGGACCCGGTTCATGGGCGGGCCGCATGATGCGGCGACGGCATGGGATTGGTTTTGCAATGACACGGCGCAGTGGGCGCTGCTGGATATGGGCGCGTTGATCGTCACGCATCAGGGCCGGGCGGTGGGGCAAGTGGCGCTGTGTCACGGGCCGAACTTTCCCGAGCCGGAACTGGGCTGGTTCCTGTATGACGGGGCGGATGAGGGCAAGGGGTTTGCCTTTGAGGCGGCCGCCGCCTTGCGCGATTGGGCGCTGGGGGTGCGGGGGTTGGCGTCGGTCGTGGCCTATGTCGATGCGCGCAATGACGCATCGGTCCGGCTGGCGCGGCGGTTGGGCGGTGTGCTGGACAAGGGCGCGGCCACGCCCGAGGGGATGGTGACGCAGGTCTACCGCATCGGCGGCAGCGTCGTGCTGACCACCGATCGGCTGATCCTGCGCAAACCCCGAATGAGCGACCTGCCGGACTGCGTGGCCTTTTGGTCATCGGATCGCAGCGTCCTGATGGGCGGGCCGTGGACTCCCGAGGAGACCGAGGCCAACCTGCAAGCGGTGATCGACCT
Organism: Pseudorhodobacter antarcticus; assembly: GCA_945871285.1. Classification (GTDB taxonomy): domain Bacteria; phylum Pseudomonadota; class Alphaproteobacteria; order Rhodobacterales; family Rhodobacteraceae; genus Stagnihabitans. Next base: position 23,597 of record CAMBWO010000028.1, on the reverse strand, counting down.
GTGGCCGCGCAACGGCTTTGGTCTGTTCATCGTCACGCTGAAAGGGGCGGACCGGGCCGTGGGGCTGATCGGCCCCTGGCAGCCTGCGGATTACCCCGAGCCGGAACTGGGCTGGAGCCTGTGGGATGCCGCGCTGGAGGGTCAGGGTCTGGCGCTCGAGGCCGCTACGGCGGCGCGGGACTGGTTCTTTGCCACCACCGGGCGGACGACGGCGGTCAGCTATACCCATGTCGACAACCACCGGTCACACCGGTTGTGCGAGCGGATGGGGGCGGTGTGGGATCCGCTGGCACGTTCCCCCTCACCGCCGCCCGAACGGATTTATCGCCACTTTGCCGGGGGTGTGGCATGAGCGACGCCTTGAAACTGCCCTCTGGCGATGCGGCGGCGCTGGCTGCGGCGCTGGCGGCGCTGGTGCCGGTGATCGTGACCGACCGGCTGCGGCTGCGGGCCCCCCGGTTGCAGGATTATCCGGCCTATGAGGCGGTGTTCCTGTCGGACCGCGCCCGGCATATGGGCGGGCCGTTCACGGCCGAGGATGCGTTCAGCGACTTTGCCCAGGCCGTGGCGGGCTGGATGCTGCGCGGGGCAGGGGCCTGGACGATCACGGCCCGTGACGACGATGCGCCGCTGGGCTGGGTTTACCTGTGGTATGAGTTCGGCGACCCCGAGCCGGAGATTGGCTGGGTGCTGACGGCCGGGGCCGAGGGCCAGGGCTATGCGTTGGAGGCGGCGCGGGCGGTGCATCCGCGCGCGATGGCGCAGTTCGGATCGGGCCGCGTGGTCAGCTATATTGACGCGGGCAACCATCGGTCGGCCCGCATCGCGCAGGCGCTGGGGGCGCGGCGCGACCTGGCGGCCGAGGCCGCGCTGGGCGAGCCCGACCTACACATCTATCGCCATTTTGCCGCCAAGGAGGGGACATGACCGACGCCACAACCCGCGCCGCTGAGGTGCTGAAAGACCACCGCGCCAGCATCGACCGGCTGGACGCCATCGTGGTCTATGCCCTGGCCGAGCGGTTCAAGCACACCCAGGCGGTGGGCCGTCTGAAGGCCGAACACGCATTGCCCCCGTCGGACCCCGCCCGCGAGGCGCGCCAGATTGCGCGGCTGGAAAGCCTGGCGCTGGATGCCAACCTTGACCCCGAATTTGCCAAGAAATTCCTGACCTTCATCATATCCGAAGTCATCAGGCATCACGAGACGTTCCAAAAGTAACCAACCCAAGTGGTGCGTGACATCACGCACCCTACCCAAGGAGACTACCCTCATGTCCATGAAAATCCGCCTGGCCCGTGGTGGCAGCAAAAAGCGCCCGCACTATGCCATCGTCGCCACCGACAGCCGCAACCCGCGCGACGGCCGGTTCCTGGAAAAGCTGGGCACCTATGACCCGATGCAGGCCAAGGACAGCGAGACCCGCGTCAAGATGGACCTGGACCGCGTGAAGCATTGGCTGGGCCTGGGCGCGCAGCCGACCGACCGCGTGGCCCGTATGCTGGAAGCCGCAGGCGTCCTGCCCAAGAAAGTGCGCAACAACCCCAAGTCGGCGGTTCCCGGCAAGACGATGGCCGAGCGTGCCAAAAAGCGCGCGGCACGGGCTGAAGCTCCGGCAGCGGAATAACAAGGTTGCGGCGGGCCATCACGGCCCGTCGCCGTTTTTGGGGGGCCATGCCCATGTCTGACCGCATCTGCGTTGGGGCCTTTGCCGGGTCCTTTGGCGTTGCCGGCGAGGTGCGGCTGAAAAGCTTTTGCGCCGAGCCCGAGGCGATTGCCGATTATGGCCCGCTGTATACCGAGGACGGCGCCCGCAGCTTTGCCGTCCAGTTGACCCGCCCGGTGGCGGGGGGCTTGGGCGCGCGGGTGACAGGGATTGCCACCAAGGAACAGGCGGACGCGCTGAAAGGTGTCAGTCTGTTTGTGGACCGGGCCCGGTTGCCGGGGCTGCCGGATGATGAATATTACCACTCGGACCTGATTGGGCTGGAGGCGCGGGATACCGGCGGCGTCAGCCTGGGCCGGGTGACGGCCGTGCACAACCATGGCGCGGGGGATCTGCTGGAAATCGAGGGCGGCGCGAAGGCGATGTTGCTGCCTTTTACGCTGGCCGTGGTGCCGACGGTCGACCTGGCCGCTGGGCGGATCGTGGTGGACCTGCCCGAGGGGCTGGACTGACGCAGGGGGGATGTGATGGCCAGACTTGCGACGGGGTTGTTGTATGTCGGGCCGCTGCTGGCGGGGCTGGCGGGGCAGGGCTGGGCGTTGATGCCGCTGTTCTTGGGGATATTCCTGCTGTCCAGCGTGATCATGCAACCCGACATGTGGCCCCGCAGCCGCGCCGATCTGGCGCGGTCCGAGGCGGCGGTGGCGCTGGCCTCGCTGGTCGCCACGCAGGCGCTGCTGGTGGTTGTGCTGTTCGCATTTGGCCGGGGGATTGGCGGGCTGATGGCGTTTCAACCGGCGCTGCCGGTCTATTTGCCGGCGGCACTGTCGCTGGCCTCGGTCCCCTTGGCGCGGCTGGGGTGGCGGCCCGAAGCGCCTGTGGGTGGTCAAGGGGCAGGCGATTGACGCGATGCTGGCCCCTCTGCTGGCGTTGGGCGATGCCAGCGAGGCGGTGTTGCACCGTCATCTGACGGCGATTCAGGCGCATGTCGACCCGGTGGCCTTGCGGCAGGCGCTGGCGCAACGGGGGGCGGTCAAGGCCTTGATCATCCACGCGACCGATCCGGCGACCAGTGCGCTGCTGGCCGGCACCGGCTATCCGGCGCAGGCCTTTGCGGCAGCGGGGCGGGACGCCGACCATCTGACCCTGTTCGCCCGGCGCTGCCTGATGGGGTTGGCGGATCGGCCCGAACTTGCCGCCGATTGCCCCACACCGGCTGCCCTGCGCGAGGTGGCAGGGGTGGTGGCTGAACCGGCGGCGCGCGCGCTGCACCGGCTGGCCGGATTTCTGGACCCCGCGCCATGACGGTTCCCTTGACCCCCGGCTTGCGTTAAGGCCGCAGCATGACCGACGAAACCTCGCCCTCAAAATCCCACGGCCGCCTGACGATGCGGGCCAGCCTGCGCCCGCGTGACCTGATGGAGGATGTCGTGGTGCGCGGCGCCTGGGTGGCGCAGGTGATCACCCTGCTGCCCGAGGCTTTTCCCGGCGTGCTGGGCGCCAGCCTGACGGGCCGGGCGCTGGGCCTGGGGCTGTGGCGGTTGGATACCATCGACCTGCGAACCTTTGGCCTGGGCAAGCACCGCAATGTCGATGACACCCCGGCGGGCGGTGGCGCCGGAATGGTGCTGCGCGCCGATGTGGTGGATGCGGCGCTGCGGGCGGCGGGGCCGGGGCTGCCGGTGGTTTACCTGTCCCCGCGCGGACGGCGGTTTGATCAGGCGATGGCGCGTCAATGGGCGGCGGGGCCGGGGGTGACGCTGCTGTGTGGCCGGTTCGAGGGGGTCGATCAGCGCGTGCTGGACCATCACGCCGTGCAAGAGGTGTCCTTGGGCGATTTCGTCCTGACCGGCGGCGAATTGGCCGCACAAGCCATGCTGGACGCCACGGTGCGGCTGCTGCCGGGGGTCTTGGGCAACCAGGCCTCGACCGAGGAGGAAAGCTTTTCGGAGGGTCTGCTGGAACACCCGCACTATACCCGTCCCGCCGAATGGCAGGGACGCGCGATTCCAGCCGTGCTGCAATCGGGCAACCATGCCGAGATCGCCAAATGGCGCCGCGCACAGGCCGAGGCGATCACGGCCGAGCGGCGACCAGATCTGTGGGCAGATTTTAAAGGGTAGGGTGCGTGATTCACGCACCCTACCGATTGACCTGAAACCGTCCTGCGCCTATACGCGGCCAGTCTGGGGTCGCAAGTCCTTCGGACCCGATTCCTTTTGGCCGTATGCGTCTGGCTTCTTCGACAGATGTGGTTTGAAAGAACGGTTGCAAAAAGCAGGCCATATCTCTGGCGGGCACCAATGTTGCGGCATGGGGTGGACCCGGATCGAAGACCAGGAGCTATGTGGCGGCATCACTGCGGGGCAAACCCGTGTAACGGAAAGGACCAGGCATGAACCTGATCGCAATTCTGGAAGCGGAGCAGATTGCTGCGCTGAACAAGACCATCCCGGACTTCAAGGCCGGCGATACCGTCAAGGTCGGTTACAAGGTCACCGAAGGCACCCGTTCGCGCGTGCAGGCCTATGAAGGCGTCGTGATCGGCCGCAAGGGCGGCGCTACCATCTCTGCCTCGTTCACCGTGCGCAAGATCTCGTTCGGCGAGGGTGTGGAGCGGGTGTTCCCGTTGTATTCCACCAACATCGACAGCATCGAAGTGGTCCGTCGTGGCCGCGTGCGTCGTGCCAAGCTGTATTATCTGCGCGATCGTCGCGGCAAGTCGGCCCGGATCGTCGAAGATACCAATTACAAACCGAAGTCGGTCTAAGGAGCCAGATCATGAAAAAGGGCATTCACCCGGAATACCACACGATCACGGTCAAGATGACCGATGGCACCCTGTTCACCGCCAAGTCCACCTGGGGCAAAGAGGGCGACCAGATGGCGCTGGACATCGACCCGCTGGCCCACCCGGCCTGGACGGGCGGTTCGGCCAAACTGATGGACACCGGCGGCCGTGTGTCCAAGTTCAAGAACAAATACGCCGGTCTGGGATTCTGATCCAGGCAAGGTTAGGGTTTGGGGGCGCAGCGCAGGCTGCGCCCTTTTGCATTGGGGGTTTCGGTTGCGTGTGCTTCTTGTCCTGATCCTGATCCCGCAGATCACCCATGCCGACATCTTTGACCGCATGACCGGCAGTTTCGGCCTGCCCGATGTGCCGTCCGAAAGCTGCGCCGCGAACCCGGTCTATTCCAGCTTTTCGCCCGATCGCGGACGGATCCGGTTTGCCTGGGTCAGCCCGGTGCCAAGCTATACCGGCGCCAAGATCACAGCCTATGGCGGCACCGTGGTGCGGGTCGAGGAGGACAGCATCCTCATGCTGCGCGACGCTGAAACCCGCCTGACCGAGGCGGGCCCGCCCGTGCTGTGGGACATGCGGGCGACGGATGATCCGGACGGATATTGCTGGCACCGTCTGGACTGGGACGATGGCCGATGCCTGCAACTGGTCCGCTGCGGGACGCAGGCGAACAGTTGAGCCTCACAAAGATGTGAGATGCCAGATCGGGCGGGCGCTGGCAGTCTGAGGTGATGAAACACCTTGCCGCTGTCCTGTTTGCCGTGCTCGCTGCCCCCGCCCTTGCCCAGGATGGGTTCGAGGTGCTGAAAGGGCAGTTCGGCTCGGCCACCGACCCTGCCGCGTCCTGCGGGGCCAATCCGCACGAGCTGTCCATCATCGACAACCGCCCGCATCTGGCGCGGACCTGGGACCAGCCCATCACCGGGTCTGCCGGCAGCCCCCGCACGCGAGAGGTTTACGATGTGGAGCAGTTTGACAGCACGACGTTCCTTTTGTCCGAGGAGGGCCTGTATCACGCCGACCCCGAGGGCACCGGCGGGTTGTGGGTGATGCAGATGACGCAAAACCCGCCCGGCTATTGCTGGCGCCGCCCCGACTGGCCCGAGGCGCGCTGCGAGGACCAGCAGCTGCGCTGCGAGAACGCCACCTCATAGGCGGGTTCCCGCTTTCCAATGGCCAAAACTGACCCTATAGCAGGGGAAAAGCCTGCGGGGGACGGTCATGGCGCATATCATCGTGGTGGGCAACGAAAAGGGTGGGTCGGGCAAATCGACCACGTCGATGCATGTGGCGATTGCCCTGTGCCGGATGGGATACCGGGTTGGCGCGCTGGATCTGGACCTGCGCCAGAAAAGTTTCGCCCGCTATATCGAAAACCGCCGCACCTATCTGGACCGGATGGGTCTGAAACTGCCAGTGCCCGATTATCACGACCTGCCCGAGGTGGCGGCGGCGCAGCTTGCCCCCGGTGAGAACGCCTTTGACCACCGCCTGTCCGAGGCCGTGGCCGCGCTGGAGCCTGTGTCGGATTTCATCATCATCGACTGCCCCGGCAGCCACACGCGCCTGTCCCAGGTGGCCCATTCGCTGGCCGACACGCTGATCACGCCCCTCAATGACAGTTTCATCGACTTTGACCTGCTGGCGCGGGTCGATCAGGAGACGGGCAAGGTCAAGGGCCCGTCGATCTATTCCGAAATGGTGTGGAATGCGCGGCAGTTGCGGGCGCAGGCGGGGTTGAGGCCGATTGACTGGATCGTGCTGCGCAACCGGATGGGCGCGCAACAGATGCACAACAAGCGCAAGGTCGGCGCCGCGCTGGAGGATTTGTCCAAGCGCATCGGGTTCCGCGTGGCACCGGGATTCTCGGAGCGGGTGATCTTCCGCGAGTTGTTTCCACGCGGCTTGACCGTGATGGACCTCAAGGACACCGGAGTGGACCAGTTGAACATCTCCAACGTGGCGGCCCGGCAGGAGGTGCGCGATCTGATGATCGAGCTTAAGCTTCCATCGGTTGAAGTTGCCCTTTGAACAGGTGCAACCGGACCTGAAGCCGCTTTTCCCGCGTGCCGATGCGTTGCAGACGCAGATCAAAGGCATCGGGGCCTTCGGATTTTTGGGCGAACAGCCCGAACCGTGCCAAGAGGGAATTTGCGAATTTCATGACGGCCTCCATCGGCGTTTCCTTATGGTTAAGGTGCCGGGCAAGCGGGGCAGGAAAGTGGCGATTGCTGGCCTGCTCCGCGGTGGATCGGGGAAATCGGGAAACAAACCGTTAACGGTTCGGAAACAGTTGGGGGGCCTATGGCGAATGTGATGTATGACGCGCTGTTTGCGCCGCTGGCCGGGCGGCAGGGCGTGCTGATGACGCTGGCGGATGGGTCCGTCGTGACAGGTGCTGCGTTTCACGACAGGGTGGCGCGGGCGGCCAAAGCCCTGACATCGCTGGGGATTGTCAAGGGTGACCGGGTCGCGGTGCAGATTGTCAAATCGCCCGACGCCCTGGCGATTTACGGCGCGGCGGTGGCGGTGGGGGCGGTGTTCTTGCCGCTGAACACGGCTTATACGCCCGCCGAGATTGACTATTTCCTGGGCAACGCCACCCCCCGGCTGTTCCTGTGCGACCCCTTGAAGGCGGAAGCCTTGGCAGACGTGGCAGGGCGGAATGGGGCTGTGCTGTTGACCTTGGACGGGCAGGGGAAGGGCAGTTTTGCCGATCGGATGACGGAGGCGGGGGGCGATCTGGTCGCCACCGATTGCGGTTCGGGCGATCTGGCGGCGATCCTTTATACCTCGGGCACGACGGGGCGGTCCAAGGGGGCGATGTTGACGCATCGCAATCTGATGTCGAACGCCGAAGTGCTGGCCGATCTGTGGCGGTTCTCGGCGCAGGATGTGCTGCTGCACGCGCTGCCGATCTTTCATACGCATGGGCTGTTTGTGGCGTCCAACGTCGCACTGCTGACCGGGGGGCAGATGATCTTTCTGCCGGGGTTCGATCAGGAGGCGGTGCTGCGCCTGCTGCCGCAGGCGACGGTGATGATGGGGGTGCCGACGTTCTACACCCGCCTGCTGGACGATGCCCGGTTTGACCGGGCGCTGGCGGGGCACATGCGGCTGTTCGTGTCAGGCTCGGCCCCCTTGCTGGCCGAAACGCATCGGGCGTTTGAGGCGCGGACGGGGCACCGGATTCTGGAACGCTATGGCATGACGGAAACCAACATGAACACCTCCAACCCCTATGACGGGGACCGGCGGGCGGGGACGGTGGGATTGCCGCTGCCGGGGGTGGAGCTGCGGATTGCGGGTGGTGGTGAGATTGGCGTGATCGAGGTGCGGGGGCCGAATGTCTTTGCCGGCTATTGGCAGATGCCCGAAAAGACGGCCGAGGAGTTGCGGCCGGATGGCTGGTTCATCACCGGCGATCTGGGGCAGGTCGATGCCGAGGGCTATGTCACCATCGTGGGGCGGGCCAAGGATCTGATCATCACCGGGGGGTATAACGTTTACCCCAAGGAGGTGGAGTTGCTGCTGGACGCCGTGCCGGGGGTGCAGGAAAGTGCCGTGATCGGCCTGCCGCATCCGGATCTGGGCGAGGCGGTGTTTGCGGTGCTGGTGGGGGGCGAGGCGGAGGCGGCTTTGGAGGCGATTGCGCCGGAGCTTGCCCGGTTCAGGCAGCCACGGGCGGCGGTTGTGGTGGCGGACCTGCCGCGCAACACCATGGGCAAGGTGCAAAAGAATGTGCTGCGCGATCAGTATAAAGATTGGTTCGCAAAGGGCTGAGGGCGGGTGCTGGGCAGGCCGCCGGGGCGGTTTCACACCGCCCCGGACCCCACCGTGGAGTATTTTTGCCGAAATGAAGGGTCAGTCGGGGGCGTTGAGTTCGGCTGCGATGAAGCGTTCGAGCGCGTCGAGGTCGAAGGGTTGCAGCTGGCCAAAGCTTTGCATCCAGGTGAAGCCGTCGCGCAGGGCGTCGGGTTCCAGTTTGCACCAGTTGATCCGGCCGCGTTTCTCCTGAGAGATCAGGCCGGCCTCGGCCAGGATGGCCAGATGTTTGGAAATGGCGGCAAGGGACATCTGGAAGGGGGCGGCGACATCGGTGACGGCCATGTCATCCTCAAGCAGCATGGACAGGATCGCCCGACGGGTCGGGTCGGCCAGGGCAGAGAAGGTGGCATCCAGATTTGGCGTCATGGGGGCAGTATCCGGCGCGGCGGGGCGATCGTCAACCATATGGTTGAATATGCCGGGGCGCGTGGCATCGGGGCAGGGTGTGCGATTTCAATGGGTTAGGGGCCGATTTGGCGACTTGACTCGCCGGGTGGGGTTTCGTAGTCAGACGCTGTCCTAAGAGGGGTTTCCGCCCGTGACGACAGAAGCTGAGAAGGCGCGTTTGGATGCGCTGGAAAAGCGGATTGCGGCGGCGAAGGCGGCACATGAGCCGCCGCGCAGCCCAAAGGCGGACGCCCATCGTCAGGCCCAACTGGCTTGGCGGATGGTGATTGAATTGGTGGCCGGTCTGATGATCGGTTTCGGCATCGGATTTGGCTTGGATACCGTGTTTGGGACCATGCCGATTTTTCTCGTGCTGTTCATATTGGCGGGCTTTGCGGCGGGGGTGAAAACCATGCTGTCCTCGGCCCGGGAGATGCAGGCCAAGTCTGGCCCGCAAGCGACACCTGCGGCCCCGGCGGCCGCTGACGAAGAGGAAGACTGACGTGGCAGGCACAGAGCACAGCGAAGGTTTGGCGTTCCATCCTTTGGAGCAATTCGAGATCACGCGCCTGTTTGGCCATGGTCCGATCCATTGGTACACGCCGACCAACGCGACGCTGTGGATGGCGCTGGCCACTCTCGCGATCATCGTGGTGTTCGTGTTGGGGTCGGCGCGGCGGTCGATGATCCCCGGCCGGCTGCAGTCCTTGGGCGAGATGGCCTATGACTTCATCTACAAGATGGTCGAGGATGTGACGGGCCACGACGGCGTCAAGTATTTCCCGATGATCATGACGCTGTTCGTGTTCATCCTGTTCACCAACCTGCTGGGCCTGCTGCCCGCCTCGTTCACCCCCACCAGCCATATTGCCGTGACGGCGATCTTGGGCTTTGGCGTGTTCCTGTTCGTGACCTTGCTGGGTCTGGCCAAGCATGGCGTCGGCTTTCTGGGCCTGTTCTGGATGTCGGACGCGCCGCTGATCCTGCGGCCGATCATCGCGGTGATCGAGGTGATTTCCTACTTCGTCCGCCCGGTCAGCCATTCCATTCGTCTTGCGGGCAACATCATGGCTGGCCATGCCGTGATCAAGGTGTTCGCGGCCTTTGCGCCCTTGATCCTGATCTCGGGCATCGGTGTGCTGGTCACGCCCATCTCGATCCTGGCCATTGTCGCGATCTATGCGCTGGAGGTGCTGGTCGCCTTCATCCAGGCCTATGTCTTTACCATTCTGACCTGCGTGTATCTGAAAGACGCATTGCACCCCGGTCACTGAACCCTATCCAAATTCCATCCCAAGGAGATACAACATGGAACTCGAAGCAGCAGCCGCAATCGGCAAGTTCATCGGCGCCGGTCTGGCCGCCATCGGTTCGGGCGCAGCCGCCATCGGTGTTGGCCATGTGGCCGGCAACTTCCTGGCAGGCGCCCTGCGCAACCCGTCGGCAGCCGCCTCGCAGACCGCGACGCTGTTCATCGGTCTGGCCTTCGCAGAAGCCCTGGGGATCTTCTCGTTCCTCGTCGCGCTGCTGCTGATGTTCGCAGTCTGATCTGACCCTTCTACGGTCAGGACGGGTGCCAAGGCGCCCGTCCTGAAAGTCCAAGGGGTCCGACGGAGGGCAAGATGGCAACGACTGAGACAGCACACGAAGCCGCCAAGGCAGGTATGCCGCAGCTGGACTTTTCGACATTCCCCAACCAGATCTTCTGGTTGCTGGTCACGCTTGCGGTGATCTTCTTTGTGCTGCGGACCGTGGCTTTGCCCCGGATCGGTGGCATTCTGACGACGCGCCGGGGCCAGATTTCCGGTGACCTGGCCGCCGCCGAAGAGCTGAAGCACAAGGCGCTGGAGGCGGAGAAGGCCTATAACGCCGCCCTGGTTTCGGCCCGTGCCGAAGCGGGCAAGATCGTGGCGGCGGCCAAGGCCGAGATTCAGGCCGACCTGAACGCCGCCATCGCCAAGGCGGATGCCGAGATTGCCGCCAAGACGGCGGAATCGGCCAGCCGGATTGACGAGATCCGGGCGGCAGCGTCGGACGTGGTGGCTTCGGTCGCCAAGGATACGGCGGCCGAATTGGTCGTGGCCATGGGCGGTGCGGTCGATGCCCGCGCCATCGAGGCTGCGGTCACGGCACGGCTGAAAGGATAAGGCGATGAACAGACTGATCGCAATCGCAGCAGTTTTGATGGCCAGCCCGGCCGTTGCGGCAACGGGTCCATTCTTCAGCTTGCGCAACACGAACTTTGTCGTGCTGATCGCATTCCTCGTGTTCGTCGGCATTCTGGTCTGGAAAAAGGTGCCGGCCCTGCTGGGTCGCCTGTTGGACGACCGGGCGCAAGGCATCCGCAACACCCTGGACGAGGCGCGCCTGCTGCGCGAGGAAGCCAAGGCGCTGCTGGCCAGCTATGAGGCCAAGCAGAAAGAGGTGCAGGCCCAGTCGCTGCGCATCATCGCCAGTGCCAAGGAAGAAGCCATGGCTGCGGCCGCACAGGCCAAGCAAGACCTGCATGCCTCGATCGAACGCCGTCTGGCGGCGGCCGAGGACCAGATCGAAAGCGCCGTCAAGGCCGCCGAACTGGCCGTGCGCAATCAGGCGATCACCGTGTCGATTGTGGTGGCCGGTGAGGTTCTGGCGCGGCAGATGACGGCGGAGGGGGCGACAGCCTCGATCGACGCGGCGATTGACCAGGTTGCAGCGCGCCTGCACTGATCCATCGGCCCAAGAATACAAAAGGCCCGGACACTCTGTCCGGGCCTTTTGCTTTGGCATATGCGGCCCGGACCAATTGCCCGGGCCGTTCAGGTTCAGTTCTTGGGCGTGATGATGATCTCGACCCGGCGGTTTTGCGCACGGCCCGAGGTGGTCAGGTTCGTGGCAACCGGGCGATCCTCGCCCGCGCCCGCGGCGGACAGACGGTTGGACGGCACGCCCGCGCTGAGCAAAATATCCCGCACGGCAACGGCGCGGCGCTGCGACAGATCAAAGTTATAGGCGGCGGTCCCGGTGTTGTCGGTATGGCCGATCACCTGGATCGTGCTGTTGGGATAGCTGACCAGGTTCGCCGCGATGGACCGGATTTCGCCGGCCAGATCGGGGCGCACGGCGGCGCTGTCGGTGGCAAAGGTCACCGACTCGGGCAGGTTCACCAGCAGATAGCCGCCCATGTTGGTCACGGTCACATTGGGGTTGCCCAGGTTGTTGCGCAGATCGGCGGCCTGCGCGTCCAGGTTGGCGCCGATGGCACCACCGGCCGCCGCACCCACCGCCGCCCCCAGCAGCGCCGAACGGTTGCGCGCCTCGTTGCTGCCTCCGCCACCGGCGGCGGCACCCAGGATGCCGCCCAGCACGGCACCGGTCAGCGCCCCGTTCTGGGTGCGGTAATTCGGGTCCTGAATACGGGTCGCGCTGTCCTGACAGGCGGCCAGGCCCAGCAGGGCGGCCAGCGACAGGGCGATTGGGGTCTTGATGGTCATGATGAACTGCCTCGGATGGATCGGCCTCTTTGGGCCACGCCATCTTATATCAGCAGGCCGCCGGTCCGCACAGACATGCAGCAGTGCTGGCGATTTTTCGCCTATGCGGCGTCGTGGCGGGCCGCCTCCCAGGCCAGGATCGCGCGCTTGACCGGCAGGCCCCAGTGATAGCCGCCAAGGCCGCCCGATTTGCGCAGGGCGCGGTGGCAGGGGATGAACAGGCTGATCGGATTGCGCCCCACGGCGGTGCCCACGGCGCGCACGGCGGCGGGGTGGCCGACGGCGCGGGCGAGTTCGGAATAGGTCGTCACCTGACCCGAGGGGACGCGCAGCAACGCCTCCCACACCTTGATCTGGAACGGCGCGCCGATCAGGACCATGGGCGCCGCCTGACCGCCAAAGGCGGCCTGAACCCAGGGGCGCAGCCGCTCGGGCTCCTCGATAAAGGTGGCCAGCGGCCAGCGGCCCCTCAGGTCCTGCATCGCCCAGTCCTCGCCCATCTCGGCGGCGAAGCCCAGGCCGCAAATGCCCCGGTCGGTGCCCATCACCAGCGCCGGGCCAAAGGGGCTGTCAAACCACCCCCAGCGGATCATCAGACCCGCCCCACCCTTGGCATAGTCGCCGGGGCTCATCGCCTCCCAGGTCAGGAACAGGTCGTGCAGGCGGCTGGCGCCCGACAGGCCCGCCTCATGCGCCGCCTCCAGCACGGTAAAGCGGTCGGCCAGCAGGGTGCGGGCATGGTCCAGCGTCAGGTATTGCTGATATTTCTTGGGGCTGACCCCCACCCATTGCGAAAACACCCGCTGAAAATGGGCGGGCGACATCGCCATCCGGGCGGCAAGCGCGTCCAGTGTCAGGGCGGGCCCCTCGGCGTCGATCACATCCAGCGCACGGGCGATGACGGCGTAATGATAGGGTTCGGTCATGGCAGCCTCCTTGACCTGATATTAGGGTCTGCGGCGGCATGTTGCGACCCGAAACCTGCTTGTTTGGCAGCGCGGGCTGGGGCATAGGGCGGGAATGGCGCGGCAACTCGATTACCTCACGATGAAGGCGGTCTTTACCCGGTTTCAGGCCCAGGAGCCGGAACCGAAGGGCGAATTGCACCACCTGAACGCCTATACCCTGCTGGTCGCCGTGGCCCTGTCGGCGCAGGCCACCGACGTGGGCGTGAACAAGGCGACAGCGGCCCTGTTTGCCCTGGCCGACACGCCCGCCAAGATGCTGGCCTTGGGCGAAGAGGAGCTGATCCAGCATATCAAGACCATCGGCCTGTTTCGCACCAAGGCCAGGAATGTGATGCGCATGGCACAGCTGCTGGTCGATCACTATGGCGGCGAGGTGCCCTCCAGCCGGGCCGCCCTGCAATCCCTGCCCGGTGTCGGGCGCAAGACGGCCAATGTGGTGCTGAGCATGTGGTTCGGCCATCCCGCGCAGGCCGTGGATACCCATATCTTCCGCGTCGGCAACCGCACCGGCATTTGCCCCGGCCGCGATGTGGAAACCGTCGAACGCGCCATCGAGGACCATGTCCCGGTCGAGTTCCAGTTTCACGCCCACCACTGGCTGATCCTGCATGGCCGCTATATCTGCACTGCGCGCAAACCGCGCTGCCCCGACTGCCCCATCGCTGAATTCTGTCTGTATGAGGATAAAACCCTATGAAAACCTATCAGGTCGTCGGCATCGGCAATGCCATCGTCGATGTGTTCTCGGCCGCCGATGACAGCTTTCTGGACCTGATGGGCATTGAAAAGGGCATCATGCAGCTGGTCGAGAAAGAGCGTGGCGAGCTGCTGTACGGCGCGATGAAAGACCGGGTTCAGGCGCCGGGCGGGTCGGTCGCCAACACGCTGGCGGGCCTTGGCAATCTGGGCCTGACCACCGGGTTCATCGGGCGGGTGCATGATGATGCGCTGGGTCGGTTCTACGCCAAGACCATGGCCGAACAGGGCACCGATTTCGTCAACCCGCCGGTTGCGGGCGGCGACCTGCCCACCTCGCGCTCGATGATCTTTGTGGCGCCGGATGGCGAGCGGTCGATGAACACCTATCTGGGCATCTCGTCCGAACTGGGGCCGCAGGATGTGGCGGATGATGTGGCGGGCCGGGCCGAACTGCTGTTTCTGGAGGGGTATCTCTATGACAAGCCCGACGGCAAGCAGGCCTTTGAACGGGCGGCGCGGCTGTGTCAGCAGGGCGGCGGCAAGGCGGGCATCGCCCTGTCGGACCCGTTCTGCGTCGAACGCCACCGGAATGATTTCCGCCGTCTGGTCAAGGATCTGGATTTCGTGATCGGCAACGAACATGAATGGACGTCGCTGTATCAGTGCGACCTGTCAGCCGCGCTGGAAATGGCCGCTGCCGATTCGGGGCTGATCGCCTGCACGCGGTCGGGCCATGACGTGATCGTGGTGCGGGGCGACGAACAGGCCATCGTGCCGGTCAACCGCGTGGTTCCGGTCGATGCGACGGGGGCGGGCGACCAGTTCGCCGCCGGGTTCCTCTATGGCATCGCCACCGGCCAGACGCTGGCCATCTGTGGCCGCATGGGCTGCGTCGCGGCGGCCGAGGTGATCAGCCACTACGGTGCCCGGCCTGAAACCGACCTCAAGGCGCTGTTCCGGCAGCAGGGTCTTATTTAGACTGCCCCAAACCCAAGGTATGCTCGCGCAGCCAGGCCAGAAAGCCGCGCGGGTTGCCAGGCCATTTCTCCAGCTCGCTGGCCGGGATCGGCTCGCCGATATAGGGGCGCTGCGGTTTGTACAGGGCACGCTTGATCTCATACAGCAGCAACCCCTGCCGCAGCGACGCCCCCAGCAGCGCGGCGATCTGATAATAGCGCGAGTTCTGCCCGGTAAAGTGGATCGGCACGATCGTCGCCCCCGACTGACGGACCATCTTGTGGGTGAACACGTTCCACTCCGCCTCGACCGCGGGGCCAAAGAAGGTTTCCGAATTGGCAACGCGGCCGGCCGGGAACAGGATGACCAGCCCGTTGTTGCGCAGATGCGCCATCGTCTTGTCCCGCATCTCCAGCCCCAGTTCGCGGGCATTCTCCTCGTGCGGAAAGGGGACCGGGATCATGAATTCCTCGATCTCGGGGATGCCGGACAGCAGGCTGCGGGTCAGGATGCGGAAATCGGGGCGCACCCGGCTGACCATCTCGGCCATGATCATGCCGTCCACCAACCCATGCGGATGGTTCGCCACCATCACCACCGGACCGGTCGCAGGAATCCGCGCAATCTCGTCATCCGGGGTGTCGATCCTTATGCCCATATGGCGGATCGCCTTGGACCAGAAGGCCACACCCACCGGCGCGCCCGACCGTTCAAAGCTGCGAATCATGCTCAACAGCTTCAACTTGGCCGTCAGCCATTCAATCGCGCGAATCGATCCGGCCTTGAACGGGTTGGTGAACGTCCCGGCATAGGACAGCCGGCGCATGTCATAGCGCCGCTCGGTTCCCGGCCGGGAAACCGCTTGCGGTGCCATCGGGCCGGTCTTGTGCATTTCGGTCACGGCGCGTCAGCCTTCCTTCTCGGCCCGTCCGGGGACGGGCCTGCCCTCAGCGGTCTTCGCCAAAGCGGTTTGCCACAAGTGCGGTCAGGGCAACGCCCAGTTCCGCGGCCTGCGGCCCGCCAGTCTCCACCTCAATAGTGGTTCCGCGAGAGGCTGCCAACATCAAAAGCCCCATGATGCTGTCGCCCGACACCGTCATACCGTCACGACTGACCTGTGCCGTTGCGTCAAACTCCTCGACCACCTCGACGAATTTGGCCGAGGCGCGGGCATGCAGCCCCTTTTCGTTGACGATGGACAGGGTCATTACCGTCATGACTGCCTCACGCGCCGCTGCCAAGATCGACGCTGTTGATGTATTTGCGACCGGCCTCCAGTGCTGCCGCGACGGCGTCCTGCACGGCCAAGCCTCTGGATTTGGTCAGTTTGATCAGCATGGGCAGGTTGGCGCCATAGATGATCCGTCGCCCCGGCCCGCCCGCGCAGGCCATCAGCGACAGGTTCGAGGGCGATCCGCCGAACATGTCGGTCACAACCACAACGCCGCCGCCATGATCGACCGCATTGGCGGCTGCGCAGATTTCCGCCTGTTTCTTGCCACGGTCGCAATCATCCTCGATCGCGATGGCCTGCATGTCCGGTTGCCGGCCGACCACATG
The DNA here is from genome assembly GCA_945871285.1 of Pseudorhodobacter antarcticus. GTDB lineage: Bacteria > Pseudomonadota > Alphaproteobacteria > Rhodobacterales > Rhodobacteraceae > Stagnihabitans. Next base: position 7,257 of record CAMBWO010000028.1, on the reverse strand, counting down.
TTCGACCGCGGATAGATATTCCCGCGCCAGCCCGCCATGAGCGACAATCACGATCCCGATCACGCGCGCACTACCCCGATACCGTCCGTGACCATTGGGGCCACCCTGCGTTCCAGTTCTCTATGACGTTTTGACACTTGCCACCCCGCCTCCGCAAGCACTTGCGCCAATTTTTCTGCAACTGCAACAGACCTGTGTTGCCCGCCGGTGCAGCCAAAGCCGATCGCCAGGTGGGCTTTGCCCTCCTCCAGCTGTGCGGGCAGCAGCAACAACACCAGGTCCTGCAACCTGTGGAAGAACGGGGCAAAGCGGGGGTCCGCCTCGATATGGGCGGCGACCGCCGAATCACGACCGTCCCGGTCGCGCAGGGCGGGGTTCCAGTAGGGGTTCGCCAAAAACCGGCAGTCAAACACCATGTCCAACCCCCGCGGCAGACCGCGTTTGTAGCTGAAACTTTGCACCGAAATCGCCAGACGGCGGTCCTCGCCGGGGTCAAACCACTGGCCGATTTCGGCCTTCAATTCATGCGGCGACATCTCGGAGGTGTCGATCAGATGGTCGGCACGCACCCGGATGGGGGCCAGCAGGTCAATCTCGCGGTCAATCCCCTCGGCCGGGGTCGCGGCCTCGGTCATCGGGTGGCGGCGGCGGGTCTGGGTATAGCGGCGGATCAGGACCGAGGGCGCGCAGTCCAGATACAGCACATCCAGCAGCACGCGCGGGTCACGGGTCAGCCGGTCAATCAGCGCAATCAGGGCGGTGGCGTTAAAGTCGCGGTTGCGCACGTCCAGCCCCAACGCGATGGGGCGGCCCAGCGGCGGCCCCTCGATCAGCCGGGGAATCAGGCTCAGCGGCAGGTTGTCGATCACCTCATAGCCCAGATCCTCCAGCGCATGGATAGCCGTTGACCGACCTGCCCCCGAGGGGCCGGTGATCAGGATCAAACGATGTTCCTGGGTGTCGGTGTGATCTTCCATCGTGTCTCAGGCCTGCCTTGATCCGGTCAGATAGCACAGAACCGCCGAAGGGAAATGGGGATTGCCCTGCCCCAGCACAAGGTCGACCTCTTGGCCCAAAAGCAAGGTCTTTCGGTGCGGCGGCAGGCGGTCGGGTTCGCGTTGCGACAGATCGGCGACCAGCGCGATGGTCGTTTCCGGCAGGGTGGGGGCGGTCAGGATGCCCACTCCCCGCGCCTCGATCAGCCCATGCAGGGCAGGGGGGCAGCGGGCGATCACGGTCTTGTCGTGCAGGGTCAGCTCGGTCTGGTCGTCGGCCACAAGCCGCGCGCCCAAGGCCATCAGGTCCAGCGCAAGGGCCGATTTGCCGGACCCGGAGGGCCCGATGATCAGCAAGCCCCGGCCTGATATTGCCACGCAACTGGCATGCATCAGGACGGGCGGCATCACACCGGCAGACCCACCACGAACCGCGCACCCAAGGGTTCCGAAGTGACATCAGCCTGCGTCGGACGGATGTTTTCGGCCCAGACCACACCGCCATGCGCCTCGACGATCTGTTTGGAAATTGCCAGGCCCAGGCCCGAATGGTTGCCGAAATCACCCTGCGGGCGTTCGGAATAAAACCGTTTGAACACCTTTGTCAGCGCCTGTTCGGGAATGCCCGGCCCGGTATCCTCGACCACGATCAACACGCGGTTTTCGCGTTTGCGCGCCCACACCCGCACCGCGTCGCCCGTGTCGCAAAAGGATATGGCGTTGGTGATCAGATTGACGAACACCTGCGCCAGCCGCGCCTCCAACCCGTTGATGCGTATGGGTTCATTCGGGAAATCGGTGATGAACTCGACCCCCTTTTCATTCGCCTGCTTGCCCAGATATTCGGTCAGGTTGGTCAGGGTCTTGATCAGGTTGAACGGCTCTTCCTCTTCCTTGACCAATTCGCTGTCCAGACGGCTGGCGTTGGAAATGTCGCTGACCAGCCGGTCCAGCCGGCGCACGTCATGTTCGATGACATCCAGCAGCTTTTCGCGATGCTCTTCCTTTTTCACAAACCGCAACGACCCCACGGCCGAGCGCAGCGACGCCAGCGGGTTCTTGATCTCATGGCTGACATCGGCGGCGAACTGTTCGTTGGCGTCGATCCGGTCATAAAGCGCGGTGACCATTCCCCGCATCGCCACCGACAGGCGGCCAATCTCATCCGGGCGCGCCGTCAGGTCAGGGATGCGCACGCGGCCCGCATTGCGCGCCTGCCCGTCCCGGTCGCCGCCGATCTCGGCAGCGGCTGCAAGGTCGGACAGCGGGTTCGCGATGGTGGACGCCAGAACCAGCGACAGGCCGATCGACACCAGCAGCGCGATCACGAACATTTGCAGGATCTGCTCACGCTCATAACGCACCAACCGGTCAATCTCACCCTCGGCCGAGGTGACGGCGACCACCCCCTGAACCACGCCATTGTGAACGATGGGCGTGGCGACCGAGAACGACGCGCCCCCCTCGGGCCCCTGCCCGGTGTTCGCCTTGGTCTCGCCATTGCGGGCATCGGCAAACAGCTTTTGCGCCACGTCAAGACTGCTGACCTTGGCCTTGTCCGAGGCCCCGCCGCTCAACAGCCCTGAAATCCCGTCCCAGATCATGTTCAGGAAATCGGTGATGATGGTGGACCGTTGCTGACTGACCGGCGCCGTGCTGGCAGCCCCCACGGCCGAGGCCAGAAGGTCGCCGTTGCGGTCAAAGATGAACGCTTCGACCCCGGAACTGATCGTGGTGCGGCGCAACTGGTCCGCAATCAGCTGCGTATCGGTCGGCAGGCCCGCGTCATTGTCGGCCAGACCCGCCTCGAACACATCGGCGATCAGCAGCGCCTCCTGCTTCAACCCATTCTCGCGCTGCAACACCAGCGTGTCGCGGAAGGGGTTCATGAACAGAACCCCCGCCACCAGAATGACCAGCGCCATCAGGTTGAAGATGATGATCTTGCGCGCCAGCGGCGAATGGTTCAACGAAACCAGCGACCGCCGCTTGCGCACGTCGCGCAGGGTCACATCGGCCATGCTCTCGGGCGAGGTCCAATCCTCGCCCAACAGCACTTCACCGGGCTTGTGGGTGCGCTTTTGCGCCATCTTGATTTGCGGTATCGCTGTCATTCTTCGTTGTAACGATAGCCAATGCCATACAACGTTTCGATCGCCGAAAAGGTGTCATCGACCTGACGCATCTTCTTGCGCAGGCGTTTGATATGGCTGTCGATGGTGCGGTCGTCGACATAGACCTGGTCGTCATAGGCCACGTCCATCAGCTGATCGCGGCTTTTCACGAAACCGGGCCGCTGGGCCAGGGCTTGCAACAGCATGAACTCGGTCACGGTCAGGGACACATCGGCCCCCTTCCAGCTGACCGAATGGCGCAGGGGGTCCATCCGCAGATTGCCCCGCTCCATGATCTTGGTTTCTTCGGTGGTCGCTACCTCCCCCGTCGAAATCGCATCCTGACGGCGCAGCAGCGACCGGATGCGCTCCACCAGCAGACGCTGGCTGAACGGCTTTTTGACGTAATCGTCCGCGCCCATCCGCAGGCCCAGCACCTCGTCAATCTCATCGTCCTTGGAGGTGAGGAAAATCACCGGCATCGTGGTTTTCTGCCGCAGGCGTTGCAGCAGGTCCATGCCGTCCATCCTGGGCATCTTTATGTCCAGAACGGCCATATCCGGCATGCGTCGGTTAAAGGCATCCAGGGCCGATTGTCCGTCGTTAAATGTTTCGACCTCGAATCCCTCGGCCTCCAAAGTCATCGAAACCGACGTCAGGATGTTCCTGTCGTCGTCCACAAGGGCGATCCTTGCCATGTTGGGCTGTCCTATTCTGCTCGGTTTGCCTAATTTTTCCTGTATGATCTGTTTTTGCGCCCCAGGAATCAACTGCAAAGTGCGAATCGCTGGGGGTCTGGACTCCTATCAGGTGCGAAAAACCCAAAGGAATGACTAATTTGCCGCAGTCGCCCGGTTGTGCCGCATTTGGTTGCGCTAACTTGCCGCTGGTTGCGCTAACGGGGCAAATCAACGCTTTTCTCCTTAGAAATCGTGATGTTATAGAAAAATATCAAAGGGTGCCCGGCATCTTTTGCCCGCGAATGGCCCGCGACCGGGCCATTCACTTTTGAACCATTTGCTGCCGCCCTTTCGCGGCCAACGGAGCTTTCAAAATGACAGACGGACGCGTGAACCCCGCAAAACGGCTAGAGGATCAGGGCATCACCGGGCTGGGGCGCGTCTATTATAACGATCTGGAGCCCGCCTTGGTCCAAGCCGCCCTCACGCGGGGCGAGGGGCGTCTGGGCCGCGGCGGTGCCTTTCTGTGCGCCACCGGCCAGTATACCGGCCGTTCGCCCAAGGATAAATTCGTGGTGCGCACCCCGTCGGTGGAACACACGATCTGGTGGGACAACAACGCCGCCATGACGCCTGATGCCTTTGATCGACTTTATGCCGATATGCTGGCCCATATGCAGGGCCGCGATTTCTTTGTGCAGGACCTTTATGCCGGGGCCGACCCCATTCACCGGCTGGACGTGCGGATGGTCACCGAACTGGCCTGGCATGGCCTGTTCATCCGCCACCTGCTGCGCCGCCCTGAACGTGCCGAACTGGACACCTTCACCCCCGACTGGACCGTGATCAACTGCCCCTCTTTCAAGGCCGATCCGGCCCGCCACGGTTGCCGCACCGAAACCGTCATTGCGCTGAACTTTGACGCCAAGGTGATCCTGATCGCCAACACCGAATATGCCGGGGAAAACAAAAAGGCCGTGTTCACCCTGCTGAACTACCTGCTGCCCGAAAAGGGCGTGATGGCGATGCATTGCAGCGCCAACCACGCCATCGGCAACCCGGTCGACACGGCCGTGTTCTTTGGCCTGTCGGGCACCGGGAAAACCACCCTGTCCGCCGACCCGTCGCGCACCCTGATTGGCGATGATGAACACGGCTGGTCCGAACGCGGCACCTTCAATTTCGAGGGCGGCTGCTATGCCAAGACCATCAACCTGTCGGCCGAGGCCGAGCCGGAAATCTATGCCACCACCCACCGTTTCGCCACCGTTGTGGAAAACATGGTCTATGACCCCGAAACGCTGGAACTGGATTTCGCCGATGACAGCCTGACGGCCAACACCCGCTGCGCCTATCCGCTGGACTACATCTCCAACGCCTCGGCCACGGGTCTGGGCGGCCACCCCAAGCATGTCGTGATGCTGACTTGTGACGCCTTTGGCGTGCTGCCCCCCATCGCCCGGCTGACCCCGGCGCAGGCGATGTATCATTTCCTGTCCGGCTTCACCTCCAAGGTGGCGGGCACCGAACGTGGCGTGACCGAACCGCAGCCGACCTTCAGCACCTGTTTCGGCGCCCCCTTCATGCCCCGCCGCCCCGAGGTGTATGGCAAACTGCTGGCCGCCAAGATCGCCAAGCATGGCGCGTCGTGCTGGCTGGTCAACACCGGCTGGACCGGCGGCGCCTATGGCGATGGCAAGCGGATGCCGATCCGGGCCACCCGCGCCCTGCTGGCCGCAGCTCTGGACGGGTCCCTGGCCGCAGCCCCCTTCCGCCGCGATCCGAACTTTGGCTTCGAGGTGCCGATCGAGTTGGCGGGCGTGGGCCGCGGCCTGCTGGACCCCCGCTCCACCTGGGTGGACGCGGCGCAGTATGACCGGCAGGCGCAAAAACTGGTGGGCATGTTCGCCGCCAATTTCGAACAGTATCTGCCCTTCATCGACGCCGATGTCCGGGCCTGCGCCATCGGGTAACGGGCGGGCCTGCGGGCAAACCTTGTTATTCTATGAACGGATAATTCCAACCCGTTGATTTTGCGCGGTATCGTGAAGTGTCCACATGTGGACGCTCACCATACCGCCCTTCGGGCCAGGTTCAGGCCCGTCAGAACCAGCAAGATCAGCGTCCAGCGCCGAAACCTTGTCTGGTCCAGACGGTCCTGAATGAAGGTGCCCAAGGTCTGCCCGATCAGCGCCGGAATGACGAGGATCGCCGAAAAGGTCAGCGTCGCCCCGTTCAGCACCCCCGATTGCAGATGGGCCCCAAACAACACCACCGCCCCGATCAGGAACACCACGCCCTGCACCCGGACAACCTCGACCTTGCCCGCCTTGATCGACAGCAGATACACCAGCAACGGCGGCCCCCAGACCCCCGAGATGCCGCCATAAAGGCCGCCAACCGCGCCCAGAATCCATTCCGCCCGGTTGCGATGCTCCAGCTTCAAGGCCAGGTTCACCCCAGCCAGCTGGGCCAGGGCAAAGGCGGTGATCGGCACGCCCAGAACCAGCAGGAACAAGGTCTGCGGGATGACATGCACGAACCCCGCCGACACGACGATAAAGATCACCGTGGCCAGCAGGATGCGGCGGTAGGTCACGACGGTCTCCCAAGCCGCCGCCGCGCCCTGCCGGAACGCCTGGCTCAGGTTGGTGGCCACGGTCGGCAGGATCAGCCCCGCCAGCGCGGTTTCCGGCGGCAAAAAGCTGGAGAAGCCCGAGATCATGATCATCGGCATGGCAAAACCGATGGCCCCTTTGACGAAGCCCGCAAAGAAGGTGATGCCCAAGGCAAGGGCGAAATGCAAAACATCCAGACCGCCCACATCATCCCCCACAAGGTGCGGCGCGACCCTAGCCCGGCGCGGCGCCGAGGGCTAGAGCGCCGCCGTGCGGAAACCGTCAGGGATGGTGTCGCGCCCCTCGAGCACCAGATCCACCATCGTTTGCGCCACCTTGGGCGCCATGCCGAACCCGATCTTAAAGCCGCCATTGGCAATAAAATGCCCGGGTCTGTCCGGCCATTCCCCCAAAACGGGCGCACGGCTGCGGGCACGGGGGCGCAGGGCGGCCCAGCGGTCCAGCACGGGGGCACCATGCAGGGCGGGCAGCGCGGCGCAGGCGCGGGCGATCAGGGTGTCAAGCTGGGCGTCGGTGCTGGTGGGGTCGGCCCAGCTGTGTTCCGAGGTCGAGCCGATGGCGACGGTGCCGTCGGCATGGGGGACGATGTGCAGGGTGTCGACGAACAGTTGCGGCAGGTCGGCAGCATCGTATCGCAAAAGGGCGGCCTGCCCCTTGACCCCCGCGCCGACAGTGCCGCCCAAAGAGGCCGATAGCGCGTCAAGGCCCGCAATGCCCGTGGCCCAGATCGTCGGGCCGTCGTCGGGGGCGTCGCCCACAATCACCTGACCCCGCGTGCCGATGGCGGCCACAAGGGCTGCGGCGGTCTGGCGCGGGTTGATGCGGGCGG